>JAIMBG010000083.1 GCA_023511555.1 Acetobacteraceae bacterium | reverse complement strand
CTTCCGCCGGCTGCCGGCCGCACCGCGACCACGTCCAGGCCCGCGTCGATGAGGGCCTGTGCAGCCTGCTGGGGCACGACCACCGACACCAGGGGCAGGGGCCGCGGACCCGGAAGCTCCGGGCTGGGACGCCCGCCGGCGTAAACCAGCGTACCGGCCGAAACCAAAGCCAGGGCCAGGGCGAGCGCGACGGCCGTCCTCCACGTCACTCCGCGCAACCTCATGGTCCAACCTCCTCTCTCACCAGCTTGACCGGCAAGTCCCATGGGCCGGCTGGTCTGACTCGGCATCTCCCACCTCCCCCGGCAGGCGCTCAGGCTCGACCCAGCGAACCCTGTTTGGGAGGGTTTGGTACATTATAAAAATTTGACCAGCAAGGTTCGTTACCTTCTTCTAAACGCCAAGCTAACTGGTGTTTTTGACGACAAAATCTAGCATTTCTCGACTGACCGGGGGTCCGGAGCCAGCCGCCGCAAGGGTCGCCCGGCACCGCCGTCTTCGACACGAGGTGGCACCCGGAAGGGCGGGGCGTCCCCTGGGGCGGACCGGGTGCGGGGGGGCGCCGGCAACACAGGGGGACGGGCGCAGGGTGGGACGGGTGTGGGGTTGGGGCCTCCTCGCCGCCGGGCCGGCGTCTGCGCTCACCGCCGCCTACGGCGTAGGGGTCCAGCCCCGGCGGCTGGCGGAGCGCAAGGCCGGGGGGCAGCGGCGCTGACGCCGCCCCTCCAGCGTCAGCCGCCCCCGCCTGTCTGCCGCCGCGTTTCCGGCGTCAGCCGCCCCGGCGGCCCCGGCCGGTTCCCAGCCGGGCGAGGTACGCCTCCAGCCGCCGCAGCTCGGCCTCCTCAATTCCCCACAGCGGCGCGGCCGCCCCGTCCAGCGCCCGCTCCGCGGCGCGGAGGGCGGCCGGGTCGCCGGACGCCCGCGCCCGATGCGCCTCTGAGGAGAGCAGGACCAGGTCGCGGTGGCGCGGGTCCTCCGGCCGGTACCGCGGAACCCGGAGGCGCCTCAGCATGTGGGGCGCGGCGAAACCCTTCCCGCCCACTGGAAGACAAGAGGCGGCGGCAGCGGCAAAGGGGGTCGAGTTCACCACCGCAGCCAGATACAGCGCCTCCTCCCGGCTGTTCGCGGCCACAAAGGCGTGAACGTGCTCCGGCATAACCGGCCGGCCCTCCCAGGGGGACACGGCGGCGGCCGCGAGGGAAGACGCCATCTGGTGCCACACCACCTTGTGCGGGGCGAAGCTGTACTCGCCCACGCCGAACATCGAATAAAAGGGGCCTGACTCCATGAGGCGGCGGACGGCCTGCGACCGGCGGGCCCGGAGGGCGGCTTCGAAGCGCTGCAGGTACTCATACCCCCGGGGGTATTTACGCTCGACCACCCTCTGGTCCATGCCGCGCCGCGCCCTCGGGTCCTGGACCATGACCACGAAGGCAGAGGGGGCGGCCGACCAGCGGCGGACGTCGCGCCCTCGCAGCAGCGGGTAGAGCAGGTCAGTCTCTATCTCGCAGGTCACCCGGTCCACCGGCCGCCTGAGGCCGACGGCGATGTTTCGGACCAGCGCCAGTCCGCCGCCCAGGTCAGCGATCTTTTCCACCCAGTAGACCCCGTTGGCGCCGCCGGAGTAGACGCCGGCGTGGGCCCGGTAGTCGGAGGGGCCCACCACCTTCCTCAGCGCCGGCAGCACCGCCGGGGGGGCGGTGAGCCAGGGAGAGGCCGGGTCCTCCGGATCCACGGGCTCCGCCAGCATCCTGAGCCGCCGCGTTGCGGCCAGGGCCTCGGTCAGGGAGGCGTGGGGCCCGGGGCCCAGGCCCCGCCGCCTCAGCCAGCGCACGTAGGGCACGGGGTAGGCGGCGGGCCTGCCCTTCTGGAGGATGACCACCGCCGCGCGGTCTGACGCCCCCTCAAAGGCCCGAAGCCCGCCCACGTCGTCCACCAGGACCGGACCGAGCGGGGTGCCGTCGCCCAGGCGGAAGCGGCGGAAGCCCTCGCCCGCGCCGGCCGTCTTCAGCACCGATCGGGCAATGACGAAGCCCAGCCGGCCGCCGGGCTTGAGCAGGGTCTGCATGGCCTGGTAGGTCATCAGGCTGGAGACGTCCTTCTTGCCCCCGCCCAGGATGGCGTCCATCCCCCGGGCCGAGAACAGGCCCTGCCCGGCCCACAGCGGCCGGGAGGCCCGCCGGTATGTCTCGGGCAGGCGCTCCCAGTTCACCCACGGCGGATTGCCCGCCACATAGTCGAACTGGCCCCAGCGGCCGCCGAGCCGGCGGTCCAGGACGGTGTCGCCGAGGCTCACGGGAAGCTCGAGGCTCCCCCGCCGGTGCCGGAGAAGGCTGCCCAGGGCCATGAGGTAGTTGGCACGGGCGGCAAGCACCGCCAGGGGGTTGCGATCGACCCCCACGACGTTCCGGCAGATCAGCTCCAAAGCCTCGGCCCCGCTGAACCCCAGTTCCAGGCAGCGCCGCCTCACGGCGCGGATGGCCAGGACGAGGAAGGTGCCGGAGCCGCAGGCGGGGTCGATGAGGCGCCTCTCCGGGTCGCCGCGGAAGGCGCCGCCCTCCAGCCGGTTGAGCAGGTGCCGGGCCAGCCAGTCGGGGGTGTAGTACTCGCCCAGGCTGCGGCGCAGTCCGCGCGGCACCAGGCGGTGGTACAGCCCCTTCAGCAGGTCGCCCCCCGCTTCGGGCGGCGGGCCGGGAGGTGCCTCCACCCCTTCGAACCAGCAGTACCCCTCAAGCCGCGCCGCCACGGCCCGCACCGCGTCCACCACGGGCCTGGAGCCCCGGCCCCCTTCTTCGGCGTACCACCCCAGCCCGTCGCCCTCGAGCAGGTTGTCCACCCCTAGGGCGCGGAACCGGCTCCCGTCCTCCATCCCCCTCAGCGCCCGCTGCAGCTCGCTGTCCGACAGCCGGGACAGTCCGGCGGGCCCGGCGCGGCCGGACGGGGCGAAGCGCTCCAGGGCCAGCCAGGCGAGGAGCTTGGCCAGGAGGGCGAAGTAGGTGTGCACGCAGAAGAGGAGGGGCACCGGGTCGGCTGGGGGGTCAAGCCCCAGGCCGCGGGCCAGGGAATCGAGGGGGCCGGGCTCCCCCCGCACCCCGGCCTCCCGGCCGCCCCGAGGGCCTGCGGCCGGGCCTGCCGCCAGGCCCGCCGCCTCCCCGACGGCGGCCCGCCACCGCTCCAGGGCCTGGGCGCCGGGCCCGGAGGGCCCCTGCCCCAGGAGGTGATAGAGCGCCCCGGCACACTGCCGGAACGCCGGGCTGAGGCGGCCGAAGTCGGCCTCCAGGTTCGCCGGGCTGAGCGCCCGGTGCCCGGGCGGTCCTGCGGGGGCGCGACTCGAGGCGACGATCGGCGCGGGCATGGCTACGGCCCTCCCGTCAGGCAAAGCCCGCGCCGGGACGGGGGCCGGGAACCGGCTTGAGGTCCAGGCCCATGACCACCATGTCCCGGTAGCCGTCGGCGAAGCTGACGTCCTGCTCCAGGGAGAAGCCCCGGCTGAGGAAGGGGTGGACGGCGTGCCAGCCGAAGACCCTCCCCCCGTCGTCGCGCACCGCCACCGCTTCCACGCGAGTAAACCCGCGCCGACGGGCGTCCGCCACCAGCCGGTCCAGGAGCCGCCCCGCCAGCCCCAGGCGCCTCAGCGGCCGGGGCACGAACAGGCAGCCCACCACCAGGGTGCGGCCGGGGTCGGTGGGCCGGGGGGAGCTGTAATACCCCAAGCGGCGGGCCACCGACTTGGGGAAGAAGGTCAGAAACGCCAGCACGCTTTCCTCCAGGCAGGCCACGTAGCCGCAGGCCCCCTGGTCGGAAAGCAACTGGAGGAGGAACTCCCTCCGCTCTCTGCGGATCCGGGCCCAGCCCGGGCCGCCGGGGCCGGGCTGGGAGGGGGCCAGCCAGCCCAGACAGAACGAGCCGGGCCCTTTGAGCCCCTTCAACAGAGCCCCGGCGCTGAGGGGGTACACCCTGACCCTGGCACCCAATTGGATGGCCAGAAGAGCCGCCTGGGCCTCGACGGCCATCAGCTCCTCCTCCAGCTCCCACTGGGGGTCCCCCGCCTCGTCCAGGGGGAAGCGCCCCTCCAGATCGTCCAGGCGCTCGCCGTCCAGGAAGGAGACCCAGGCATAAAACCCGTCCCTTCCCTCCCGGAGGGCGAAAAGCGCCTCCCTGACGTGCCCTGGAAGCCGGGGCAGGTCCTGGGGCCCCAGGGCCCAGGCGTTGTAGGCCCGCAGCTCCAGGCCGTGCCTGCGGGCGACCGCCTCGACCCGAGGCAGCTTCTCACACACTGGCGAGTAGAGGACGTCCAGCACCGGAGCCACGCTGACTCCTCCCAACCGAATCCGGCTGCGGAAGGTTTCGCCGCGGAGGCGGCTCCCCCCTGCCCGGGAGGGGGCTGCATAGGCCGAGAGGAAGGTGCGCGTCTCCGGCCCGTCGAACCCAGGCTTTGAGCCCACTATGGGCGGCCGCGGAACCAAACCGGGGCTTTGAACGTCAAATCACGGAGCAGCGGATACATCCCAAACATCGGTGACGGGGGGGCGAGCATCCGTGCGAAGGTCGTTCCTGCTCCGGCTGTGCGTCGTTGTACTGGCCCTCTCCCTGGCGGCCGCGACCGGCTGCGCCAGGAAGGGGACCGGCGGGGAGGCGGGGGCTCCCGGAGCCAAGCCTCCCGCCGCGGCACCCTCCGCCCCGGCCCCTTCGGCCTCGACGGGGGGAGGCGGTTCGGCCCCGCCGGCGCAGCCCGCTGCGCCCCCGCAGGCCACCGCGACCCCGGGACCCCTGCCCGACGCGGCGGTCACGCCGCTCTCACCCGGCGTGGCCAGCGGCGGGAAGGTCACGGTCAGGGAGGCAATGGTGAGGGCGCTTTTTCGGTACCAGTCCACGTTCCAGCCGGCCTCGGCCACCCTGGAGCTGAACGGTCGGCCGCTGCAGGCTGAGGTGCTGAGGTCCCGGTCTGGGCCCGGGGCTCAGGAGGGCTACCTTATCCTGGGTGCCCGCCTGAGCGGCCTGGGGGACGGCCCCTACCGGGCCCGGGCCCTGGTGGGGGGCGCCGACGGTCGCAAGACCGGCGCCGAGTGGACCTTCACCGTGGAGGCGGGGGCGGCGCCGCCGGCGCAGACCGGCACGGCGCTCACCCTGTACTTCGCCGACGAGCCGCTGGTCGTGGCGGGCGCGGACGGGGAGTTCGGCCTGGTCGTCCCGGTGCGCCGGGTGGTCCCGTCCACAGCGGCCCCGGCCCGGGCAGCCATAGAGCAGCTCATCGCCGGCCCGCTGCCCGGTGACGGCGAGGTGGGGCGGACGCTTCCGGCCACCGCCAGGCTCCGCGGGCTGACCATCCGCGACGGCGTGGCCAGGGTCGACTTCAGCGCCGAGTTCGCCAGGGACCACGCCGGCGGGACCACCGGGGGTGCGGTTACGGTTCAGTCCATAGTCTACACCCTCACCGAGTTCCCCACGGTGAAGGCGGTGCAGGTGCTGGTCGAGGGCCAGCCCTGGTCCGACGGCCACTTCGTGTGGGATAAGCCGTGGCCGCGGCCCACCCTGGGGGTGGAGAAGGTTTCGCTCCCCCCCTGCAAGTGAGGGCAGGCGCGGGCTCACACGGCTGAAGGCCGCAAGACGGGCGGGGCTCCGGCGGCCAGGAGCCCCGCCCTTTCTTCAGGTCCGACGGAGGGTGGGGAAACGGCCCGGGGAGTTCCCCGAAGGCCGCCGCCCGGGGGCTACCTCGACACCACCAGCCAGATGCCTCCCACGATCATGAGCATCCCCGCCCACTGGCCCCAGCCCAGGGGCTCCCTGAGCACCAGGGCGCAGAGCGCCTCCACTTCGAGGTAGGTGAGCGCGGTGAGCGAGTACACGGCGTTCAGGGGGTAGCGGCGCAGCAGTACCAGCCACAGCACCATGTTGCCGCCGTAAAGGCACAGCCCCAACAGCACCTTCCAGGAGGCCGCCGCCCGGAGGAGGAATACTCCCAACCCGCCCGCCGCGGCCCCCACCGCCCCCTGCTTCAGAAGCAACTGGGCCAGGGAGCAGAGCAGGGTGCTGCCCAGCATGATGAGGACAAGGCGCAGGTCCATGGTCACCCCTCCACGGCGCGGCGGGCCGGGGAGGCAGGCCCGTAGGCTCCCAGGCTCAGGCCCAGCCTCACCCTGAGCAGGTCGGCCAGCATGCGCCCCGGGTCGCGCAGGAGCCTCACCCGGGACCGCGGCGAGTCGTCCCAGATGACGGGCACCTCGCACACGCGGCAGCCCAGGCGGCGCAGCACCGCCAGCACCTCCACGTCGAAGGCGAAGCCGTCCACGCGGCAAAGCGCGAACGCCCGCCGGGCGGCTTCGCCCCGGAAAGCCTTGAGGCCGCACTGGGTGTCCTCCAGGTCGGGGAAGAACAGGAGCTTCACCAGGGCCTTGAACGCCAGGCCCATGAGGCGGCGGTGGAGCGGCTGGGGCACCCGCACCCATGCCCCCCGGACCACTCGGGAGGCGATGGCCGCCTCGCAGCGGTCCAGGGCGGAAATCAGCCGGTCCAGCTCGGCGATGGGGGCGGAGAGGTCGGCGTCGGTGAACGCAACCACGTCCCCCCGCGACGCCAGCACTCCACGGCGCACGGCGTTCCCCTTGCCCAGGTTGACGGGGCTGGCCAGCACCCGCAGGCTACCCCGGTAGGGCAAAAACGACGCCGCCACCTGGGCGGTGCCGTCGGTGCTCCCGTCGTCCGCCACCAGTATCTCGTAGTCCCCCGGCCGCCCCGAAAGGTAGGTGTCCACGGCCTTCAGCGTCCCGGGCAGGCGCTCGGACTCGTTGTAGGCCGGGATGATCAGGGATATCGACGGGCGAGACACCTTAGCCTCCCTCCTTGCTCCTCGTCCCGGCCGGGGCGCGCCGCTGCCTGGGGCCGGCCGGCCGCGGCCCTGCACCATCCCGGCTGAGCCGCTTCTGGGACCCGGCGGATGGCTAGCCGCCGCCGGGGGCCGCGCCCCCCGTGCTGGGCCCGGGGGTTGCGGCCGCCTCTGCGGCCGCCCTCCGGGCCTCGGCCAGGGCTCGGTGGTAATCGTCGTTGGAGGGGTCCAGGCTCACCGCCCTTTCCAGCGAGGCCACGGCCTCGCCGGGGCGCCCCCTCTTCAGCCGTATCAGGCCGAGGCTGTAATGCACGCGGGGGTTTTCAGGCCAGAGACGGAGGGCCCGGAGGTCGTAGGCCTCGGCCTCTTCCAGGCGGCCGCCCGTGGCCAGCACGTCGCCGAGGTTGAGGAGGTGCTGGCCCAGGTTGCCGTCGAAGTCGTAGAACCCCACCCTAAGGTTTACGAACAGACCCGCCGCGGCAATGAACAGGAGCCAGCCGGCCAGCATCGCCCAGGCCGCCCAGCGGCGGCGGGGCGGCCCCCAGGACCGCCGCGCCGCTGCTACCAGCGCCCAGACGGCCCAGGAGGCGAGAGTCACCACCTGGGGCACGGCGGGCAGGCGGTACCTGTCCACCGGGAAGATGGTGGCAAGCGAGAGGGTGTAGGACAGGAGCAGGAGGCAGTATGGCCAGAAGCTGCTCCGGGGCGGCCCCGCCTCTGTACCGGCCGCGGCGGCCCGTCGGCTCAGGCGGAACCCTGACCCCCAGCCCAGGGTAGCCGCCGCCAGGGCCAGGGGGGCGAGCGTGCCCCAGGTGAACAGGGGAAGCCTGAGCAGCGGCGACTTCTCCGCCGCCAGCTCCAGGCTGTAGCAGTCGCCGATCTCGGCCCGGTTGAAGAAGATGACCAGGCGCAAGACCAGCAGGTTCAGAAACCTGAGCGGCCTGGCCCGGAAGATCCTCACGGCCTGGCGCATCCAGTAGGCCGAAGACTCCGAGGAGGTGGCCTCATCCTTCCCGGAGCGCCGGAGGTACTCTTCCAAGAAGACCTGCTCCTCCACCTCCGGGTCCCCGGGCAGAAAGTCGGGGCGGGTGAAGTTGTTCACGCTGAGGTAGAACGCGATGCCGCCGTTGGTGAACAGCCCCGGCTCCCCCAGCACGGCGAGGTTTCGGGCCACGACCCCCCCCAGCACGGCGCCCAGGGCGGCGGCGGCCAGCAGGGCACAGGCCAGCGCCCTCCGCCACCCCACGCGCCGCCGGGCCACCAGGGCCATGAGCGGCAGGACGGGCCCCAGCACCAGAAGGTTGGGCCGGGCCAGGGACGCCACCGCCAGCGATAGGCCCGAGCCGGCCCAATTCCAGGCCGTGGGCCGCCGGTCGGCATTCACCAGGAAAAGCAGGAGCACAAGCCCGGTGAACACCTCCACGGTGGTCTTAAAGGGCGTGGTGGCGTGGAACAGGGCCGGGACGTACAGGGCGTAGAACGCCCCCGCCAGCAGCCCCACCCTGCGGCCGAACGCCCGAGCGCCCGCGATGCATACCAGGACCACATTCAGCGCGTCCAGGGCGGTGTTGAACACCGGGACGGCCATGGGCCGGTACCCCACCAGGCCGAAGAGCCCCGCCAGCACGTAGGCGAAGAGCGGAGGAAAGAAGAAGGTGCGGCGCGCCGCCTCGCCCCCCTGGAGGATGGCCAGCGCCCACCTCTCGTATATCGAGGCGTCCAGGATGGCCTCGTCGACCAGGGGGTAGCGGGCCCGGATGAGCAGCATGAGGTTCACCATGCGCACCAGCAGCCCCAGGGCGGCCACCACCGCCACCAGGGTGGGGTAGAGCTGGGCCCAGGTGGCAGGTTCGCCACGCCCCCGCGCCGGCGGCTCCGCGGCCGCCCCCGCCCGCGCCTTCACCTCCCCGCCCCCCTTTCCGCACCCCCAGAGCCATCCCCATGGGCCCCGGGCGGGGCCCCTCCCTCCCCGCCACGGCCGGTCACGAACCGCGCCAGGCCCAGGGCCGACCGGGCCAGGGCCAGGGCCTGGGCGGGGTGCTTCAGCCTGCCCATGTACCCCAGCACCGTCCGGGGCCGGAGGTAGAAGGCGCGGTAGGCGCGGCGCGCCCAGGCCAGAAGCTCCTCCCGGCTGAGCCCGTGGGGCACGAAGACCGGCTCAAACGAGTTCATGCGCTCGAAGTCGGGGGTGAACTCCCCGTACCTGGAGATATTGGGGTAAAGCTCCGTCCCGGGGAAGGGGGTGTACATGTGGATGCTTATGTCGTCAAGCGGCGCCCGGAGCATGAACTCGACCGTCCGCCCCAGGCCGTCCCGCGTCTCCCCCGGGCAGCCGAACATGAAGAACCCCTTGGTGGCAAGCCCCGCCGCCCTCGCCCAGGAGAGCGCCAGGTAGGCGCGATCGGGCGTGATGCGCTTGCCCAGGATCTCCAGCACGGCCGGGTCCGCGCTCTCCACCCCGAACAGCACCGCCCGGCACCCGGCCAGCCGCGCCGCTTTGAGCATCTCCGGGTCCACGGTGTCCACCCGCGCCTGGCAGGACCACTCCACCCCCAGGCGCTCCGCCCGGGCCAGCTCGCAGAAGCGGAGGAGCCGGGGCCTGAGCAGGGTGAAGTTGTCGTCCTCGAACTGCACCCCCCGCACCCCAAACCGGCACTTGAGCTCTCTGAGCGCCGCTACCAGGTACTCCGGGCTGTGGGCGCGCACCCGGCGGCCGAAGACCCCCCGGCAGCAGAAGGTGCAGCGGCCGGCGCAGCCCCGCGACCCGCACACCGACGTGGAGGGGGTGGCAAACCAGCTCTGGGCCTGGAGCCGGTAGCGCCAGGGGAACCCGTCGAGCAGGTCCCAGGCCGGCCGGGGGAGCCGATCCAGGTCGGGAATCGCTTCCCGGGGGGCGGTCCTTTCCGGCTCCCCTCGACCGACCCTCAAAGCTATCCCAGCCACGCGTCCAAAGCGGGCCGCCACCTCCCCGTCCCAGGGGGCCCCCGCCGCCCGCCGCCACCCGCCCTCGTCGAGGACGGACAAGAGCTCCAGCAGCGTCTCCTCGCCCTCGCCCACCACCGCCAGGTCGAACGCCGGGTATCTGGCCAGGGTGTCCTCGGGCAGGGCGGTGGCGTGGGGCCCGCCCACCGCCACCAGGGTCCCCGGCGAGCCCTCCTTCAGCAGCGCGGCGAGCGCTGCGGCGGAGGAGAGGGAGAGGGTGGTGGCGGTGAGCCCCGCCAGGGCCGGCCTGAACTCTAGAGCTTCCTTCGCCGCCGCCTTGAGCTTGAGGCCCAGGGCCTCGGCGTCCAGCACCGCCACCCGGTGCCCCGCGGCCCGGGCGCAGGCGGCAAGCGACAGCAGGCCGAGCGGCGGGGAGAAACCGGCCGCGGCGCCCAGCACCCCCGCCCGCCGCCCCCTGGGGAGCGGGGGGTTAATCAGCAGCAGACTGGCCATGGGTTCCGACCCCGGCCGGGCCCGCGCCGGCTCGGGCGCCCCGCCCCCGCCCCCCAGGGCCCCGCCCCCCCCCCCCCGCCCCCCCCCCCCCCCCCGCCCCCCCCGAGCCCC
>JAIMBG010000082.1 GCA_023511555.1 Acetobacteraceae bacterium | reverse complement strand
GTCCTATATTGCCCAGCGCCAGCTCAGACCGGTGCAGGGCAGCACAGGGGTAGACTGTTCCGTCGGCGGCGACGCTGATGGTGGACACTCCGACCCCGCAACTGACCTTTCGGTTCATGGCCATCATTTCCTGCAAGGGGTCGCCAGCGACCTTCACGGTAAAGTGCAGTTCGCGCCGCTGACGGGTGAGGCGTTGGTGCAACTGCCGGTAGGCCGAGTAGACTGCGTCGGCCCTGCCCACGAGGTCGGCCTGGTGCCCTTGGACCAGGCCAGCTGCCCTGCCTGCGGGAACCAGTTGGTTGAGCCGCAGGAGCCGGGCGCCGCTGCTCCAGGCCATTTCCACTAGGCGGCCTATCCCTTCGTTGTCGCTGAACACCGGGGTGGCGGCGACGATTAGGTCCTTCATCCCCACCTCACGCAGGACGGCCAAGGCCCCTGTCGCGGCGGTGAAGGTGCCCTTCCCGCGGGTGCGACTGTTGGACTCTTCGTCCCAGCCGTCTATGGAGACCTGGACCAGGTCGAGGACGGGGATCAGCCGTTCGGCTCGCTCTCGGGTCAGGAGGCAGCCGTTGGTCAGCAGTTGCACCTTGAGACCGGCGGCTTTCCCGGCTCCGGCGATGCGTTCCAGGTCGTCACGCAGGAGCGGTTCGCCACCCGAGAGCGCCAGCTTGGTCGCGCCCAGTTGGGCTGCTTCACGCACCACCCGTTCCAGGGTTTCAGCGTTCAGGTCCGGTTCGTGCTCCTCCCCCGCCCGGGCATAGCAGTATGGGCAGGCCATATTGCACCGGCTGGTGACGTGCAGGTAGAGGATGTCCAGCCGCTGGTCGGCCGGTGCGCCCAGTGCGGGGAGGGGAGGGGAGGTTACGTCCCGTATGAACTGGCCGCGGAGCAGCTCAGTCAGAAAGCGCACGGTCCATTCCTTTACGATGTCTGCCGGAACCCCGTGGCTGGACGCCAGTTCCTGCGCCACATCGTCGGCCCTGCGCTTCCCGTCGCACAGTTCAACGATCATACGGCCGGTGGCGTTAATGCGGGTCCATCGCGCGCGCTCGGGATCTATCAGGGCCCCCCCTCTCTTGAGGTTCACCAGTTTGGTCCCTGGAGCCAGGCGGTATACTCCAGCAGGGTCAGCTCCCTCCATTAGTCCTCGCCTCCCGGTAACGGGATGGTGGTCAGCGACTTGACGTGAGCGGTCGGACAGAACACTGCCAAGCCGATGCCGGGATCGGTCTCTACCAGCACGCCCCGCCGGCCGCAGACCTCGACCTCCCCGCGGCAAATGCCGCTGAAGAGCAGATTGCCCTCCACCTCCAGTACGACCCGAGTCCCAATTGGAATCTTCATGGCGGCGTCACCCCGCAGCGGCGGGGGTGACGGGCTCCCCCCTTTCTTGAAGGCCCGCCGGTCCAGCCAGCCGCTCGTCTCCGCGCACGTCGTACAGCAGCTCCCTCAGTCTCTCGCGGCTCAGGTGGCGGGTGGAAATGATGACATTGTTAGTGTTGTACTCCTCCCAGGTTTGGGTCTCCACCCGCAGGCCCAGCTCGGCCGCCCGGCGGGCCACTGGCGTCCCCGGATAGGGCACCAGGCAGGAGTAGGCCACTACCGCCCCGTAGCGGTCCTTCAGGTGGCGCATGAACGCCACGGTGCGGGCCACGGTTTCTTCGGTGTCCTCGGCGTGGCCGATGATGAAGGAGCACATGGGCTTCATGCCCAGCTCGGCTGTCGCCGCCACCACCCTCTCGACCTGCGCCACCCGGATCTTCTTGCCTATCGAGTCCAGGACACCCTGGTCGCCACTCTCCACGCCGTAATGAACGGCAATGCAGCCGGACGCAGCAAGCTCGGCCAGAAGCGCCTCGTCGACTGCGTCCACCCGGGAGTCGCACCGCCACACCAGGCCGAGCCCCGAGTACCTGAGCAGCCGGCAGAAGGCGAGCACCCGGCGGGTATCGGTGGTGAAGGCGTCATCGAACAGCACAAAGTAGCGATCCCGGGTTTGCAGGTAGCGGTGGTAGACCTCGCTGAACAGGTGCTCAGGTGAGCGGGCCCGGTACCGGTGTCCCGAGAGGCTGGCCGAGGCGCAAAACGCGCACCTGCCTGGGCAGCCCCGGCTCGAGACGATGGACGTGGCCACCACGTAGGCGTCCCGGGGGGCCAAGTCGTAGGCAGTGAAAGGCAATTGGTCCAGGCACTGCAGGTACGGCCGCGGCTGGTTGACGACGATCTTGCCGTTGCGGCGGTAGGCCACGCCACGCACGTTTTCGCCGTCCAGGCCGCACTCCAGGCGGGCGGCCAGTTCCACGATGGACGCCTCTCCCTCCCGCATCACCACGTAATCCGCTGTACCATCGGCCAGAAACGCCTCCGGGTCGAAGGAGGGGTGAGGCCCTCCTACTACGATTATGGCGTGGGGGCAGACGCTCCGCGCCTCACGGGCTACCTCCTTGGTGGCGTTGACTGTCTCGGTGTAGCAGCTCAGGCCGATCACGCCCGGCGCGAAGCGGGAAACCCGCCCCAGGAACTCCTGGCGGGTGAGATCTTCCACCAGCAGGTCAGTCAGCGCTGTCTGCCAGCCGTGCATGCGCAAGACCGACGCGATCGACATAAGGCCGAGCGGCGGCGTGGCCGCCGCCTGGCGGGCGATCTCGCGCGTTTGGGTGCTGCCGGCCACGGCCACGAACAAAGCGCGTCGCGGGATGCCCATAACCCTTCAGCCTTCTTTCCATAGGAAGCTTTTGAACGTGATCAGTCCTTCTTGCAAGAACAACTCCAGGGTTTGCGTCACTCTGGCGGCGGCATCTTCCCCGTCACACCCGGCAGCCTGGGAGTATCGCTTGACGACCTCATCAACCGTACGGCGATCGTCGAGAAGCTCCCACACCATGGTCGCGTCGGGGTTGAGCAGGACCCTTCGCCCCTGCGCAGTGATGACGAGGGCGCACTCACCATGGCGCTTCCAGGTGAACGTGAGCCGGTGAGGCACGCCACCAGAAGTCACTACTTCCTCCACCTCCGTCCCTCCCCGGCCTCCGTATGGTATACTGATTAGGGGGCCCGCCGCCCCGCAGCGAACGATTCCCCGTCCCTCGGGCGCCTAGGTCGCGCCCGGGATGGGAGCAACGATGATCGCGATGGCGAAGCCGAACCCCCAGTCGCAGTATACGGTGCACTGTTCGGGCTCGACCAGGTCCGGAGCAGTGGCCTTGGGCTCAGAGAGGACAGCTCCCATGGTTCAATCCTCCTTTCCCGGGCCGAATCGGGGCGGCGGGCCCCAATCCGAAGGATCGTCACGCGCGGGACGTACCGGCAGTCATTTCCTGTTGGGCCAGGAACTCCAGAGCGTCAAACAGGGCAGTCCGTATGTCGTTGGTGTCCAGGTTGCGCGTGGATATCACCGGGTCCGAGAACAGAAAGTCGTCCCAGTCCGTGGAGTGGAGGGTTATGCCCGCCTCGTCGAGGTGGTTGTAAAGCCAGGTGCCGGGGTAGGGGGTATTGGCCGACACGGCTACTGTCGCACCGTACTCCTGACGGAACCGTTTCGCCAGGGCGAGCGTTTTCTGCAGGCTCTCCTTGGTGTCGGTGTGATGGCCGACGATGAAGGAGCATCGCGGCCTGAGGCCGATTCTGGCCGCGTGTGCGACCAGCGCCTCCGCGTGGTCCAGGGATATCTTCTTGTTGAGGCTCCGCAAGACTTGGGGGTCGCCGGTCTCGATCCCGAACTGGACGCAGGTGCACCCTGCCTTCCGCATCAGGTCCAAGAGTTCGGGGGTCATGACGTCGGCCCGCGACTCGCACCGCCACTCCACGTCCAGCTTGGCTGCGATGAGCAACTCGCAGAACTGCCGGAGTCTATGGACCCCAGCGGTGAAGGTGTCGTCCACTATGGTGAACACCCGCGGCTCCATGCTGCCCGCCCGGAAGACCACTTCGGAGAACACGTGGGGGGCCGACCGGCACCGGTACTTCGGCCCCCACATGGCCCGTGATGAACAGAAGATGCAGCCTCCGGGACAGCCCCGGCTGGTGACGATGACCCACGGCATGCGGTAGGCGTGCACGTCCACCAGGGAAAAGTCCACCAGGGGGAGCGCGTCCAGCGACTCAATGAAGGGGCGTGGACGGTTCACCACCACCCGGTCCCCGTCCCGCCAGGCCAACCCGGCCACACTACTTATGGGGATCACGTCCGGGAAGGCGAGATGGAGCAGAAGTTCAACGATGGTGGCCTCACCCTCGCCCATCACGATATAGTCCGCTGGGCTCTCCCGGAAGGTCTGGTCCACGGTGAAGGTCACGTGGGGGCCGCCGAGGACGATGGGCGCGGCCCGCAACTCCTCTCGGACCATTTTGGACAGCAACACCGCCGTTCTGTAGGATTCGGTGTAGCAACTGATGCCGACCACGTCAGGCATAAAACCTCTGATCGTTTCCCTGAACCCCGCTGCGCTGTATCCGCCCATGAACAGGTCCATGACCGCGACCTGGTGGCCGTGCATTCGCAGGACTGCGGCCAGCGAGAGCACGCCGGTGGGTGGAGTGGAGATGTCCGTTGCCCCCAACTCCCTCCAGAACCGTGAGCTGGCGGCGACGATGAGCAGCACTCTCTGCGGATACGTATAGCGACCGTTCATCGGCTACGGCACCCCCCAGGTCTGCGGCCTGCCTTCGCCCGCGCCGGTGAGCCGGCCGTGCATCCAGCAGCACACCGGGTCGGGACCCAGCAGGTCTCCACCGTAGATGAGGGCCCGGGCCCGGCAGCCGCCGCGGCACCACACAAGGTGTGGGCAGCGGCCGCATGCCGGAGTGTCCAGGACGTTAGTGCTGCGCAGTCTCAAGAACACAGGGGATCGCTCCCAGGCAGACTTAAGGTCATCGATGTGGCCGGCCTCGAACCCCTCCTGGAGCAGCGGACACAAGGCCACGCGGCCGGAACAGGTGATGTAGCACGAGGTGACGCCAGCCCCGCAGAAGCTGAACCAGGACGGGGGCAGGAGCTGGGTGAGCCGCGTTTTCCGGGTCCACAAGGGCTTGAGGCGGGTGAACGCAGCCAGCGTCGCGGTCAGGATATCGGTGGCCGGAAACTCGCCCCGGCTGGGGCCACGGGAGCAGGACAGAACGCGATAGTCGAGGTAGGGGCTCACGCACACCTGAACGCGGTGGGTGCGAACGAAGTCGTCGAGGAGCGGGAGGTCGCCCACGTTGGCCTCTGTCACAGTGAAGGAGAGAATAACGGCAATCCCCGCCTCGCGTAGGGCAGCGATGCCGGCCGTAGCCTCGGCCAGGATGCCCCGCCTGCGGATGGAGGCGTATGTCTCATCCCTGAGTCCGTCGATGCTCACCTGAGCCTCGTTAAGGCCGGCCTCCGCCAGGCAGCGGGCTTTGCGGGGGTCGACACCAAGGCCGTTGGTGTAGAGACGAGTGGCGATGTCGTGGCTGCGGGCGCGGCTTATGAGTTCGGGGAGGTCGGAGCGGAGCAAGGGCTCGCCTCCCGTAAGTTTGAGTTGCAGAATCCCACTTTCGGCCAGCCTGTCGATGAGCTCTAGAAGGGGCTGGGTACCGAGTTCTTGCTGGGGCAAGGCATTGCCTTGCTGGTAGCAGTGGCTGCATTGCAGGTTGCACCGTCGGGTTACTTCCAGAAAGGCCTCGTCAAGGGGCGGCTCCAGCGGGGCGGGGGAGGGGATCGAAAACACCGGTCCGGGTTGCCCGGGGTCGGCCAGGAGGCCGTTGCCAGCAAGGGCTTCGGCCAACGAGCGTACGGCCCGGCGGGAGGTTGCACCCCCCCCGTCCTGCGACAGGAGGCCGGCTACAGAGCTGGGGACGCTCACGTACCTACAGCTCCGGGTGTCGAAGAAGAGCAGGCTACCATCGATCCGTGTCTTGTACCGCACGCCGGGTGCCAGGTTTAGCATGGGTTCGTGACCTCGCTGTTCTACCTTTCGACGGCCAAGGTAACACAAGATGATACTACCATAGTCTGGAGCAAAACAGCAAGGCTCAACAGGCGACCATACAGGACAAGCGGGTGGAGGAAGGCGTGACGCACCCCGACTGTTACGAGCATTAGGGAGACTGTTTTAGCTTTCTATACGCCATTGGGGCAAGTTTATAGCACCGTCGAAATGCGCGGCTGAACCCGTCGGGGGAGTGGTAACCGCACGCCCTGGCGATGTCCCGGACGGTGAGGTCGGTTTCGGCCAGCAACTGTGCCGCCCGTTCCAGGGCTCCCTGAAGACGCAACCGGCGGAAGCTGAAGCCGGCGAGTCGGCGCAGTGCCCGGGAGAGGTGGCCAGGGCTGTAGCCGGTTCGTGTGGCCTCAGCGGTCAGCGTTCCCAGGGAAGCTGGCGCCTCGCGGGCCCGCCGCATCATGGAAGCGATCGCCAGGCCGAGAGGCGAGGCCTTCTGGGCTTTCTGCGCGCCCCGAGCGCCTGCCTGCTCCGCCAGGGACCGCAGGCGGGCCGCCAGGGCCTTGCTCCGGCTCTCGTGGGTAAGTGCAGCCAGGGCTTCGTGGGCTTCGGCACCAAGGACCAGTGTGCGGTGCAGGTGAAATCCCGTCAGTTGCGCCCGGGCCGCCGTCCGCCGCGCCTTCTGCCAGGCGGCGCGAGCTGCGGGCGCATCTCCAGCCCGTGCCTTTGTCACCGCATAGAGGGCGTAGGCCTCGGCTCTCAAGCCTTTGAAGCGTTTGGGAAGGCTGTAGCCGGGGTTCAATGCCGCCTCGCACCAGGAGGCGGCCGCCGGCAGGTCACCGCACCGCAGAGCGACCTGTGCCTGCAGGAGGCAGTCGAGGGTCCGCACTAGAGACCTCTGCCGCGGTGCCAGGATCCGGGCCGGGGCCTCAACCAGCCGATGGAAGCGTTCGGCGTGGCTCTCGGGGGGATTCCGGGCCGCGCCTAAAAGGCTGGCCTCGAACGCCACCAAGTGAAACAGGGGGCGGTCCCACACCCCGGCAGCTGGGCCGAGTTGCCCCAAAGCCGCCTTTGCCGCGTGCAGAGCAGCGCCCGCCTCGTCCCTCTTTCCCAGCCGGGTCTGGGCAGCGGCCAGGAGGATGAGGGCGCCGAACTTGGCGCGGGCTATTCCCAGGCGCATGCCGGCTTCGAGGGCCTCGGTGGCGACGCGGCGAGCCTCGCCGGGGCAACCTCGCTCCGCTTCGAGCCAGCCCTGTGCGATCAGGGCGTCCACCGCAAGGGGAGATGGTTCGGGGTCCGTCGACGCCCGCGCGATCTCCTGGCGGAGCATCTCCCGTGCAGCCCCGAAGTTCCCCTCGGCGGCGGCCAGGAACGCCAGGGCCAGCCGGCACGCCTGGTCGACTGCCGGGCACAGCCGCGGGCCGTCACCAGCCAGGAGACGTGCCAAGACGGCCCTGGCCTTAGCGTAGCGATGGCGCACTGCTGCCTGCAACCCTTGTATCAGGAAGTCTTCCCAGCCCGCCAGGGGATGCCGTGGCTTGACGTCGGTGAAAACGTCCGGCCGCCATTCCCGGAGGGCCAGGAACGCCCCGGCTGCGCTGGCTAGCCGGCGCCAGGTGTGCGTGGACGGGGCGTACCTGGCCACCCGCCACAGGTGTTTCAGGCCCAGCGCCCACTGTCCTCTAGAGCACTGCCAGGCCCCCAGGTGCAGATGGGCAGCGATGGGGCCGGCGCGGCCCACGGGCGGTCGACGGCGAGCCCTCAGCCGTGCCTTGCGAAGCCTGCGGAGTAGCCTCATTCCCCGCAGGGACCTCAGCGTGTGATCGGCGACGAAGGCTGTCGCGGAGAAACCGCCGCGCCCGGTCCGGGGTCCCCAAAGCGGCCTCAGGGCCCGCCAGGCTGCGGTGGCGGACCCGGTGGCCTGAAGGTAGAAGGCTTGGTGGAGGGTCGACCCCTCCCTCGCGGCGCGGACCATCAGACGACGCCGCGCAGTCCAGGCCAGGTGGGCGGGAGCCTCCCGGGCGAGCACCTCTGCCAGGGCAGGGTAGCGGAAGGACAGGGTGAGGGTACCCCCGGCCCACCTGGCGGTGAGCAGTCCCGCGCGGGTTGCCTCGTGCACCGCCGCATCCAGTCGTTCGCGGCTTAGAGGCAAAACCTCCAGGGCCTCGGGGTGAAAGGCCGGCCCCAGGCAGCCAATGAGGCTTAGCCCCTCCCTGACCGGGGGTGACAGGCCGGCCAGGAGCTCCTGCAGGGTGAGGCGCACTGGGTCCGGCAAGGGAAAGGCCGTTATCCAGCAGCCCCAGTCTGCGGGTGGCAGGGGCCGGTACATGGCCGCCAAGGCCCGAGCATACTGGACTGTGAAGAGCGGGTGACCGCGGGCCAGGTAGGCGACCCAGTGCCGCGAGGCCTCGCTGAGGGCCCCCCCTGCGGCCATGTCCGCCAGCTCCTGCGCCACCCCTTCGGAGAGGGGACCGACGTTGAGGATCTGGGCTTCGTTTCTCCGCACCAGTGAACGCAGCGAGCTGGCGTGCGTGCTCTCTCCCTCATCGAGGGGATTGCCCCGGAAGGTGCCGATGACCAGCAGGTGCCTTTCGCCAGCCAGGCTGGCCAGCTCCGAGAAGAGGGCTACCTGGACGGGTCCGGTGTACTCCAGCCCGTCCATGGCGACCACAACGGGGACGCGGGCTGACAGGCGGTCGAGCATGTCGATCACTTGACCGAGCCGGCCGCTCGAACGAGCTTCGGGGGCATGGTCGGGAAGCAGCCCCCGGATGGCGTTGAGCAAGGGCCCCACCGGGTCCGAGGCGGGGCCGAGGAAGCGTACTACGGCCCCGCTGGTCCCGGCCAGCGCCGCTTGCCGCAAGAACTCCAGTACAAGCGTGGTCTTCCCTATGCCCGGCTCTCCAGCTACGATGTACCCCGTCCCCTTGCCGCGCTGGGCGCGCCCCAAGGCGCGGTGAAGGATACGCAATTCGTTGCGGCGACCCACAAAGCTACCGATGGCAACCGCGCTCCTTTGCCCGCCGCGTCCTGCCCTGCCTTCCGCCAGCCCGCGGCCCCGCTACGTGGCCGCCTCTGGCCGGAACTGGTCCTGGAACAGCCTCCAGTAGACTCCACGGCGTTCCAGGAGGTCGTCGGGCCGCCCGGTTTCCACTATGCGCCCGCCGTCGATGACGAATGTCATGTCTGCGTCGGTGACGGACAACAGGCGGTGAGTGATCACTAGGATGGTTCGCCCCGCCATCCGCGCCCGCAGCATCTCCCAGATCTGGGCCTCTGATTCGGGGTCGAGACCGGACGTAGCCTCGTCCAGAATCAGGATGCGGGGCCGCTTGAGGAGGGCCCGGGCGATGGCTACCCGCTGGCGTTGCCCCAGCGAGAGCGTGACGCCGTGTTCCCCCACCGGCTGTTGCAGCCCCAGGGGCAGTTTGGAGGCGAAAGTATCCACGCCGGCGGCGCGCGCCGCGGCCTCTATCTCGGCCCACGAAGCGCCAGGCCGGGCGTAGGCGATGTTTTCGGCGATGGGACCGGCGAATATGACCGTGTCCTGGGAGACGATACCGATCTGCAGCCGCAGGGAGGCTACGTTCACGGTTGCAATGTCGACGCCGTCCACGGTTATCCGTCCTGCCGCTGGGCGGTAGAGGCGTATCAGCAGGTTGGCCACCGTCGTCTTGCCGGCGCCGCTGGGGCCGACGAGCGCTGCCACTGCCCCACCCGGCACGGTAAAGCTGACGCCTCGCAGCACTGGTCGATGGGGCTCGTAATGGAAGTGTAGTTGCTCGAAGGCCAATTCGCCTCTGCGGACGATGAGGGGTATGCCCCTGCGCGACGGCCCGTCCGAAATAGGCTCGTCCAGGTACTCGAACACCCGCCTAGCCGCGGCCAGTGCCGTCTGGAGGTTGATGTTGAGCGATGCCAGGCGCTGGCTGGGGCCGAACAGGAAGGTGAGATAACTGTTAAAGGCGACCAGTTGTCCGACGGTGAGCTTCTCGGCCAGCACCAGCAGGGTGCCGTAAGAGAGGACGACCACCGGCCCCAGGGCGCCTATGAAGGAGACAGCTACCGTGGACAGTGTCTGCAACAGTTGCTGGTTGACGGACGCCCCCATCAGGGACCGCAGGCGTTCCCGAAACCGCCGGAGGTGGTTCCTGAAGGCCCAGTTCGCCTGGATGTCCTTGACGCCCGCCAGCGCCGACTGAAGCTCCGAGGACACCTCAGCCAGTTGGACTTGCACCCTGGTACTGGCGTCGCGGGTGTGGCGCCGGAAGAAGTGGAAGGCCCCCAGGAACAGGGGCAGGCAGGCGAGCGAGGCGAGCGACAGCTTCCAGTCGAAGGAGAAGATGATTACTCCCACCACCAGGAGGGTGGCGATGTCCGTAGTGGCCGCTATGTCACCGCCGGGTGTAAAATGACCCTGTAGCGCCGGAATGAATTGACCCACCCCCCAGAGAACTGACACTCCGATT
>JAIMBG010000081.1 GCA_023511555.1 Acetobacteraceae bacterium | reverse complement strand
GGGCAGTGTAACATTTCGGTAGGGGAGTGAGGTCGAGGGAGAGAAGTGGAGACCTCACGAAGTGCCCCGTAGAGGGCACCCATTCCCGAGCAAAGGAGTGTGAGGTCTCCGTGGATAGGGTACGACAGCTGATGGGGATAGTCCTGCAGGCAGAAGATACCATCGTGCGGCTGGTGGGGGAGGCGGTGGCGCGGGGGATAGGGCTGGAGGGGATCGAGGAAGGGATTGCGCGGGTAGGGCAGAAGGTAGCGATGGAACTAACGCAGTTGGCGCTGGAGGAGCTGGACCGGAAGCTGATGGCCGGCCGGGGTCGGGGGCTGGAGGTGGCGGGCAGGCGTACGCGGAGCCTGTTGACGTCGTTTGGGGAGCTGAAGGTTTCGCGGCGGGTTTACCGGGGGGATGGGGGTGAGGGAGGGCGTTTTCTGCTGGACGAGGCGCTGAAGCTGGGGGCTCGGGCCCGGGTGAGCAGGCGGCTGTTGGGCTTGGCGGTGGAGCTGGCCTGTGGGATGTCAATGAGGCGGGCGGCGCGGGTACTAGGTCAGATGGTGCCGGGTCTGAGCGTGATGGGGGTATGGAGGGCGGTCAGGGAGGCTGGGGAGGCCTGCCGGCAGGGGATGGCGGAGCGGCGTCGGCGGGTGTACGAGGGGGGCGAGCTGACCGCCGGCACCCGGCGGGTCGAGGAGCTGAAGGTAGAGGCGGACGCGGTAGCGGTGAGGCTACAGCGGTCGCCGGAGAAGTGGGGCGAGGTCAAGCTGGTGGTGGCCTACGAGGGCCGGGAGAGGGTGGGAGGGGAGCGGTCGGAGCGGTACGCATTGAAGAGCCGGTGTGTTGCAGCGGCGGTGGCGACGGGGGAGGTTATATGGGAGGAGGCGGGGGTACAGTTTGGAGAACGGTGGGCCCTGGACCAGGTAGGGAGGGTGTGGGTGGGGGGCGATGGCGCCCGGTGGGTGAAAGCGGGGCTGAAGTGGTTTCCCCGGTCGGCGTTCGTCCTTGATCGGTTTCATCTTAAGCGGCGGCTTCTGCAGGCCTTGGGGCAGGACCCCGGGCTTTACCAGCGGGTGTGCGCCATTATGGCTCAAGGCAGCCTGGAGCAGACGCTGCAGGCGCTTGATGCAGCCGCCCGGGTGCGGCAGGGGAGGGCGCGCCGGGAGATCGAAGGGCTGATGGTCTACCTGGCTGAGAACTGGGAGGGCATAGCCAATCTGCCGACCCGCGGCGTCACGGGGGCCATCGAGGGCCAGGTGTGCCACCGGATCGCTCGGCGGATGAAGAGGAACGGTGCCCGCTGGTCGCCGGACGGGGCCGACCGCATGGCCAGGCTGCTGGCTGCCGAGGCCAACGGCGAGCTCGACCGCTACCTCCACCGGCCCTCGCCGGCTCACCAGGAGGCTCCTCAAGCCGCCCGGCGGCCCGCCGCCGCCGCCTCCGACCCCGAGGGCCCCTGGAGGATCCGCATGCCTGTGCTCTACGGGCCCCATGCCAGCCGGCCGTACGCCAGGGTCATAAGACACCTTTCCCATATCCAGCCCGTAGTCCCATACAACCAGGGGATGGCCCCTACCGAAACGTGACACGGTCCCGGCCCAGCCTCCCTCTTGCCCCGCCCTCGCCCCGCCTGATACAATGGGTATGGCGCCCGGACCCGCGCCTTTGGCGCGTCCCTGGCGGCTCTCCCATCCTCGGACGCGGGGTGACTGCAACGGCCGTGCGTATCCTCGGCATCGAGACCTCCTGCGACGAGACGGCGGCGGCGGTGGTGGAGGACGGGCGCCGCATACTCTCCGACGTGGTGGCGTCTCAGACCGACCTGCACGCCCGCTACGGCGGGGTGGTGCCGGAGCTGGCCTCCCGCCGCCACCTGGAGTGCATCCTGCCCGTGGTGCAGGAGGCGCTGAGCCGCGCCGGCCTGGGCCTCGCCGGCCTGGACGGGGTGGCGGTGACGTACGGCCCCGGGCTGGTGGGGGCGCTGCTGGTGGGGGTGTCGTTCGCCAAGGGCCTGGCTGAGGCCCGCGGGCTGCCGCTGGTGGGGGTGAACCACCTCGAGGCCCACATCTACGCCAACTTCCTGGAGGACGCGAGGGCGGAGGGGGGAGGGTCGGCGGACGCGGGGGCGGCGGTCCCGCGCCCCGGGGGGCGGGACGGAGGGGCCTGCTTCTCCTCGGACGCCTGGCCCTGCGTGGCGCTGGTGGTCTCGGGCGGCCACGCCGACCTGGTCTACGTGGAGGGCCACGGCCGCCTGGAGCTTCTGGGCCGCACCCGCGACGACGCCGCCGGCGAGGCGTTTGACAAGTCGGCCCGCGCCATGGGCCTGGGCTACCCGGGCGGGCCGGAGGTGGATCGGCTGGCCGCCCGGGGCGACGCCTCCCAAGTGCCTCTGCCCCGGGCGTTTTTGGAGGAGGGCAGCCTGGACTTCAGCTTCAGCGGGCTCAAGACGGCGGTGCTGGTCTACCTCGACCGCTGCCGCCGCCGGGGCCGGGAGCCCCCCCTGGCCGACCTCTGCGCCGGCTTGCAGCAGGCGGTGGTGGACGTGCTGGTGGAGAAGGCGTTTGCCGCCGCCCGGGCGCGGCGGGTGCGCCGCATCCTTTTGGCCGGCGGGGTGGCAGCCAACCGCGGCCTCCGGGCCGCCTTCGGCCAGCGCGCCCGCCGGGAGGGCGTGGAGGTGTTCATCCCTCCCGCCCGGCTCTGCACCGACAACGCGGCCATGGTGGCCTGCGCCGGGTACTATCGCCTGGAGCGGGGGGTAAGGGCCGAGGCCTCCCTGGACGCGGTGGCCGACCTCGGGCTGGGGTCGGACCCGTACCACCGCCTGGAGGGCTGAGGGCCCCCAGGCGGGGAGGGGGGCGGGTCCGCGGCTCCTCGGGGCAACCCGCCGGCGGGCGGGGGGAGCGCTGTGGCCACGGCCCGGACTTGAGCGCCGGGCGAGCTTCGTCGAGGAGAGGCGGGCAGCATGGTCTCTGGACCCTTCCCCGGAGGGGCCGGGGGACGGCGGCTGGTTCACCATCCCGCCCCGCCGGGCAAGAACTCCATGCAGGGCTGGGTGAGGCTCAAGGGGCCGTTGCGCCCCACCCTCAACCTCATCGTGCTCTACCTCTGCCGCTTTCTCCCCTGGCTGGAGCTAAAGAACCGGCTCTACCGGCTCCTGGGGATGAGGGTCGGCCGGGGCGTGTCGGTGGGCCTGGGGGCGATGTTCGACATCTTCTACCCCGAGCTCATCAGCATCGGCGACAACACCGTGGTCGGCTACAACTGCACCATCCTGGCCCACGAGTTCCTGGTGGAGGGGTGGCGGACGGGCCCGGTGGAGATAGGCAGGAACGTGCTGCTGGGCTCGGGGTGCGTGGTTCTGCCCGGGGTCAGCGTGGGCGACGGCGCCCAGGTCTCGGCGCTCTCCCTGGTCAACCGGGACGTGCCGCCGGGGGTCCTGGCGGGGGGCGTGCCGGTGAGGGTGATCGCCGCCCGCGGAGGTGACGGCGCCGCGGAGTCCGGCGGGGGCTCCCCGGCCGGGCCCCCCGGCACGGCACCCTAAGAAGGGCTGCGGCGGCGGCCCGAAGGCCCGGCTCCCGGCCGCACGAACCCGTAGGGCGGCGGTCACGCCTGCGTCCGCCAGGGGCCTGGCCCGCTGAGCGGGCGCCAGCCCGCGGTCGGGGGCGGCCGGGGCGTCGGGCCGCTGCTCAGAGGTCCACCTCCACCCCCAGGCCCAGCTCACGGGCGCGGCGGAAGGCCAGGGCGCCCACCGCCAGGTCCAGGACGGCGTGTCCCACGGCCTTGTAGAGCGTGATCTCGTCGGGGCGCTCCCGCCCCGGCTTTAGACCCAGGACGACCTCGCCCACCTCGGCGTGGATGCGGCCCGCGTCCCACTCCCCCCTCTGGATGGGGCCGGTGAACTCCCCCGCCTCCTTGAGCACCGCTTCCCGGCAGTCCACCACTACCTTGCCCGCCCGGCGCAGCACGTCGAGCCCTACCTCGCTCATATCGGGAGTGTACGAGCCGATGGCGTTTATGTGGGCCCCGGGCTGAAGCCAGCCGGCCTGCAGCACCGGGTCGCGCGAGGTGGTGGCGGTGACGACCACCTCAGCCTCCTCCACCGCCTCCCGGGCCGAGGCTGCGGGCTCTACGCGCAGGCGGTGGCCGATCCGGTCCAGGCGCTCCGACATCTCGGCGCAGAACGCGGCCGCCCGGGCCGGGTCGAGGTCGAAGACCCGCGCCCGCCGGATGGGCCTCACGGCGCAGACTGCCTCCAGTTGGGTCCGTCCCTGGACGCCGGCGCCGATCACCGCCGCCGTGGCCGCCCCTGGCAGGGCCAGAAGCTTCGTGGCCACCCCCGACCCCGCCCCGGTGCGGAGCGCGGTGAGCCTCGCCGCCTCCACGGCCGCCAGCGGCCGCCCGCTCCCGGGGTCGAAGAGGAGCAGGAGCGCGGAAAGCAGGGGGAGCCCGCGGGAGGGGTTCCCCGGGTAGACGGTGATGAGCTTGGCGCCCAGCGACTCGGGGCCCTCGAGGTAGCCGGGCATGACCAGGAGCGTGCCGGGAGCCGCCTCAAGGGTGGCGGCCGACTGCACCGCCATTCGGGCCGGCACCCGTGCCCGCCCGGAGGATAGGGCGGCGTACGCTGCCGATGCCGCCTCGATGGCCTCGGGCATGGACAGGGCCCGCTCCACGTCCCGGGCAGCCAGAACCAGCACCCTGCCTCCCTCCCTCGACTCTCCGCGACTGTCGCCCCTTTCGGCGTGCGCTGCCCGCACTCCTGCATCGCCAGAAAGCCGCTTTCGCTACCCCGCTCCCCCAGGATTCCCCCTGCCCGCCCGTCCCTGCCTCCCGCTTTCTGGGGAATTCGGGGCCGGCGCATGGGGGGAGGCTAGGCCGGGGAGCCCCAGGGTCGATGTCGCTGGCCCCTAAAGGGGGTGAGGCCGTGCCCCGCCTGAGCCCTCTGGTGAGCCTGCTGGAGCTGCTGGCTCAGCAGGAGCCCGGGGGCGCCTTTCTGGCGGCCCCCACCTTCCCCCCGTACCGTTACTGCTGGCTCCGGGACGGCTCGTTCATAGCCTATGCACTGGACCGGGCGGGCCAAGGCGCCGCCTCCAGGCGTTTTCACCTCTGGGCCGCGGACGTCGTGCTCCGACGCCGCGACCGGATCGAGGCGCTGGTCGAGGCCCGGGCCCAGGGCCGCCCCCTCGACCCCCGCCTCTTCCTCCACACCCGCTACAGCGCCTTGGGAGAGGAGGGCACCGAGCCCTGGGGCAACTTCCAGCTCGACGGCTATGGGGCGTGGCTGTGGGCGCTGGAGCGGCACGTGGCCTTGAGCTGGGCCGGGGGCGGGTCGGGCGGCCACGCCCGGGACGGCGAGGCCCTCTCCGCCGCCGCCTCGCTGGTGGTCCGCTACCTGGCTGCGCTCTGGGATCAGCCCTGCTTCGACCCCTGGGAGGAGTACCCCGACCGGCGTCACGTGGCCACCCTGGCCGCCGTGTACGGCGGTCTGGAGGCTGCCCGCCGGGCCGCCCCCCGGCTGGCGCTTTCGCCCGAAGCCTGCCGGGCGGCAGGAGAGGCCGCCCGGGCGGCCCAGGGCCTGGTGCTGACCCGGGGCGTGTCCCAAGGCCGCCTGACCAAGTGGCTCGACGACCCCGACGCCCGCCCCGACGCCAGTCTTCTCTGGGCGTCGGTGCCGTTCGGGCTGGTCAGCCCCACCGACCCGGTGATGGCGGCCACCGCCGCCGAGGTCGAGGCAGAGCTTTTGGGTGGCGGGGTGAGGCGGTACCCGGGGGACGGCTTCTACGGGGGCGGGGAGTGGCCGGTGCTGGCGGCGTGGCTGGGCTGGTACTGGACCAGGGCGGGAAGGCGCGGCGGGGCGCTGCGCCTCCTCCGCTGGATTGAGGAGCAGGCTGACGAGGAGGGCCACCTCCCGGAGCAGGTGCCGGGGCCAGCCACCGACCCGGGCCTTGACCGCTGGTGGCGGCAGCGCTGGGGGCCTCCCGCCAGGCCGCTGCTTTGGTCGCACGCCATGCACCTGGTGCTGGCCATGGAGGTGGCCCGGCCCCATGCCGGTTCCAGGTGAAAAAAACTCAGCCCCGGCAGGGAATCGGGCCCCCCCTCTTGAAACAGGCTGGTGGCTGGCTACAGTAACTTAAAGGGGGGTTGTGCCGTAACGCTACCCGGTTGGATGAAGGAGCGGCTGCTGAACGGGGAGCTTACCCTTGATGAGGTCCTGCTTGAGGCCATACGCAGAAGCCTTCCTGCCGCCCGCCGGTTAATGCTGATGGGCCTTAAAAGGGTGGACAGGCGCCTCAGGGACGAACGGGACAAGGCCCGGTACGAGAGCCGCGGCTCGGCGCCGAGAGAGGTTGAGACACGGTTCGGCACCGTGCGTTTGAGGCGGCGCAGGTACTGGGACCGGCAGGAGCAGCGCATCGTATTCTTGCTGGACGAATGGCTGGAGAGGACGGGTGAGGAGGAGGCTGGCGAGGCCGGCTAGAGGGCTCGCCGCCCGTGGCTCTCCGGGGGGCCTCGGCGGGCCCTGGCCCCCTGCGCCTTGGCCGCCGCCCACGGCCATCCCTTAGTCGGCGGGCCGCCCGCCCTTTCCCGCGCTCGTCCGGCGAAGGCGCGACGGGGTGGAGGCGGCCGCCGCCCGGGAGCGACCCGCAGAGAGCGGATGAAGGCAGGGCGAGGGGGCCGAGAACGAGCAACGCAGGGCAGGGTGCGGCTGAGCCAGCCGCACCCTTGCCTTCATCTGGTACAATAATAATAGGGGGAGGAGGTAAGCGGGCGCCTGTGCCCCGAGTTGGAAAGTACATTCCAGGGCCCTCGTTGCCGGGTCTTGGCGGGGGGAGGCGGGGAGCCGGCGGCTTTATGCTTCTCGGGGCCGGAGGGGGAGCAGGTGGCGAGCGGGCGAGCGGTTAGGGGGGAGGTTCATGCCGATCGAGGAGCTGACGCTGCTTTGCAACCGAGCCATCAGTCTGGCCGAGGATCTTTGCCTGGACGCGGCCAGGAGCGTCCTGGAGCAGGCCGAGGGGCGGCTGCGAGGGCACGACCACAGGTGCAAGGGTCTGGTGGAGGCCGCCTGGTGCCGGTTCTTCGACCTGTCGGGCGACCGACGTGCCGCGGCCAGCCACGGGCGGCAGGCCATCAGGCTGCTGGAGAACTATGGCAGCGAGGACGAGGCCGCTGCCGCGTTGATATACATGGGTGCGGCTCTGAGCCGTCGCGGGGAGTACCTGGGGTCACTCAACCTCTTCAACCGGGCGGTCACCCTACTGCGCGGTTCCTCCGACCACAGGCTGACGGTGATGGCGCGCTGGGGCCTAGGCTCCACGCTGGCCCTTTTGGAGAGGTACCACGAGGCCCGCGGCAGCCTCCTGGCCGCCGAGGCCCGGTCGCACAGCCTCCCGAGCCTGGTCCAGCGCGGCCGGCTTCAGAAGAGTGCGGGGCTGGCGTGCCTGCATTGCGGCGATCTCGCTAGGGCGGAGCCGTTATTGTCGCGAGCCCTGCGTGCCTTCGAGGCGGCGGGGAGGGTCGAACTGCTGGCCGATGTCTGCAATTCGATAGGCACCCTTAGGCTCTTCGCTGGGGACAGAGACGCAGCGCGCGAGAGTTACCGGCGCGCCATCCGCCTCCTGCAAGGCCGGCCCTGCCCCGCACTGGCCGAGGCCTACTACGAATTGGCCTACTGGGAGCTCTCCGGCTCGGGGGCCGTTCCCGGCAGTGCCGCCCGGGCCGCGGACCATGCCCTTTGCGCCCTGAGGGTGGCGAGGAGGCTGGGCTCCGACGTAGAAGTGGCGCGAAGCGCGCTGGCGCTGGGCCAGGCCCTGGTCGCCCTGGAGAAACCCGAGGCCGCCATCCCTCCCTTGCAGCGGGCTTCGGCACTGTTCCGGAGAAGGAGTTTGACCCTGTCCGCGGTGGTGGCCGAGGACATGCTCAAGTGGGCGGAGAGTCGGTCGCAAGGTTCGCGCCGTTCACCTCCGTCCCCGGGATTGCACTGAGCTGGGCGCTGGACGGGAAATGCAGGTAACTACCCGGACACTGTTTCTGTAATTGACAGCAGGGCCAGCTTGGTATATTATGTAAATGGGTGCCGAGGCGGGCGCAGGTCGGGTGCGTTGAGGGCTGCCGGCCCGGCCCCCGTCATATTGGGGCTGAGGGTTGCGGCAAGTCCGCCCCGCCGAGCTTCACGTCTCCAAAGGACTGTGGACAGGGTGGTCAGGGGGGAGGTTCATGTCGGTTGAGCAGGTCACCTTTCTGTGCAACCGCGCCATCAGCCTGGCCGAAGACCATTGCCTGGACGAGGCGCGGGCCGTTCTGTTGCAGGCAGAGGGGCTGTTGCCGGGGGAGGATCGGAGGCCCAGGGGCCTGGTAAAGGCCGCATGGTGCCGGTTCTTCGACCTGGCGGGGGACCGGCGGACGGCGGCCAGGTACGGCCGGGAAGCCATCAGGTTGTTGGAGGGGCACGGCACCGTGGAGGAAGCCGCCGCTGCGGTGATCTACGTGGGTTCGGTCCTCAACAACCAGGGCAAGTACCTGCAGGCCCTCAACCTGTTCAACAGAGCCCTCACTCTGCTGCGAGGCTCCTCCGACGAGAGGCTGGCGGTGCTGGCGCGCTGGGGCCTGGGTGCTTCGTTGGGCTTTCTGGAGCGATACCAGGAAGCACGCGAGAGTCTGCTGGCCGCGGTGGCCCGGTCCCATCACCTGCTCAGCCTGGTGGAGCGGGGCCGACTTCAGGAGAGTGCCGGGCTGGCCTGCCTCTATTGCGGCGAGTTCGCCCGGGCGGAGGCCTTCTTCTCCCTCGCTCTGCGGGCCTTCGAGACGGCGGGGCGCATTGACCTGATCGCTGACGCTCGCAACTGCATGGGCAGCCTCCAGGTGTCGGCGGGGAAGTGGGACGCCGCCCGCGGGCACTACCTCTTCACGGTGGGGCTGCTGAAGGAGCAGCCGCTGCCCCAACTGGCCGAAGCGCACTACGAACTGTCGCGGCTGGAGATCATGGCGGGCAACGTCACCCAGGCGGTAAGGCATGCGTTGACAGCCCTCAAGGTGGCCAGGCGGGTGGACTCCGACCTGGAAGTGGCACGGAGCATGCTGGCGCTGGGGCAGGCGCTGATGGGCCTGGAGAAGTATGAAGCCGCCGTCCCCTACCTGGAGCGGGCGCTGGCGGTATTCCGCAGGCTCCACCTCAAGCCCTCGGCGGTGGTGGCGGAGGACATGCTCAAGCAGGCGGAAAGGAGGTGTCGGCCTTGCGCTGCTTCAGCGTCATCGGCAGTGTCCTCTTGAGCCTGGCGACGATGCTGTGTCTGGTGGTGCCCTACCACTTCCAAACGCCGTAGACCTCGGCCCTAGCGGGCCCAGCCCACCCGGGCTAGCTCCCTGCGCCTTGCGGCTTCGGGGGTGAGCCCCCAGGCCGGCAGGGGGGGCCGCGCCGCGCCCCAGGGTCGAGCCCCAGGGGTTGTTGAGGTTGTGCTGTCCCTCAGCCACATGTTAGTTAAGGATCTAAGGGAGAAACGGGGAAGAGAGGGCTCGCTCCTGAAGGGGTGGCGGAGCACCAAAACCCCAGGGCGAGGAGGCCTCTCGCTCCACGACCGACCTGTTAATCGAGCGGCCAGAGGAGCGTTTTGACCGGGGGGACTCACGTTTCCCCACCTAGACCTGGACATAGCACGGGAGGTCACGGGAAGGGGTTCACCAGGGGGCAGGGAAACTCCTGAAGCGGTGGAGAGGCGTTTGCTCGGGAGGCGGGACAGGGGCCGATACAGGTAAGTGGCGGGCGGAGCGTGAGTCCGGGTTTGACGGAACTGGCGGGGCCCCTTCCCCGCCCTGGGCGGCCCCGCCGAGTCTTTTGACCCCCTGTTGAGGGACCTCGGGCGCATCAGGCCCCTGTAACCGACCCGGCGCCGCTAAAAGAGGTTTGAGCCTGTGCCCAGCGGAGGGAGCTTCACGTCCACACGGTCCATGATCCGGTCGCCGGACCGATCCGGCCGGCCCGGGCGCCTTCCTGACCCGGCCCGAAAACCCCCAGGAGCGAGCCTGGGCTCGCGCTCCATGACGTCGAGCGCCGCGCCGCCCAGGCGGCCGGCGTTCAACGCCTCCACCAGCGCAGCCTCATCTACGACCGGCCCCCGCGAGGTGTTGACCAGCACGGCATCAGGCCTCATCAGGGCCAGCTCCCTGGCCCCGGTGAGGCGGGTGGTCGCGGGGGTGAGCGGCACGTGGAGGCTGACGAAGTCGGACCTGCGCAGCAGCTCAGGCAGATCGCAGTACTCCGCCCCCAGCTCCGCCTCCGCCTCGGTGTGCCGCCTGGTGCCGGTGTAGAGCAGCCGCATCCCGAACCCCCGCCTGCGGCGGGCCACGGCCCGGCCGATGCGGCCCATGCCTACTATGCCCAGCGTGGCCCCGTACACGTCCCGCCCCAAGAGCAGCATCGGCCCCCACGACCGCCACTTCCCCGCCCGCACCAGGGCGTCGCCCTCGGCCA
>JAIMBG010000080.1 GCA_023511555.1 Acetobacteraceae bacterium | reverse complement strand
GCGTTGGGGGGCGCCGGGCCGGCGCCCCCCACCGTGCCAACGCTGGCGGACACCCGGCGACGATACCACCAGCGTGCGGCTGCCGGGGCCCGTTGCGTATTCCGCGCCCAGCCGGGCGCCGTCGGGCGACCACTCCAGCCGGGAAAGGCCGTCGGTCGCCGGGGGGGCAGGGCGGCGTCGCTTCCCGAGCCCACCTCCAGCAGGTGCGACTCCCTCCCGCCCCCGGGGACCTGCCGGACGTAGGCCACCCTGCGACCGTCCGGCGACCAGGAAAAGTCGAGGACGCCGCCCCCCCGGGTAAGAGGCCGGGCCCTCCCCACGGTGTCGACCAGCACCAGCCTTCCCTGGGGGTCGATCGCCCCCAGCTCCCACACCGGCCCCCGCAGAGCGCATCCCACAAGAACAAGGGTCAAGACAGCGGCCAGGGCCAGACCCGCCACTAGGGGCAGGGCGCCGCACTCGGGGTGGTAGTTCCGCCACCGGCTGCAGTGAGGGCGAGTTGGGTTCATCTTACACCTCCTCGCTTAGATCAGCGCCCCGCTGGTCCCAGGCGGCGCCCGCGCACCCTGGGCCCAAGGGCGGGCTTCCAGCCGCCTCAAGAAAAGTATAGCCCAGGCCAGCCTGGATTGTCTTCATCCAGATAGGGCAACTATCTTATAACCCCAAGCCGCCTCAGGGCCGATGACCAACGGAGGTCGCTCGCGCCGCGGGTCGCGTAGTGCAATGTCAGAGCTACCGGGCAGGATTCCCTTCTCCAGGCCTCGAATGCCCGAGGAGACCCAGAGACGGGAGGCGGGCAGCCGTGGCGTCAGCCAGCTCTCTCTGCCTCAAGGGGCAGGTCTGGACGCCCCAGGGGCCGGTGGACGGGGGCTGGGTCCTGGTGGAGGGGGGTGTCATCTCCGCCGTGGGCGGCCCCCACGACCCCCCGCCGGGCGGTGAGGGGGCCCCCAGCCTGGGGGGCCGCGAGGACCTCGTCATCCTGCCCGGATTCATCGACCTTCACCTGCACGGCTTTGGGGACCATGGCTTCTTGGGCCCGCCGGACCTGCTACCCGAGGCGCTGGACGGGGCCTCGAAGGCGCTTCCGGTCAGCGGGGTTACCTGCTTTCTCGCCGGGTGGACGGGGCTCGACCCCGCCGAGGCCCTGCGCTTCGTGGAAGCTGCGGCGCCGTGTGTAAAGCCGCAGGGCCAACGACGGAGCGGGGGCGCCGCGCTGACGCCTTGCAGCGAGGGCGGTTCCGGATCCCGCCGCTTTCCACCTGCCCCCCCGCCCCCGGCCGGCCCGCCCCGCGCCCACCTCGCCGGCCTCTATCTTGAAGGCCCCTGGCTGGCCCTGCCTGGGCCGGTGCAGGGCGGGACCCGGGACGACCGGAGACCGGGGCGGCCGGCGGCACCCGGCGGACGCCAGCCCTGGGCAGCCTCCCCCCTGGAGGCCGCCCGGCTGGCCGAGAGCCTGCTGGAAAGGGCGCAGAGCCGACTAAGAGTCGTCACCATCTCACCCGAGCTCCCCGGCCCCCGCGCCGTCATACCGCTCCTGGCCCGTGCCGGGGTGGTGGTGGCCATAGGCCACACCCGGGCCTCCTACGAGGCCTGCCGGGAGGCGGCCGAGGCGGGCGCCACGCACGTCACCCACGGGTTCAACCGCATGAGTCCCTGGCACCACCGCCGCCCGGGGCCGGTCGGGGCCGCCCTGCTCGATCCGCGGCTCCGGGTGGAGGTCGTCCCCGACGGAATCCACCTCCACCCGGCGGCGGTGGAGCTGGCCTGGCGGGCCAAGGGCCGCGGCGGCCTGGTGGCGGTGAGCGACCAGGTGGGGGCGGGGACGGGGCTAGGCGTGGGTGAGGCCCCTCCCGGGGTGCCTGGTGCCCGTCTGTGGCACGCAGACGGGGGACGGGCGGCCTGGCGCACCCCCACCGGCGCCCTGCTGGCCGGAGCCACGCCTGCCAACCGGCTGCTGCAGTGGCTGTGGACCCAGACACCGATCCCCCGCCAGGAGAGCCTTGAATTCCTGACCCTCAACCCCGCCCGCATACTGGGGCTGGAGGGACGCAAGGGTGAGATCTCCCCGGGCCGAGACGCCGACCTGGTGGTGCTGGACGAGGGCTTCACCGTGCGGCTCACCCTGGTGGGCGGGAGGGTGGCGTACGCCCTGGGCTGATGACCGGGACCGGCAGGGTCGCCCCGCGGCCTTCCCGCTACCCCTTTCCCCCTCGCGCCAGCCGGACCAGACGGCAGAACCTGCGCCACCCCAGCCTCCAGCGCCCTTGCCTCTGGATCACCCGCAGGGCATAGCCCTCGCGCCGCGCCTCGGCCAGGTAGAGGGCGCCGCGGGGCCCCAGGCAGGCCCTCATCCCCAGGTCGGCCACGCCAGGGGGCGAGGTCCAGGCGGACGCCGGCGAACACGGCTGTGGGGCGTCCTCAGAGGGCGCCGCCAGGCGGGGATAACGGAGCACGCGGACGTAGCCCGGCGGGGCCTCCACCAGCAGGAAGGGGCAGCCGTCCCCGTCGACACCCACCAGGTGGACCACGTCAGGCACCCCGGGAAGCAGAAGCCGGCCCTCCCGCAGCACACCGCGCCGGCCCAGGACCACCGCCCGACGAACCAGGGGGGACTCCGCCGGCACCTCCAGGCACAGCCGGCCGGCGGCGTCCAGGGCCAGGCTGTTCCAGGCCACCCCGGCGCGGCCGCCCACCGTGACCTCGCCCTGGGGGGAGAGCACAACCTCGGCCGCCAGCTCCCAGCTCCCGCGCCAGGGCAGGTGCCACAGCCGCCGGCGGTGGCCGTCCGCCCCGGTCACCTGCTCCGACCAGTAGAGCTGGCCGCGGGCAGCGTGCAGGTCCTCCAGGGCCCAGGCGTCCGGCTCTGCGGGGACGGCCGGGTCGGCGGGCAGCTCCAGCGCGGCCAGGGGCTTGCCGCCCAGGGACAGGACCTGTACCTGGCGGCTGCCGCCCGTGGCCAGGTAGACCCGACCTTCGTCCACGGCCAGGGCCAGCAGCGGCGCACCAAGCGCAGGCGCCGGCGCGGGAGGTGGCGCGGGGCCGAGGGCGAGGGGAAGGGCGCACTCGGGCGGGGCTGGCGCCGCAGAGGAGGGGGACTGCGCCTGACCGGCCGGGGTGTGCCGGGCCTCGGCGGCAACGACGGGTACAGCGATGCCGGCCAGGCCGGCCGCCGGTCCCGGGGAGGGCTGCGGCCAGGAGGGGCCCGGCACCAGCCGCCCCCGGCGGTCGAACCTCAGCAGCCGACCGTTCCAGGTGTCGGCCACCAGCACCCCGCCGTCGGGCAGGGGGGCAAACGCCGCCGGCCCAAGGCGTGACCCCTCGGCCTCCAGCAGCCCCAGCTCCCCCGCGCCCGAGCCCCAGCGTCCCAGAAGAAGCTCCCGGACCTCGTACGACTCCCCCGTTCCGAGCCAGAAGGGCACCAGCCCCAGCAGCGCCGCCCCCAGGACGGCCAGCAGGGCCCACCGCCGGCCCAGCCACCGCGCCAGACGCCTCAGCCGACCCACCCCCCCGCCGGCTTCCCCCTGGTTCACCCTATGGCGGGGGCGCAGGCTTGATGCCCGGGGGGACGACCTGGCCTCGGCCAGCGGCAGCCCCGGCTCGCGCTCGAGGACCGGGCCGGCCCCCGTCAGAGCAGGGCCGGCACCGCCTCGCGGACGGCGCGCACCGCCCCGCCCTCGGCAAGCCAGCGGGCCACGGCCTCCACCTCGGGGGCCAGCACCCGGTCGCCCCGCAGCGGCGGCACCAGCCGGCGCAGCGCCCGGTGCAGGGCGGAGGTGCCCCGGCCCAGAAGCTCCGGGCCGCGGAAGTCCGCAGCCTGGGCGGCGCAGAGCGCCTCCACGGCCAGCACCCGCAGCACGTTGTCCACTATCATGCGGGCCTTGCGGGCCGCCGTGGTGCCCATGCTGACGTGGTCCTCCTGGCCGGCGGAGGCGGGGATGGAGTCCACGCTGGCGGGGTGGGCCAGGACCTTGTTCTCCGACACCAGAGACGCGGCGGTGTACTGGGCCACCATATACCCCGAGTGCAGCCCGCTGCCTGAGGCCAGGAACGCCGGCAGCCCGCTCAGGCTGGGGTTGGTGAGGCGCTCGGTGCGCCGCTCCGAGATGTCGCCCAGCTCGGCGGCGGCCATGCCCAGGTAGTCCAGCGCCAGTGCCAGCGGCTGTCCGTGGAAGTTGCCGCCCGACAGCACGTCTCCGTCGTCGGGGAAGACCAGGGGGTTGTCGGTGGCGGAGTTGAACTCCCGCTCCAGCACCTCCACCACGTGGGCCATGGCGTCGCGGGAGGCGCCGTGCACCTGGGGGACGCAGCGCAGGCAGTAGGCGTCCTGTACCCTGGCCTCCCCCGGCAGGGTCACGAGCCGGCTGCCCTCCAGCAGCCGCCTCACGTTGGCCGCTGAGGCCGCCTGGCCGGGGTGGGGCCTCACCGCCTGGATCCGGGGGTCAAAGGCCGCGGCGATGCCCCGCAGCCCCTCCAGCGTGAGCGCCGCTACGCAGTCGGCGGACTGGGCGAGCGTGATGGCGTCGGCGGCAGCCAGCGCGCCCACGGCGGCCGTCACCTGGCTGCCGTTGATGAGGGCCAGCCCCTCCTTGGCCTGGAGCGTGACGGGCTTGAGCCCTGCGGCGGCAAGGGCCTCGGCCCCGGAAAGCACCCGGCCCCCGAACTCCGCCTCCCCCTCCCCCATCAGCACCAGGGCGATGTGGGACAGCGGGGCCAGGTCGCCGCTGGCCCCCAGCGAGCCCTGGCCGGGCACCACGGGATGGATGCCCCGGTTTACCAGCTCCAGGAGGCCCAGGACCAGCTCCGGCCTCACACCGGAGTGGCCGCGGGCCAGGGCGTTGGCCCTCAGCACCATGGCCGCCCGCACCGCCTCCGCAGGCAGCGGGGGGCCCACACCGCAGGCGTGGCTCAGGATGAGGTTGCGCTGGAGCTCCTCCACCTTCTCGCAGGGGATGGCCACCTCCGCCAGGCGCCCGAAGCCGGTGTTGAGGCCGTAGATGGGCCGGCCCTGCTGCATGAGCCGCTCCACCGCCTCCCGGCACTGGCGGATGCGTGCTGCGGCGGCGGGGCCCAGGGCCACGCGCCGGCCTTTCCGGGCCACCTCCACCAGGGAGCTTAAGGTCAGGCTCTCACCGTCTATCAGCAGCGGCGCCGACTGCATGGGCTTCCCCCCTCGACCGCCCCAAACCTCGGGCTTGGGCGACGGCTCCTGCTCACAGATCCTCACTTCTACGCAGGCCCGAAAGACCCTTTCGACCCGGGCCTCCACCCCCTCAAAGGCTCGGCGGGTGCCGGGTGCGGCGCAGCCGCGCCCCTGCCCGGCCCCGCGCCGTCCGCCGGAACAGGGCTAGACCCGGGTCCTAAGCCAGCGCCCCCGCCGAAACAGGGCGGCGCTGACCACGGCCCTCACCGCCCACTCCACCACCATGACAACCCAGGCGTAGACCAGGGACAGCCCCGCCACCCGCACCGCCAGGAAGACCAGGGGCACGCGCAGCCCCCAGGCCCCTAAGACCGTGATGCCGAGCGGCGTCCGCGTGTCCCCCGCCCCGCGAAGCGCCCCGCACAGTACCTCGGTGATGGCCAGGAACGGCTGGGCGAAGGCCGCCACGAACAGGCATCTTGCGGCCTCCCTGACCACGCCGGCATCGGTGGTGAACAAAGAGGTCAGGGGTCGGGGGAAGAGGAGGAAGACCAGGCCCATGCCGCCCATCACCGCGACGGCCATGCGTAGAGACTGCCAGGTCTCCCCGACCGCCCGGCGGTGCTGACCCGCACCCAGGTTCTGGCCGGCCAGCACGGAGGCCGCCAGAGTAAAGCCATAGCCCGGCATGAACGACAGCGACTCGGCCGCGATGGCCACCTGGGCCGCCGCGAACGGCACGGTGCCCAGGACGGTGATGATGAAGGTGTTGACCGTCCGGGCGCCGTCCATGAGCAGGCTTTCCAGGCCGGCGGGGATGCTGAGTCTCAAGACCCGCCAGGCCTCGCGGGGCCGGAGGGGGAAGAGGCTGGACCGCCCCGGCCGCACCCGCGGCCGGCCGGAGAGGTAGACCGCCACGTAGGCCAGGGACCCTGCGGCCACGCCCGCGGCGCTGGCCAGGGCCGCCCCCCGGACCCCCAGGCGGGGGAAGCCGCCCACCCCGAAGATCAGCAGGTAGTCGGCCAGGGCGTTGATCAGGTTGGTGAGGCCGGCGACGAACAGGGGGGTGCGGGCGTCTCCCGAGCCCCTGAGAATAGCGCCGGCCGCCAGGTTCGACAGGTGGAAGGGGGCGGCCAGGCTCAAAATCCTGAGGTAGACCACGCCTGAGGCCGAAACCTCCCGGCCCAGCCCCGCCAGCCGGAAGACGCCGGGGGCGGCGAGCCAGGCAGCCGAGGTCAGCAACACCCCCAGCGCCAGGCTCAGGGTTATCGACTGGCCGCCGTAGAACCCCGCCCGATCGAGCCTGCCCTCCCCCACGTGGCGGGCCACGAGCGCGGTGCAGCCGACTCCCACCGCCCCCACGGCGAACAGCGCGCTGAAATACACCTGGCCTCCGAGCCCCACTGAACTGAGCGCGGCCGCGCCCAGGCGGCCCACCATGGCGGTGTCGATCATCCAGACGGCCATGTGGAGCACCATCTCGCCCATGGCGGGAAGCGCCAGGCGCAGTATGCGCCGGCGACCGGCCGCCGCCTCCGAGGGCGCCGTCCCTGCCTCAGTCCGGGCAGGCGCACAGGTGGCGGCCGAGAGGGGGATCTGGCCGTCCGGCCCGGGATCGGCCCGATGCGGGCCGTTGCCGGGGGTCGAGTCCAACTGGCTTCACCTCCAGCCCGGGCTGCCACAGCCGCCGCCGGGGGAACCGCCGCCCTTGCCCGGGGGCGGCGACAGGGCCGGCCTGTCGCCGCGAGCCGCGCACTGGCTTACGGAAATTCGCCGCCTCGCGCCAGATTCCCTCTGGTGGCAACCCGTCTTCCCCAGAAGAGCAGAGGTGGGAACGGCCTGTACGCGCCGGCCGCGGAGGACGGCCCCGTCCCCTCAGGCGGGCAGAGCTGCGCGGGGAGGCCACCGGCGGGACTGCCAGCGCGAGCAGCCCAGTTCGTGGGGGGAGCCGGCGGGCCTCCGGCCGTCCTTCCCGCCCGGGTCCGGGCGGGTTATAATTAGGGCGGCCTGGACGACCGCCCGAGCGCGCGAAGGGTCGGGGCCGCAAATTACGTCTTTAACAGTGGAAAGCCGGGGGTGGCCAGTTGGACGACGAGCTGGAGCTGGTCAATAGCGCCAGAAAAGGCGAAGATGAGGCCTTCGCCGAGCTGGTGCGCCGCTATCTGCCCCGGGTCCACGGGTTCCTCGCCCGGCTGGTGGGCGACCCGGGGCACGCGGAGGACCTGTCTCAGGAGGTCTTCCTGGCCGCCTACCGCTCCCTCGGACGGCTGCGGGACCCGGCGGGCTTCCGCCCCTGGCTCTTCCGTATCGCCATAAACCGCGGCCGGGACTGGATCCGGGCGCGGAGCCGCGAGCGGGCCGTCCAGAGCGCCCTGGCCGCCGAGCCTGCGGGCCCAGGGCCCCCTGACCCCGCGGACTGCGCAGCCGCGGGGGAGACCAGCCGCCGGCTGGCCCTGCTCGTGGCCTCGCTCCCCGACCGGTACCGGTCCGTCATCCTGCTCAAGGCCGTCGGGGGGCTGAGTTACAGGGAGATCGCCGGGGCCCTTAAGATCCGGCCTCGGTCGGTGGAAACCCGGCTGTACCGGGCCCGCAGCCTTCTGAGACAGCAGTGGCGCGCCGAGGAGGGCGAGGAACCGTGAAGCAGCGAGGCAGCCCGCACCAGGGAATGACGCCGGGGATCTGGGGCCCGTGCCGTGAGACCGCCGGGAGGCCTGGAGGCGCGCGGCCCCGGCGCTGCCGGTGGGAGCGGCTCAGCTCGGCCTACTGGGACGGGGAGCTGGCGGTACCGGCCCGCGCCGCCTTTGAGGCCCATCTCCAGGGCTGCCCCCGCTGCCGCCAGGCGCTCGCCGCCTTCGCGGCGCTCGACGGGGCCCTGAAGCAGGCCCTCCCTCCAGCCCCGGCGCCGCAGCGGGTCCTCGAAGGCCTGACCCGGGCGCTTGAGTCGCAGGCGCCCCCGGCCCGGCCGCGACCCGCCATGAAGGCTGGGCGCGCCCCCCGGCCGCTGGCCCGCCGCCTGACGCCGTTGTGGCTTCCTCCCCACCCGTTCCCGCGGCTCGCCCTGCGGGCCGTCGTGGGGCACTGGGCCCTGGCCGCCCTGGGTGCCCTAGCGTCCTCGCTGGCACTGGAGGCGGCCTCCCTGGCGCTCCAGGCCGGCTCGGTGGTGGAGGCAGGCCCCGGGCTGGCGGCCGCCGCCAGGGCAGCGGTGGCCAACCTGCCCCCCGGCAGGGCAGCCGAACTGCTCGCCCAGGGCTTCACCGGACTTGGCGGCTGGTTCCTGCGCCTGGCGGGTTGGACGGGGGCCTGGGGCGGCGGGCCCTGATCCCTGGAAGCGGGATTCGCGGGGCGGCCGGCCGGCGGCCCTGCAGACACAGGACCCAAGAAAGGCCGGCACTCAAGGCGCTTGAGCCGGTTGGCACTGACGAGAGGAGTGAGTTCCGTATGAGCCAAGACGGGGAGGGGCGGGAGCGGAAGGCCGAGGCAAGGAAGTCCGCGGTGCTGGCCTTCCTATGCTCGCTCGTGCCCGGAGGGGGGCACATGTACCTGGGGCTCATGGACCGGGGGCTGCACTTCATGGTGCTGTTCTTCGGCTCCCTGTTCCTGGCCACCCTGGTCGGGGGCCCTTTCCACGAACTGTGGTCTCTGGTCATAGCCCCCGTGGCCTGGTTCTACAGTTTCTTTGAGGCCCTGAGGCTGACGGCGGCCGTCAACCGCGGCCAAGCCGTGGCCGACAGGGGTCTGCTGGCCCCCGGCCGGGGCTGGGTCTATGTCGGCGCGGGGCTGGCGCTGGCCGGCCTCCTGGCCCTGCTGGAGAACCTCGACCTGCTCCGCGGGTTCAGGGCCCTGTGGCTGCGCCAGGTGCTGCTCCCCGCCGGCCTGCTCGGGGTGGGGCTGTGGCTCCTGATCCGGGAGCTCAGGGCTCCGCGCCGCCCTCAGGGGCCCGCCGGGAGGGGCGGCCCGGCCCCCGGGCCGGACGATGCCGGGGGACCTAACCAGTCCGGGCCGGGGGAAGGAGGGGGAAGCCGTGAAGCCTAGTCTGCGCACCGGTACAGCGTCCCTGGCCCTGAGCCTGATCCTGGCCGGCGGCGGGCTGCTGGCCGCCAACCTGGCCCCCGGCCTCAAGACGGAGTGGATCCTGAGGCTGTGGCCCGTGGTCCCCATCCTCCTGGGGCTGGAAATCACCTTGCGGGCGGCCGTGGCGAGCCGGAGGGGTCTCCGGCTGGCCTGGGACCCGGCCGCCCTGGCCCTGCTGGTCGTGCTCACGCTGGGTCTGCTGGCCGCCTCCCAGTGGCCCGCGATCCGGAGGGAGCTGGCGGGGGCGCCTGCCCTGGAGAGCTACACCCTGGTGGAGGAGGAGATCCTGGCCCTGGGACCGGAGACGAAACGGCTTGCGATCCGCCAGAACTGGGGCGCGGTTCGCGTCCTCCCCGGCGAGGGGCCGGGGGTGAGGATGGAGGCTCGAGTGACCGGTTCGGGCGCGACCCTGGCCGAGGCCGAGGGCAATGCCCAGGCGCTGAGGTGGGAGGTGGACACCGGGCCCACCCTCTTCATCAGGCCGGTCCTTCCCAGCGCGGAGCCGCAGGCTGAATCCGGCTTGGACCAGCTGCCCCGCCCGGGCCCAGCGCTCGCCGCGGTTAACAGGGTGGGCTGGACCAGCGCCAGGCCGCCGCGGGCGGTGGCCGACCTCACCCTGTACGTCCCCCCCGCCATTGAGCAGGTGCGCGTAGAGAGCTCGTACGGCGAGGTGGAGGCCAGGGACCTGCCCGGCTCGCTGGAGCTCATCTGCAACCTGGGCAAGGTGAGGGTGAGCGGCCTGGGGGGCGACCTCTACCTGGAGGGCAACCTTCTGGGAGAGGCCAGGGTTGCCGGGGTGCGCGGAAGCTCCCGGCTGACCCTGACCCACACCTCCCTGGACCTGGCCGACTGCGAGGGGAGGGTAGAGGTGAAGGGGTCGTACGGGCGCATGGAGATCCGGCGCCCCGGCGGGGCCCTCGAGGTCATCAGCCGCCAGGGCGTGGTGGAGGTGGAGACCGACCGGCCGCCGCAGGGGGACTGGGACGTGGAGGTCGAGTACGCCCAGATGCGGGTTGCCCTGCCCGAGGACTCCAATGTCAGGCTGGATGCCACGGCCCGCTTTGGGAGCATCCAGGCGCCCCATAACCTTGCGGTGCGGCAGGAGGACAGCGCCGCCAGGCTGCAGCACGTCCTGGGCGCCGGGGAGCACAGGCTGCGGCTGGAGTCCATAAACGGCCCCATCGCCATCGACCTGCTGTGAATGGGCCCGGAAAAAGCAGTCCCGGGGCCGGGCCAAAGCCCCGCCCCGGGACTGCCTACCTTGCCTCTGCCACCAACTGGCCCGACGCCTCGGACGAACCCGGGAAGCCTAGGTCACCCCCACCCTCCAGTTGAGCCCGCCGTTGTTGTCCCAGTTGCCGGCGTTGTCCCTGAAGCAGAAGGACAGAGGGCCT
>JAIMBG010000079.1 GCA_023511555.1 Acetobacteraceae bacterium | reverse complement strand
GCCCTGAGCGCCTCCGCCAGCTCCGCCGGCGTCACGCCCCCCCCCCCCAACCCCCTCAAGTTATCGCGGTCGCACACCAAACCCCCCCGCCCCCACCCCCCGCCGCCCCGCCCCCCCCGGGCGGGGCCCCGCCCGGGCCGCCGGCCCGCCCCCCGCCCCGCGCCGGGTAGCAGGCCGGGTCCCGACGCGGACAGGGCAGAGCAGCGAAAGCGGCCTCAGTTCCTGGGCGGCCCCGCCCCCACCCGACGGCCGGGGACCGGCCGCCGACTTGGGCCCCGAGGCGCCCGCCAAAACGGTGCCGTCTCCGATGCCGGCCTCCTTGCCGCCCGCCCGGGGCCCGCCGGGCCCCGCCCCCGCCGCCGCCAGGCCGCGCCGGCCGCCGCGGAGGTAGGCCCAGCTTATCGCCAGCCCCCGGACATCCATGACCGTGTTCAGCGCCAGGGCGGCAAGAGCCGCCGCCCCGGCCGCCTCCAGTGCCAGGGCCCACACGCCCGCCGCCACCCCCCGCGCCGCCGGGGCACCCCGCCCGCCTGCCCCGACCCGGCGGCCCGCAGAAGGGTTCGCCCCGGGGCCGCCCTTTTCCTTGTGGACGGCGACGGCAGCTCCTGGCCGTCTCTGGCATCCCGGGGGCGGTTGCGGCCAACTATCTCATCCGCACGCCACTCCGCTGTGCGGTTCGCCCGGGCGCGGCCTCTGGCTCGCCCGCCGGCGGTTGACAGGGGGTATGGGGCGTGTTACCATAGCCGAGGTGGGGCTGTGCCGCGGCCCCGCCAGGCAGAGTAGGTGGCCCGCGTTAAGTGCTGGGGGATGGGAAGTGGCCCCCAGACGAAAGGCTGGCCGGCCTGCGGTGGGTCACCGCCTCCGCTGCCACATCAAGGACGTCCCTTCACTCTTTGGTGTGGCAACCCTGCCTACACCGAAGAGAGAGGGGGTGACGAGGTGAAGCGGGGCACCAGGCAGCTCACCGGCATGGCCCTGCTCATCGCCCTCGCGGTGGTGCTCACCCGGTTCGCCAGCCTGAGGGTGAGCATCGGCGGAGTGGAAGGGATCCGGCTGGGGTTTGGGACCCTGCCCATAGTCCTGGGCGGGGTTTTCTACGGGGCATGGGGCGGCGCCCTGATCGGCGCCGTCTCCGACGTGGTCGGCTTCTTCCTCAGCCCCATGGGGCCGTATGTGCCGCACTTTACGCTCACGGCGGCGCTCACCGGCTTCATACCCGGCCTCATCCTGAGGCTCAGGCGGGCGGGGCCCTGCCCCGGCATAGGCGACCTGGCGCTGGCGATCGGCGTGGGACAGGTGGTGGTGGCGCTGGGGCTCATCCCCCTGTTCCTCTACCAGCTCTTCCGCCAGCCCTACCTGGTCAACTTCGTGCCGCGGCTGGTGGCCCAGGCCATCCTGATCCCTACCTACGTGGCGTTTGGCCGGATCGTGACCGCCCGGACCCTGCTCCTCCGCCGCGCCAGCAGCGCGAGGATCCCCGGCGAGTAGCCAGGGCAGGCCCTGGCTTTGAGTCTCAGGGGCGCAGGACGCGGCGGGCAGGCGCAGGGCCTGCCCGCCGGCGTCTTATCTGGGCGGTGTGGAACCCGCCTCGCCCGAGACAGCGTGAGGGAAAGGCAGTGAGACGCGTGAGGAGGGCCGCGGGCTACCTGCAGGTCCTGCGCAACAAGCCGTTCATGCTGCTCTGGTCCGGACAGATCGTGTCCCAGGCGGGAGACGCCATATACGCCGTAGCCCTGTTCTGGCTCATGACCCAGATCTGCCGCTCGCCGGCCATGCTGGGCTACCTGGGGATGGCCGAGTCCCTGCCCGTGCTGCTCTTCGGGCTCATCGCCGGCGCGATAGTCGACAGGTACGAGCGCCGGCGCCTCATGATCCTGTGCGACCTGGTTCGGGCGGCGGTGCTGGCCGCCGCCACCGCCCTGTACTTTATGGGCGGGCTCCTCCCCTGGCACCTGCTTGCCGCTGCCTTTGTGCTGGCCACCTTCACCCGTGTCTTCAACCCCGCCAGGCAGGCGGTAGTGCGCCAGGTGGCCCCGCTCGAGGTGCTCCACACCGCCAATGCCCTGTCCTCAGCCACTCAGGAGGCCCTGAACATCGTCGGCCCCCCGCTGGCAGGCGTCATCCTGGCGGTGTCGACGGCAGGCACCGTCTTTGCGCTCAACGGGCTGTCGTTCCTTGTGTCCGCGGCATTCCTGGGCCTCCTGGTGCGCTATCCCCTCCAGGGGGTGGAGCCCGCAAAGCAGACCCCGTTTCTCAAGAGCATCGTGGACGGGCTGAAGTTCGTGGCCACCAAGCGCTGGCTGGTGGTGTACACGCCGCTGGAGACTCTCTTCATGTTCCTCTGGGTGGGCCCGTGGGTGGCCGGCCTGCCGCTGTTCGTCAAGGGCGTGCTCCAGGCGGGGTCCACGGCCTTCGGCCTCATCCTGGGCATCAACTCGGCGGGGTTCATCCTGGGCAGCATCATCTACGGCCAGTTTCCCGGCCGCATACCTAAGAGCCTGGTCGTTATCTGGTCGGGGCTGACCAGCGGCCTATTCCTGATAGTCTTCGTGCTCACCCGGGGGCTGCCGCTCCCGGCGCTGGCAGCCATCTTCTTCATTCAGGGGCTGCTGGCCGGACCGGGGCCTGTCGCATACGTGTCCATGCTCCAGGCCATGGTGCCGTCCGACAAGCTGGGACGCGTCTTCAGCACGGTGTCGGTGCTCAACGGCCTGGCCACCCCGGCGTCCTTCGGCCTCGTGGCCGTCCTGATGGACAGGATGCCGGTGACCACGGTCTGGATCGGCGCTGGCGCCCTGATCCTCCTGATCTACGGCCCCATGACCCTGCTGAACCGCCAGATCATCAACGAGGAGTATGAGACCGCGCTGGCCAGCGAGTGAGCCTCGCGGAAGGGACGCCCTGAAAAAACGGCCCCGCCGGACGGGGGCCACGACCAGCGCCCCCGACATCGCGGGGATGAGGACGGAGCGCCCCAGGCGGCGCCCCTCGGGCGCCGCTGCCCGGAGCCTTCGAGGACCTCTCGTATGGGTGCGCTGCGAAAGGCAGACTCAGGCGCACCCAGGGTGAGCGGCGGCCCCTGGGCCGCTCCCTTCGAACGGGTGGAGACCGGGGCTGCCGCCGCCCCCCCTACCACCGCTCCAGCCCCACGGCGCGCCGCCAGGTCCGGGTCCACAGCCCCAGCGCACTCAGGCGCGGCGACGCCTCGCCGGCGAGGAGCTCCACCGCCGCCACCGGGCGCTCCCCCTCCAGAACCAGGAGCCGTCCCAGGGGCTCCCCCTTATCGATGGGAGCCTCCAGCGGCTCCCAGACGTCCACCGCGAGACGCACCGGCCCCCACCGGTCGCGGTGGATGGGGTAGAACAGGTCCCCGGCGGGCACCGCGCTCACCCGCGGCCTGAGTCCGTTCGCCACCTCCACGGACACGGCCGGCTGGCCTCCTGCCGCCAGCCGGCGGAGGCAGAAGTTGCGGAAGCCGTACCCCAGAAGGCACAGCGAGTCCGACCACCGGTCCTCGCTGTGCAGCACCACGCTCACCAGGCTGAGCCCCCCGCTGGTAGCCGACGCGGCCAGGCACCTGCCCGCCGCCGGCGTCGTCCCGGTCTTTACGCCGGTGACGATGGGGCTCCGCCTCAGGAGCTCGTTGGTGCTGTAGACCACGTAGGTGCGGCCGGTGCGAAGCTCCCGGACCTGGTGCTCCCTGGTGGCCACCATCCGGGCCAAAGGCGGCCGACGGAGCAGCGCCCTGGCTATGGTGGCCATGTCGCGGGCGGTAGAGTAGTGGCCGGGGAGCGATATGCCGTGGGCATTGACGAAGTGGCTGGAGCCGGCCCCCAGCTCCCAGGCCTTGCGGTTCATGAGGGCGCAGAACGCCGCCTGCGACCCCGCCACCCCCTGGGCGATGGCCACCGCGGCGTCGTTGCCCGACTCCAGCAGCAGCCCGTATAGCAGGTCCTCCAGCGTGTAGACCTCGCCCTCCCTGATGCCCATGTAGGACCCCGGGGTCTGGGCGGCAAGCGCCGAGACCCTGATGGTCTGGTCGAGACGGCCCCAGTCCAGGGCCACCAGGGCGGTGAGCATCTTGGTGAGGCTGGCCGGCTGCCGCCTCCCGTCAGGGTTCCTCGCCCACAGCACCGCCCCCGACCTCCACTCCACCAGGATCGCGGCGTCGGCGGTGACGGGGAGGTCGGGGAAGGCAGGCGCCGCAGGGGAAGCGGGGCCGGACGAGGGGATCGCCTGGGCGCCGGCGGCGGAGGACCTGGCCTGGGGCGCGGCGGCGGCCGCCGATGGCAGCGCCCCGGGCGAGCCCGCGACCAGGGGTTCGGCCGCAGCCGGGCTGGCCGAAAGGCGGCGGCCGAAGACGAGGGCAGGTGGGGCGGGACGGGGCCCCTGCGAGACAAGGTAAAGGCACAGGACCGCCGCCAGGAGCAGGGCTGGCCATGCCGCCCGCCCGGCCCAGCGCCTTCGCCCCCGCTTCCGCAGGCCGGCCCGCGACCGGCCGGGCGCAGCCCGGCCCCCGTGCGGCACGCCCGGCCGCCTTCCCCTCGCCCCTGCCACGCCGCCGCCCACGCCCGCCCCCACCCCGCGCCCGCCTGGCCCCCGGGGCGCCCGCTACCTCAAGAGTATGCGCAGGGGCGGGGCAAATGGTTAAGGGACGCTACCGGGGCGGGGCCGGGGCCAGTCCCGCGCCGCGGTCCGGTCCTGCACTACCCGACGGTCGACCGCCTCGACGGACCGGGGCACCCGGCGGCCCGCCCGGGGCGAGGGGTGGCGCGGGGGCAGCCGGGCCCCCGCCCTCAGAGCTCCACCTCCAGCCCGGGGCGCGCCACCTCCACCGGCCCGCCGAAGCCGTCCTCCGCCTCCCGCCGCAGCGCGTCTGCGTCATAGAACGGCACCAGGTGGGTTATCACCAGCCGCCTGACCCCGGCCTCGGCCCCCAGGCGGCCGGCCTGGCCGGCGGTGAGGTGGCCGGTCTGGCCCCCCAGCGCGGCTTCGCGCTCCATGAGCGTAGCCTCGGCCAGCAGAAGGTCGGCGCCGTGGGCGAACCCGACCAGGGATTCGGCCCAGGAGGTGTCGGCGGTGTAGACCAGGCCCTTGCCCCGCTCCTCAAACCGCACCGCGTAGCAGGGCACGGGGTGCTGGGTGCGGAGAAAGCTGAGGCTGAGCCCCCCGGCCTCCACCCGCCGCGACTCGTCCAGCGGCTCGGCCCGCACCACCTGCCGGTACGGCAGGACGGAGAACAGCGCGGCGGGCTCCGCCGGCGCGTATACCACCAGGGGCTCGGAGCGCAAGCCCAGGTGGTGTACGGCTTCGAGCGCGTAGCGGAGCACCAGGAAGTCGGACATGTGGTCGGCGTGAAGGTGGGACAGCACAACGGCGGCCACCGAGGCATAGGCCCGCACCGACCCCAGGGAAGACAGCGTCCCCGGCCCCGCCTCCAGCAACACCTGCCCTCCCGGCCCCTCCACCAGGTACCCGGGGCACCCCCCTTTGTCCAGAGGGAAGGGGGCGGAACAACCCAACACGGTGAGCTTCATTGCCAGCACCTCCTGTCGTCTCCCCGCAGGCGCGCCGGAGCGGACGCGGCCGAACCGGCGCCGGGCCGGACCCGTCGCGGGGCCGGCCCCCAGGGCGCACTGGCCCCAATTCTCCGGAAAGCGGCGGGCTTCCTGCCCGGGGGAAGGAGGGCCCGCCTCCGACCCCGAATACTGGCCCTGACCCGGGCAGGGAGGGAACGTCCGGGCACAATGCAGGCAAGGAGGGGACCGGATGCGCTCAGCGTGGAGACGGTGGCCGGTAGTGCTGGTGCCCCTGCTCCTGGCGGCGGTGGGGATCTACGCCCAGAACCTCACCCTGGCCGAGTGGAACCGGGTGGTGGACTACCAGACCCCCTACGCCCGCGACCTGCCCCGGGCCGCGGCCACCGCCCGGCTCACCCCGCAGGTGGTGCTGGTGGTGGTGGACGGCCTGAGGAGGGACACCTCGGAGAGGCTCCCCTTCCTGGAGGAGTTGAGGGGCCGGGGAGCCAGCCGGGTGGCGATCACCGGCCAGCCCTCGCTGTCGCTGCCGGCGGTGGCCAACTTCGGCATGGGGGCCGAGCCGGAGATCCACGGGGTGACCACTAACTGGTACGAGGGCACGGCCCCGCTGGACAGCGTCTTCGCCTCGGCGAGGCGGATGGGGCTAAAGACGGCGGTCGCCGGCAACCGGAACTGGGTGCAGCTTTACGGCGGGGACCTGCAGGTGCAGCGGGTCATCGACTCCGAGGGCGAGGCAGCCGACGATGAGGTGCTGGAGGCGGCGGAGGAGATCCTGGAGCGGGAGCACCCCGCCCTCCTGGTAGTCCACTTCTCCAGCCTGGACGAGGCCGGCCACAGCCACGGGGCCCGCAGCGCCGAGTACGCCGGGGTGGCCGCCGCCATCGACTCGCGCCTACGGGAGCTCTGCGGGCGCCTCGACCTGGACCGGGTGACGCTGATCGTGGCCTCGGACCACGGCCACGTGCTGGCCGGGGGCCACGGCGGGTGGGAGCGCGAGGTGCTCGAGGCCCCGGTCATCCTGGCCGGCAGGGGGATAAAGCCCGGCAGGCTACCGCCGGCGCGGCAGGCCGACGTGGGCCCCACCATCGCGGCCCTGCTGGGGGTGGGCACGCCTTCCGGCGCCACCGGCCGGGCCTGGCTGGAAGCGCTCGACGCCGGGGAGAGAGAGCTGGCCGAAAAGGCCGTCGCCCAGGCGGAGGCGCGGCTGGCCCTGGCCTCCGCCTACCTGGAGGTTCTGGGCGCAAAGATGGCCTCAGGCCGCCTGACCCAGGCAGCAGAGACCCTGGACCAGCTCAGGGGCCTGGCGGCTTCGCCCACCGACGGCTCCTGGCAGGAGGTCCTTAGCGGCGCCCTGGCCCTTGACGGCGATCTGGTCCAGGCGATGAGCGCCGGCCGGGCGGAGAGGGTGGCCCGGGAACGGTGGTTGCGGCTGCCCCTGTCACTGGTCCTCTTCGCTGTCCCGGCAGCGGCCTTCGCCCTGGTCTGCCGGCGACAGCGCTACTTCTGGCCGGCGCTAGCCTGGGGCGCCGGGGCCCTGGCGCTGTTCGTGGGGTTGTTCTACGCCCACGGCCTCCGGTTCTCGCTGAGCGCGTTCAACAGCGAGTCGCAGATCCGGCACTTCTTTACCCAGCGGCTCATTGAGTCGGCAGGCACGTCGCTGTTTGCGGCGGCGGGGCTGGGGGTCACGGTGGGAATGGCCGCAGGGCGGAGGAGCCAGGCGGGCCCCGGGCAGGGCCCGGGGTGGCAGGCGGCCGGTGCGGCGGTCACCGCCACGGCGTTTGCCCTGTTCCTCCTCTTCGTCCAGGTGGTGGCCTTCTACTGCGCCTATGGCCTGAGCTTCAGCGGCCTCCTCCCCCACCTGGGGTGGGGCCTCAAGTTCTACCTGGACCTGCTGCAGGCCACGGCGGTGGGGGTGTCGGCGCCGGCCTGCCCGCTGCTCGCGGCGGGGCTGGCCTGGGTGGCGGCGCGTTTGGCCGGGGCCGTAAGCGGCAAGTCAGGCGTGAGCCCGGGCCGGGTGTGAGCGGCGGCGCGGGGGAGGGCCAGGGCCGCCGCCGCGGCCCCATCTCCGGCAATGGCAGGGCGGGCAGGCCGGAGCGGCCTGCCCGCCATCTACCGTGGGAGACCCGGACCGGAGCCCTCCCCGGACCCGGGGCGGGCCCCCGCACGCCGGCTACCTCACCCGCCAGGAGCAGGTGGCCACCGGCCGGTCAAAGACGGCGTAGTACGCCTCCACCCGGTAGCGGCCCGGGCCCAGGCGGGGGAGCTCCGCCTTGTACTCGCGGACCGCCCGAGGGGCCAGGCGCACCTCCTGCAGGGCCGGGAGGTAGCTTCGCCCGTCGGAGTAGCGCCACAGCCTCTTCCCCGACTCCGACACCGCCGCGAAGTCGTACAGCCTGCTCGACGGCAGCCAGAACCTCACCTCCTCGGCCCCCGGGTTGCGGACCCGGAGCACCGCCGTGTCCGGCGCCCCGTCCTGGCCCGGCTGGACCGAGACGGTGAAGCTTAGGGCCTCAAGGGCCTGTTCCAGCCCACCCTTCTCGGAGAGCTTGAGAGCCAGCCTGGCCACCGGACGATCCCTTGGCGGGGCGCCCAGGAAATAGGCCTCCACCGAGTAGTCGCCGGCGGGCATGGGCGGCAGCGTCTCGGTGTAGATCCTGGCGTCGCCCGGCTCCATCACGGCGCTTTGGACCGACTCGATGTAGGCCCTGCCCTCCGACGCCCGCCACATCTCCTCCCCATCGCGGCGCAGGATCATATCGTACTCCTGGCCGGAGGTGAAGGTGACCTCCACCGGGCGCCGGCCCTGGTTGGAGACGACGAAGGCCACCCTCACCGGGCTGAGGCCCAGCCGGTAGAGGCCGCAGGCCAGCTCACCGCCCCCCGCCCCCGGCGGCTGCGGCGGGACCGACCCTCCAGGGGGCGGGAGCGTCCCTCCCCAGCCCCCGGCCAGGTCCACGGTCACCAGGGGGTTCTTGGCGGCCCAGGTGAGGCGCCATCCCAGCAGCCGGCTGAGGAAATCCAGGTCACCGAAGGGCCTGTCGTCCAGGCGCCACCCCTCTCCCACCCCCAGCACCCGAGTGGTTCCCTCCGGCCCCCGCGCAGAGGCGCCCGAATCCACCACCATCACCGTCAGTCGGCGGCCCCAGCCCCAAGCCCAACCCCAGCCCTGGCCCCCGCCTTTGCCGGAGATCGCCCAGTCACCGGCCAGAGGAGAGGCCAGGGCAGTCCCTGCCGCCGCCAGGGCCAGGACCAGGCCGAGCGCCGCCCAAAGCCGAAAACCTCGGCCCTTCACCGCACCACCCTCCTAGCACAGCGCCGCCGGCCCAGGGGCGGACCCCGGCGTCTGCGCCCGGTCTCGCCGCCCCTCCGTTAGAGTTAGACGAAGGGCTGAGCCAGGAGTTCCCACAGAAGTTTAGATAACGGTTGGAAGTCCATGGCGGCAGACGGGGGACGGGCCGACGGGCGCGGGCAGGGTGGAGGAGAGGCGGGAGCGCGGGACAACGCAGGCCGCGGCGCAAAGCCAGGCGACCCGGCAGCCGCCCGGGCCCTAGCCGCCTAGCCGCCGCAGGACTTCGGCCGCCATCCGCTGGCGGCTGGAAGACGTCACCCGCAGCACCTCCACCCCCTCCGAACGCATCAGCTCGTCAACGAAGGGGTCAGCCCCCTCACGCGCGGTCGCCACCGCCGCCTTGGGCGAACGGAAGCAGGACTCGACCGCCCGCCGGAAGGCCGGGGACAGAAGCTCCATCCGCCCTATCTCGTCCACCACGACGCACTCCACCTCCGGGTCCGAAACGGCTGACCTCAGGGCTGAGACCGCCAGCCTGTCCACCACGCCGACGTCCACGCCGTACCGGCCCACACGGGGCATCCGTCCCGCCCAGGCGACGTGGGCCATGATGGAGCTGTCGCCAGCGGCCGTGACGAGGCAGAAACCCCGGCGCTCCCCTCCCTCCCGTATCTCGCCCGTCCAGAAACCGCCGGCCCTCCTCCCCAGTGCCTCCATCACCGCGCGGGCCACCGTGGTCTTGCCCACTCCCGGCCGGCCCACGAGCATCAGCTTCACCCCGACACGCCTCCACCCCCCGCCCCCGAACCGCCCGGGGTAGAAGTCGCCCGAACGACGGCCAGCTTGAGGTCGGCGAGCGCGGCCTCGACCGCCCGCCGCTCCTCGGCCGCCAGCCGGCCCCCCGCGCCCTGAAGCAGAGCGTCGGCGGCGTCTATGGCCAGGCGCGCCCCAGAAACGTCGGGCCGGCCCTCACCCGCCCCGGGGTGGGCCAGGGCGCCCAGACACTGCCGTGCCTTCCCCATCAGCGCCGCCAGGAACAGCCTTACCATGGCCAGAGGGTCCAGGGCCGCCAGGGGAAGCCCCCCGGCCTCCGCCCCGGGCCCCGCCGCGTCCTTTTCATCGCCCATCCTTAGTTCTCCCCTCCTCGCGGACCGGCTTCCGGCCCCGCCGCGGCGCCGCGCCGGCGGCCGGCGTCGCCCATGGTACCGAACCCCTCCGTCAATCCCGCCTTCCCTTCCAGTCCCTCTCCCGCGCCCTGCCCCCGGCATCCCCCAGCCCCTAAAGGCCGCGACCTCGGCGCAGAGGGGCGGCGCGTCAAGGGCTCTACTCCGCCCCTGCGAGGGCAGTGCCATCTAAAGCAGCCTGTGGAAGCCCTGAAAGACATTGCTTGCGCTTACAGGGGGTGTTACTCTAAAACTGTGGACGGGGGCCAGTTCCCGCCTGGTGCGCGGCGGCAGCCTGTATCGGCAACCACCCTCCCAACTTCATGGCAGAGAGGTGATGAAAGTGCGACGGTTATCACCCGGCGGGGGCTGCCTGCGTTCCCGGCTGGTGGCCGTGACGGCGGCGGCCCTGGCATTGATCGCCCTCCTGGCGGCGGTGCCGGCGGTGGCCGCGACCAGCCGCGGGTACTCCGGAGTGTTCTTCGGCTCGGGCGGCTACTGGCCGGTCTACCGGGCCCCCACCTGGCCCAGCCCGGCGTGCCCCCCCCGGCCGGCGCCATCCCCCGCGCCCCCCCCCCCGCCCCCCCCCCCCCGCCCCCCCCCCCCCCCCCCCGCCCCC
>JAIMBG010000078.1 GCA_023511555.1 Acetobacteraceae bacterium | reverse complement strand
CCGGGGGGGGTGAAATTTTGTCAGTCCCTTCTTCCCCCCGGGGGGGTGAAATTTTCGCGGCGCGGGGCGACGGGGGCGGCCCCCCCCCCCCCCCGAACGCGAAACCGGGCCGGCGTGGCTCTGTGGCCGGCCCGGCCCGTTTTCCCGCCCTACTTCAGGAACCGGTGGTGCCCGATCTCCGCCGTGACCGTCCGGCCCTGGAAGAACCGTCCCGAGGCCTTGGAGGGGTTGAAGAAGAACAGCGCCCCGTTGGAGGGGTCCCAGCCGTGCAGCGCCTCCAGGGCTGCCCTGACCGCCAGGGGCTGGGGCGGCAACCGGAACAGCCGCGTCTCCACCCCCTTGAACTGGTTGGGCTGAAAGATGACCCCCGCCACGGTCCCGGGGAAGCGGCCGCTCTTTACGCGGTTCAGCACCACCGCCGCCACCGCGACCATCCCCTCAAAGGGCTCGTCGATGGCCTCAGCGTAGACCACCCGGGCCAAAAGGGCCACGTCGTCGCGGCTCAGCCCCGCCCAGGGCCCCGCCCTGGCGGCCTCCTGGGCCCGCTCCAGGCCGTCGGGGGTGTACAGGGAAAGGCACTGGGTGGCGTCGTCCCAGATGATCCCCACCCCCAGGGCCTCCATGAGGGGGCGCACGGGGGCCAGCAGGTAGCCCCGGTAGAGCGAGGCCGGGAGGCCGAGGTCCAGCGGCTTTCCGGCCAGCGTTCCCTGGGGGCTGCCGGCCTGGATCTCCAGCCTCAGGTCACCCCGGTAGACCACGGCCCGTCCCGCTACCGCGTCCCACTCCACTCCGCCCCCCAGGGCCTCCACCAGTGCCCGGACGGGAGACACCACCCGTCCTTCCACCAGCCGGGGAGGCAGGGGCAGCCTCACCCAGCAGCCGTTGGCGAATATCGCAGCCGGGTAGCCAATGCCGGCGCGGGCCGGGGCCCCCCACCCCACAGCCGACGCGGCGCAGGCCACCGCCAGCGCCAGGGCCACGGCCGCCCGCCGGACGGCGCTCCCAGGCCGCCGGGACGGGCCCATCCCGCACTCCAAGGGCACCTCCTCCCCTCGCGCCGGATCCCCGCCCCTTGGGCCCCGGCCTGAGGCCCACTGCCGGGGCGGGATGCCCGGGCCGATGCATCAGCGGTGCTCCTTATAAACGACGGCGACGCTTTGGGTCCTGGCACATCAATTCGGTGGCCCGGCCCCGTTTTCCTCCCCTGGCTATTATATGAAACCTGTTAGCCAGGGGCCACACCACGGTTTTTCCCAGCCGGGCGCGGGGGCGGAAGCTAACAGGAATCCTTGGCCGAGACGCCGAACCAGGAGGGGGCGGGCAGCAGTGCCGGCGCGGCCCAGCCGTCCGTCGGGGCCGGCCGCGGGAGGGAGGCGCGCCCAGGAAGGCCGCTGATAGGGGGGAGAGGGGTGCTAATCGACTACCACGTCCACACCGTCTGCTCCTGGGACGGCCGCGAGGCGGCGGACGCGTTCTGCCGCCGCGCCCTGGAGCTGGGGCTCAGCGAGATAGCGCTTACTCCCCACGCCGAGTTCGACCCCCGCGAGCCGGGGTTCGGCCGCTACCAGCCCCTGGCCTGCCTCGAAGAGGTGCAGCAGGCGCAGGAGCGCTACGGCGGGCGGCTCGAGGTGCTGCTGGGGGTGGAAGTTTCGTTTCAGCCCCAGCACACGCCCCGGATCGCCGAGTTCCTGGCAGGCTGGCCCTACGACCTGGTGATAGGCTCGGTGCATCGGGTGGGCGAGTTCGACTACTCGGTGCCCTACGGCAGGGAAGGCGCCGGCGGCCCGGGGCCCGGACCCGCCGGCTGGAGTCCCGAACCTTACCTGGAGGCGCTCCTTGCCGCGGCAGAGAGCGGGCTGTTCGACGTCCTGGGCCACCTCGACGTGCTGTGGCGGTCCGCGCCCCCGGGCACCAGGGAGAAGGAGCTGGACCGGGCCTGGCCCCGGATGGCCCAGGTGGTGGCCGTCGTGGCCAGGAGCGGCCGCGGCCTGGAGCTCAACACCTCCGGCCTCTACCAGGGCCCGGGCCAAACCTACCCGGCCTTTGAGCTTCTGCGCCACTTCCGCCGCGAGGGGGGCAAGGTGCTCACCCTGGGGTCGGACGCCCACACCGCCGCCAGCCTGGGCCGCGGCCTGGAGTACGCCCTGGAGCTGGCCTCCGCTGCGGGGTTTTCGTCGCTGACCCGCTTCCGCCGGCGAAGGCCCCAGCCCTTTCCCCTCCCCCGCCCCGCTGAGGCGCGGGGCTGCCCCCCCGCCCCCGCCCCCGGGTCCCCTCCCCAGGCCGTCTGGCCCTCGCCTTAGGCGGCTTTCTCCGGAGGCCCCAAGCACGCGGCAAGCATCAGGACCCCTGCGGCAGGGAGGGAGGGCGCGGGCCTAGAGGTACTCCTGCGGAAGCAGCAGGTCCAGCCCGGTCAGCTCCGCCCTCAGGGCCTCCAGCAGCGCCCGGCTGAGGGCGGCCGCATCCTCCGGGGTTATGCGCACGTGCGACTGCTGCCTTAACGACAGCGACCGCGTCCCGCTGGGCAGCGGCAGCACCCGGTCCGCCGGCACGCCGGCCTCGATGCGGGTCAGCACCAGGTTGGGGAGCACCCTCACCTCCAGCGGCCAGCGGTGGTCGCCCGGGCGCCGCCGGGGCCGGTCCGCCGCCGTCACCACCCCGAAGAACCGGTGGTAGGGGGTGCCGGTGTACAGAAACAGCCGGTCGCCCTTCTTTACCGCTGCCCTGCGGGAGGGGAACAGCACCCGGGAGTGGTCGTTGGCCAGGTGCCGGCGCTGGTCATAGGGCTCGTCCTTAGTCCCCAGGAGCTTGATCCAGTTCTGCACCCGGCCGTCCTCCCTCCCCGCCTTGTGCCCGGCCCCACCGGGTCAGTCCGACGCCGGCCAGCACCACCGCGGCACCCGCCAGCTCATCCAGCCGGGGGACTCGCGCAGAAACGCCGCCGCCAGGACTACGGCCACCGCCGGCACCAGGTAGGTGAAGGCCGTCAACCGGGTGGGGCCGAGGCTTCCGACGGCCTGATACCACAGGGGATAGGCCGGCCCGCCGGCGGGCACGGCGGCGTATGCCAGCTTCATCCAGCTCCAGCCCGGCACACGGGCCCACTCCTGGAGCAGGACCTGGGGCGGGCAGAACGGCGCCATGGCCGCCGTCCCCGCCGCCACCGCCACCGAACATAACCGGGAGCGCGGGGTGGCGGTCCAGGATGGGCTTCGCCACCACCGTGCTTACGCCGCAGGAGGCCGCGGCGCCGAGGGTGAGCAGGCCGCCCGCCAGCCCCCGCAGGCTGAGACTGAACCCCTGCCCCTTTCCCATCACCAGCAGCGCCACGCCGCCCAGGGACACCCCGATCCCCAGCCACTGCAGCCGCCCCGGCCTCTCCAGCCCCACCGCCCGGGCGCAGACGGCGGTGAACACCGGCGACGACGCCACCAGCAAGGCAGAGTTGGACGCGGTGGTGAGCCTCAGCCCCAGGCTGAACAGCACCTGGTAGGCGCCAACCGCCAGCGCTACCCGGTCTACACCACCCAGGGCTCCACGATCAGCTCCCCCCGCTCAAAGCGGCCCAGGTCCAGCATGTGGACGGGAAGCGTAGTGGGCAGCCCCAGCATCGTTTGGGCCATGACCTCCGCCACCATGGGGGCGATCATGAAGCCGTGGCCGCTGTACCCTATGGCCATGTAGAAGCCCTCCAGCCCCGGGGCCGCCCCCAGTATGGGCTGGCGGTCGGGGCTCACGTTGTACAGCCCCGACCACTGCCTTATAACCCTGAGCCCGGCAAGCGGCGGCAGAATGTCGGTGATGACGGCCGCCACCTCCTCGAGGAACTGCCAGGTGTGACCGGTGTCGTAGCCCCGAGGCTCGTGGGGATCGCCGAGGCCCATGATGAAGTGGCCTTCCGGCACCTGCTGGCAGTAGACGCCGTGGTGGAAGGAGATCACCATCGGCCCCTGCAGCGGCGCCACCGGCTCTGTTACCAGGATCTGGTGGCGCTCGGAGTAGACCGGCAGCTCCAGCCCCGCCATCTTCCCCACCGCCTGGGAGTAAGGTCCGGCGGCGTTGAACACCGTGGGGCAGGAGATGAACCCGCGGCTGGTCTCGACCCCGGCCACCCGGCCCCGCTCCACCCTGATCCCCGTGGCCTCGGTGTAGGTGCGGATGTCCACCCCCAGCCTCCGCGCCGCGCGGGCATAGGCGTCCACGGTCTTGAACGGGTTGCAGTGCCCGTCCTTGGGACAGAAGGTGGCGCCCACCACCCCCCTGGGGTTGAGGTGGGGCACCACCCGCCGGGCCTCCTCGGGCGAGAGCATCTCCACCGGGATGCCCAGGCTGCGCTGGAGGGCCACGTTCCTCTGGAACTGCCGCCACTGGCGCTCGGAGTAGGCCAGTATCAGGTAGCCGCCCTGCTTGAAGTCGATGCCGCCCTCGTACTCCAGGTCGTCGGCCAGGGTCTCGAAGCGCCTTATGCTCTCCTTGGCCAGCCGGCAGTTCATCTCCGTTCCCCACTGCTGCCTCACGCCCGCCCCGCAGCGGCCAGTGGACCCGCTGCAGAGGTAGCGCTTTTCCAGCACCACCACCCCCCGGCAGCCCAGGCGGGCCAGGTGGTAGGCGGTGGCGCAGCCGGTGATGCCACCCCCGATGATGACCACCTCGGCGGTGTCAGCCACGGGCATCACCCCCGGCCGCCCCGCCCGGCCGATCGGCGCGGGCGCGGCGGCTTTGCGCCAAGAGCCCCAGCTTCACCGGCTTCACCGGCGGCCGGAAGCGGCTCTCTTCTATCTCCTCCAGGGGGCGGCCGGTGGCCCTGGCCAGCTCCCGCGCCACCAGTGGCCGGCAGGTCCGGCCCTGGCAGGCGCCCATGCCGCAGCGCGTGATGCGCTTGAGCTCCTCCATCGTGGCGTAGCCCTCAGCGATGAACCGGCGGATCTCCTCCAGCGTGACGCCCTCACAGCGGCAGACCATGACGGGGCCGGGGCTACCGACCGACCCCCCCGTCGCGCCCGCCACCTCACTCACCCCCCTGGGGTGGGGCAGCCCCCCGGGGCTGAACGACCTCACCCGCATCCCCAGGCCCCGGGAGACGCTGAGCCACACCACCGCCGTGCGATCCAGGGCCCTGGCCGACCAGACCTTCTCCACCCGGGCGGGCCCCAGGGGCCGGCCCTCGCGGTCGCGGGCCAGAACCTCCTCCCCCGCCGCGGGCAGGGGGAGGAACTCCCAGGGCAACCCCACCCGGTCGCCGCCCTCACCGCTCGAGTCCACGACGAACAGGGCCAGGCCCGGGCAGCGGCTGATGCAGGCGCCGCAGCCGTCGCACCTATCGTGGTCCAGCACCGGGAGGTCGTTGATGTCGGAAAACGGCCGGATGGCCCCCTTCCGGCACGCCCGCTGGCAGGGATCGCAAGGGATCCTCTGAAAGCACTCGGCGACCGCCACCGGCCCCCGGCGCAGCCGCTCCGGGGGCGGGGCGGCGACGCTGAGATCCTCGTCGGAGGGCACCCCGGTGCGCTGGAGAGACTCGGACGGGTCCGGGCCGCCGCCCCGCGGGGCAGTGCCCGCCGCCGCGACCTCCGAGGGGCCGGCCCCGGCAAGCCTCGCCAGGCCCTGCCTTATCCTGGCGCCGGCGGGCCCCGCCCTCAGCGCGGCGAGCGCCGCCTCCAGGCCGGCCCGGGCCGGCTCAGCCGCCGCGTCATCGATCAGGCCCAGGCGGCGCACAGCCCCCAGTCCGGCCAGCCGCCCGCTCAGCATGGCGGACGAGGCCTCCTCCACCCCGGCTGCGTCGCCAGCCACGAACAGGCCGGGGACGGTGGTCTCCAGCCACCCGTCCCTGACAGGCGCGTGGCCGCCCAGTTCCGGCACGTAGCGCATCTCGCACCCCGCCTGCCACAGCAGCTCGCCAAGCGGCATGAGCCCTACGGCCAGGCACATGACGTCCACCTCCAGCCGCTGCTCCGTGCCGGGGAGGGGCACAAGGTCCGGCCCCAGCCGCCAGACGGTGGCGGCCTCGAGACACTCCGAGCCGTGCGCTTCCTTGACCGTGGCGGAGGTGAGGATGCTAACCCCGGCGCGCCGGACCTTGGAGGCGTGGACCAGGTAGCCGCCGATTCGGGGCAGCGCCTCCACCACCGCCGCCACCTCCACCCCGGCCTGAAGCAACTGGTAGGAGACGATGAGTCCGATGTTGCCCGAGCCGACCATAAGCACCCGGCGCCCCGGCCTCACCCCGTACAGGTTCATCAGGGTCTGCACCGCCCCAGCGCCGTATATGCCGGGGAGGTCGTTGTTGGGGAAGGGAATCATCCGCTCCGCCGCGCCGGTGGCGAACACCACCGTCCGGGCCCGGCACTTTATCAGCCGGTCGCCCTGCTCCACCAGCAGCACCCGGTCGGGGTAGTATCCCAGCACCGTGGCTCCCAGCTCCAGCTCCAGGGAGGGCAGGGCGCGCGCGCGCTCCGACAGCATCCGGGCTATGTACAGTCCCCGCGTCCCGGCGTGTTCCCGCTCCGATCCGAAGAAGCGGTGGGTCTGCTTGTTGAGCTGGCCGCCGGGCCGGTCTTCACGGTCAAACACCACCACGCCTGCGCCGTGCTCCGCCGCGGCGATGGCAGCCGACAGCCCTGCCGGGCCCGCCCCCACCACCGCCACATCCACGTCCCTCATACCAGGGCACCCTTCCCCCGCTGCCGCTCGACCCTCATCCCCGGACGCAGCCTTTCGACACAGACCCGCACGTTAGGCACCCCGTCCACCACCATGAGGCAGGAGGAGCAGTTGCCCACGGCACAGAAGAAGCCGCGCGGCCGGCCCAGCCGGGCGCTGTAGTGCAGAACCTTCACCCCGGCGGCGTGCAGCGCGGCAGCGATGGGCTCGCCTTCGTAACCCTCAAGCTCCCGACCTTCGAACTCAAACCGGACCCGCCGGCCGCGTTCGAACTCCAGTATGGGGTGCTGTTCGATCCGCATCGCGCATGGCCTCCCTCCCTCGTCCAGGCGCCTGCCCCGTTTCGTCACTTCTCCGCAGGAGGCGCCATTCCTGCCGGAGCCGGGCTATCGGGGCCACGGGGCCGCCCGTCGCAGGCGGTGTGCTGCCGGCGCTGGCGAGGGTGAACCGACTACGCAGCCCCACCCGCCGCCGCCTCGCCGACCAGGCCGGGCCTCATTGCCCCTTTTCGCCCAAAATCTCCCCCCTTTACACATGCGTCCAGGAATTGGTAATATAGGAAGTAGAAGGGGCATCAGCCGCCAGCCCCTTACCGCACGTGCGCTTTATGCCTTAGGGGCGTGCAGGCGGCCCCGCTGCCATCCTTACCTACCGGGGCGGACAGGGTGGCCTCTTCCTGAGGCAGCCCCTGCCGTTGTCGGCCGGTGGCCTTAGTCGATGGCGGCGGGCCGGCTGAGGCGCGGGGCCGCCTCGTCCATGCGACGTGCCCGGTCCCAGCCCCTTTCGCCTCCTCCGCCATTGCGCCGGACCCGGGGAAGCGCCCCGGGGGGATCGGCCCACCCCCCAGCGGGTGGCCTCTTTAACAGGCTCCAGGGAAAGGGGGCAATGACCCAGTGATCGAAGCCCTGGCCGTCCAGATGAGGATCGCCTGGGCCCGCGCCGTGGGCCGCCGACCCAGGCTGGCCGACCTGGAGGCCACGGTGAGGCTGGCGCGGGCCGACTGCGAGCGTTTCGGCACGCCCGGGGGGCTGCAGTTGGTGTCGGTGTTCACCCCGGCCGAGGTGAGGGTGCTTCAGAGGCGGGCGCTCGTCCGCACGGTCCGCAACGCCGTGACCCATGTGCCTTACTACCGCGAGGTCTGGGGGCCGGAGGCCCACCGCGGCCTCACGCTGGAGCGCTTCGCCGAGTTCCCCCTGACCACCAAGCAGGAGTTCCGGGCCAACCTCGGCCGCTTCTTCAACCACAACTGCAGGCGGTTCGCCCTCTACCAGCACACCAGCGGGACCACGGGCGCCCCCCTGGGGCTTTACATCTCCTACAACGAGCTGGAGTCGTGGCCGCTGACCATCGCCGTGAACGGCCTGCTCACGGGAGAGATCCTGCCCGGAGACATACAGCAGGTCAACCTTTCCTCCCTGGCCCAGCCCGACTGGTACGTTACCGAACGGGGTGCGGTCCTGGCCGGGGCGGTGGCGGTCATGCAGGGGACGGTGCCGCCGCAGGAGGCCATAGCCTCGCTGATGGAAGAGCGGTGCGTCCCCGGCGGCCGCAGGCGGGTGAACGCGGTGGTGGCCGAGGTGACCTACATGGTAGAGCTGGCCCGGGTGGCACGGGCCATGGGACTGGGCCGCTCCGACTTCGAGGTCGAGAAGGTCAGGCTGGGAGGGGAGCCTCTCATCCCCCGCTACCAGAGCTTCATCGAGGAGACCTTTGGCGCCCGGGTCGCAGCCTCGTGGGGGGCCTCGGAGACCATCCCCACCATGGGGCTGCGCTGTGCCCGAGGAAACTACCACTTCGACGAGATGTCGGGCTACCTGGAGGTGGTCCACCCCGACACCGGCAAACCGCTGGAGGGCGACGCCACGGGCGTGCTGGTCCTCACCCCCTTCTACCCGGGCCGCGAGGGGATGCCGGTCCTGCGCTACCGAACGGGCGACATGGTGACGCGGCTGCGCTGCGGCTGCGGGTTACCCGAGAACATAGGGGCGTTTAGGTTCCTGGGGCGCGAGGCCTTCAATTACCGCCAGGGCGCCAGCTGCTTCACCCAGGTGGACTTCCTGGAAGCGCTGTCGCAGGTAGAAGGGGTGCGGCTCCCCGTCCGCTACTGGGCGCAGGCGGAGGGGGACGCCACGGTGGTGGACGTCCAGGTGGACGAGGCGTCGGCGGAACTGGAGCGCCGGCTGGTCCAGACGCTCCAGGGGATGGGGCTCGACCGGGTAAAGGTGAGGCAGCAGACCACGCCTCACTTCCGGCACGTGCCGCTGCGCTGGGAGAAGCGGGTGCCGCCGGAGGCCCTGGAGCAGCCGAAGGGAAACGCCCGGCGCGGGCGCGCCGCTCCGGTCGGAAGGGAGGCGGGAGCCGATGCAGGCGCTCACGGTTAGCCTTTGGTACCTGTTTACCATGCTCTTCACCATCGAGTACTACCAGCGGGTCAATGTGCCCCGCCCGCCCTTCGGCCACTTCAACTGGCGGGACCTCCTCTTCGCCCTGGGCATGGTGGTCGCGATGCCCTTCTTCTACCTGGCCCTGCCCACCCTGGGCGTGACCATCGTCTTCGGCCTGTTCTGGCTCATGCTGCTCTACTCCATCCTCTCCCCCCTCGTGCGCTGGTCCGCCCTTGCAGGCCTGGCCGTGGTTGTGGCCCAGTGGTTCCTCCGCACGCCGTGGCTGATCAACCTCAACATGCTGGTCGTCGGCATGGGGGTGGGCCCGACCTTCATCAAGAACGGGCTCCGCTCGGGCGAGGTCTGCGCGTTTGCCGTCATCCTCATGATCTACGATGTGGTGGCGACGCTCTTCGCCAAGCAGATGATGCCCCTGGTCATCAAGCTGGTGCAGCAGCCCTACTTCCTGGGCTTCCTGGCCGGCGGCCGGCTGCTCGGCGCCGGCGACGTGGTGCTGTCCGGCTTGTTCGTGGCCGACATGACCCGCTCCGGGGGCCGCCGCTGGGGCTACACCATGGCGGTGGCGGTGGTGGTGCCCCTGCTCCTCACCACGCTCTCCGGCGGGTTCTGGCGCGAAACCGGCATCCCCTACCTGCTGTTCGCGTCGCCGGTCTACCTGGTGCTGAGGTGGGTCCTGGCGAGAGCCCAGCGCCGCGGGCGGCAGACGGCGGCCGCCGGGAACAGGTAGGGCAGAACAAGGCCTTGGGGAGTTCCGCGGGCTATCGTGTATTGGCTGCCTGGATGTGGTGGTCTGACCTGGTGTTCCAGTTCCTCACATCTTAGGGAGGTGCATGGTTGTGAGACCGGCGCGATCGGCCCTGTTAGCCCTGACCGTGACCCTGGCCCTGCTCCTGGCCCTGATCGCCTGCCCTGCGGGAGCCCAGGAGGTGCCGGAGCTCTACCAGGCAGGAACCTACGAGTCCACCGGGCTCTACTACGGCGTGTCGGCCTATGTCGAGGTCCCCTCGCCCCTGCCGACCGTCCGCCCGGGGACGTACAGCCGTTGCTACGTGGAGATGCGGGCGCCTGGGACCTCCGTCCCCGCCTTTATCCAGGTGGGCTGGAACGTGGGGGAGCTTGACGGCTACGCGTACAGCGCGCCGGTGGAGTTCGTCCACTACCACGACACCGCCGGGAACTCCAAGGTGGTTGTCATTGGGCCCCCCACCCCGGGGACCAGGCCCTGCTACCGCATAGAGTGGGTGCCCTCCACGGGGACGTGGAAGGTGAGCAAGAACAACGTGGCCGTGGGCAGCTTCAAGGTGTTCCCGGCCCCCGGCGTGTCGGTGGCCGAGGGGGAAACCAGCCACCCTGAAAACGTGATGGGCCCCTCCCACTTTGACCAGGTCATGTACGCCACCATGTACTCCGTCCTGAGCTGGTACCCCTTCCATCCCGGCTGCCCGCTCTACGCCGACCCGCCCTACCGCATCACCGGCAAGCCTTCGTCGTTCTTCGTCTCGGGGCCCTACTGGTAAGGTCCTGGGGCGGCCCGCACCCCCGACCCGGGGAGGGGTGGGCGCGCCAAGGTCGGGAGCCGGCCGGCGGCGGGGTTCGGTACTCAGGGGAGGCACCCGCTGGCGCAGCCGCGGCCCGGCGGGCCCCACACCCCCGGCGCACGGCCCCCGC
>JAIMBG010000077.1 GCA_023511555.1 Acetobacteraceae bacterium | reverse complement strand
GGCCCGGGGCGGCCAAGGCGCCGGCGGCCCGGGGGGCTGCAGGAAGCCGCCCCCCGGGTGGGAGCTCCCGAGCCCCGCGGTCCCGGTCCGCGCCAGGCGCCGGCGGGGAGGGTGGGGCGCCGCCTAAAGGCGGAGGGCCCGGGGGGCCTGCAGGCGGGGGAGCCTGACTTGACGGCCGGCCCGGCCCCGCCGGGCGGGGGCGGAGCCTGGGCGGGCGTGTGGCCGGGGACGGCCTCTGAAGCGGGCCGGCCGCGCCGGAGGGAGCCAGGGCTGCGGGCCCTGAGGTGAGGCCTCCACCTCTTTTTTTGCCAGGGGGATGGCGGTGAAGAACCGGCTGGTGGCCCAACTGTTTGAGGAAATAGCGGACCTCCTGGAGATCAAGGGGGAGAACCCGTTCAAGGCCAGATCCTACCGCCGCGCCGCCCAGGCCATGGAGGCGCTCACGCGGGACGTGGAGGAGCTGGCCGCCCAGGGCGCGCTGCTGGAGATCCCCGGCGTAGGCGAGGCCCTGGAGGGAAAGATAAGGGAGATAGTCGCCACCGGGACCTGCCGCTACCTTGAGGACCTGCGGAGGTCGGTGCCGCCCACCCTCCTGGAGCTGCTGGCTCTGCCCGGGGTGGGGCCGAAGACGGTGGCGACGCTCTACTCCACCCTGGGCGTCCAGTGCCTGGCCGACCTGGAGGTGGCCGCCCGGGAGGGGCGGCTGAGGGAGGTCCGCGGCCTGGGGGCCAAGAAGGAGCAGGCCATCCTGGAGGGGCTCAGGATGGCGAAGACCCGGGCCGAGCGGGCGCCGCTAGGGTCCGTCCTGCCCCTGGCCCTGGAGCTCATGGAGTCGCTTAAACAGGTTCCGGGGGTACTGAAGCTGTCCCTGGCGGGCAGCCTGCGGCGCTGCCGGGAGACGGTCAGGGACATAGACCTGGTGGCGGCCTCGGACAGCCCCCAGGAACTGATGGCTGCGTTCACCTCCCACCCCCTGGTGGCGGAGGTCCTCTCCCAGGGCGATACCCGGAGCAGCGTCCGGCTCCATGGCGGCCGCCAGTGCGACCTCAGGGTGGTGGGCGAGGAGGAGTTCCCCGCGGCGCTGATGTACCTCACCGGCTCCAAGGAACACAATATCCGGCTGCGCGAGCGGGCGCGGGCGCGCGGGCTCAAGCTCAACGAGTACGGCCTGTTCAGGGAGGAGGACGGGGCCCGGCTCGACGCCGGCGCGGAGGAGGAGATCTACCGGCTGCTTGGCCTGCCGTTCATCACCCCCGAGCTGAGGGAGGACGCGGGAGAGCTGGAGGCGGCCGAGGCGGGCCGGCTGCCCCCGCTCATCGCCGCGGAAGGGGTGCTGGGGGACCTCCACGTGCACAGCGCCTGGAGCGACGGCGTGGACACGCTGGAGACCTTGGCGGAGGCCGCGCGGGCCAGGGGCTACCGCTACCTGGCCATCTGCGACCACTCCCGGTCGCTCACTGTGGCGCGGGGGCTGAGCCCCGAGCGCGTGTGGGCCCAGTGGGAGGAGATCGAGGGGCTTAACCGCAGGTGGCAGGACTTCCGGCTCCTCCGCGGGACTGAGGTTGACATCCTGAAGGACGGCAGCCTGGATCACCCCGCGGACCTGCTCCGGGCGGCGGACGTGGTCGTGGGGTCGGTCCACTCCCACTTCCGCCTCGACCCTGAGGCCATGACCGCCCGGGTGGTGCGGGCGCTGAGCAGCGGGCTGCTGGACATCTTAGGCCACCCCACCGGGCGCATCCTGGGCTACCGGGAGCCGTACGCGCTGGACCTGGAGGCGGTCATCCGCGCTGCGGCCCAGGCCGGGGCGTCCCTGGAGATCAATGCCTCAGCGGACCGCCTGGACCTCAAGGACGCCGACGCCCGGCGCGCGCGGGAGGCCGGGGTGCTCTTGGCCCTGGGCACCGACGCCCACAGCCAGGCCGGCCTCTACGACATGGCGCTGGGGGTGGGCGTGGCCCGCCGCGCCTGGCTTGGGCCTCAGGACCTGCTGAACTCCTGGCCCGCAGGGCGCCTGGTGGAGACCCTCAGGTCAAGGAGGAAGGGGCAGGCGGGGCCGTGAGGGGCTCGGTTCTGCTGGTGATGCTGGACGGGGTGGGGCTGGGGAGCCCCGACCCCCGGCGCAACCCCTTCGTGGGCGCCCGCCTTCCTACGCTCACGGGGCTCCTGGGAGGGGCGCTTCCCCTCCTGGGGTGCGGGGTGCTGAGGGGGCCCCAGGCTGTGCTGGTGCCCACCGACGCCTGCCTGGGCATGCCCGGCTTGCCCCAGAGCGCTACCGGGCAGACGGCCCTCCTTACCGGGGAGAACGCCGCCCGGCTGGCGGGCGGGCCGGTGAGCGCCTACCCCACCCGCCCCCTGGCCGAGCTCCTGTGCCGGCAGGGGCTGTTCCGCCAGGTGAACTCCGCGGGTGGACGGTCAACCTTCCTCAACGCGTTCCGGCCCGAGTCGCTAGAGGGCATCGCCGAGGGCACCTACCGGGCTACTGCCACCACTGTGGCCGCGCTGGGCGCGGGCGTACGGCTCAGGACGTTCAAGGAGCTGGAGCAGGGGCGGGCGGTGACGCACGACGTCACCGGGGCGCACGTGCGGCGCCTGGGCCTGGAGGTGGAGGAGGTGGCCCCCGAGGAGGCGGGGAGGAGGGCGGCCCGGGTGGCGGCGGAGCACAACTTCACCCTGTTCGAGCACTTTCTCACCGACCTTTTCGGCCACGCCGGGGACCTGGAGGGAGGGCGGGCGCTGCTCGAGGTCATAGACGGGTTTCTGGCCGGGGCCCTGGAGGTGGCCCTGTCCCGGGGGGTCACGGTAGTGGTGGCCAGCGACCACGGCAACCTGGAGGACGCCAGCGTCTCCACGCACACGGTCAACCCCGTGCCCACGCTGGCGGTGGGGCCGGGGTGGGAGGCGTTTTCCGGAGTGGGCTCACTTACCGACATCGCGCCGGCGGTGATGGAGGTGCTGGGCGAGGGCCGGGGCGGCGGCCGACAGGCCTCCGGGCGGGCGCACCGGAGGGCCTGAGGAGGGGGATCATGCTGACCCAGGTGTTTCGCGCCGGATGGGGATGGGCGGCGGTGGCGGTGAGCCCCCAGGGGGTGCGGGCCGTGGTCCTGCCCCGCCCCACCCGGGAGGAGGCCCAGGCCGGGCTGGACCGGGAGTTGGGGGCCTGCCCCAGGCAGGCCGCGGCTTCAGCCCCCGGCCCCTCCCCTGTGCTGGACGCGGTCCGGGACGCGCTCTGCCGGTACCTGGAGGGCCGGCGGGTCGAATTCCCCTTCCCCCTGGACCTCTCCGGCTTCACCCCCTTCCAGAGGAAGGTGCTGGAGCTGACCCGGACCATCCCCTACGGGGAGGTCCGGTCCTACGGCTGGCTGGCCCGGGGGGCCGGCTGCCCCGGGGGTGCCAGGGCGGTGGGTCAGGTCATGCGGCGCAACCCTGTGGCCATCGTGGTGCCGTGCCACCGGGTGGTGGGCTCAGGGGGCCGGCTGGGCGGATACTCCGGGGGCCTGGGGCGGAAGGTGCAGCTCCTGAAGCTGGAGGGGGTGGAGGTCAGCGGCGGGCGGGTCCGGGTCAGCAAGGGGAGGGAGGACAGGTGAGGCTTTCGGTTCTGTTGGGGCGCACTCTCAGGGAGAGCCCGGTGGAGGCGGAGCTCCCCAGCCACCGCCTGCTCCTGCGGGCGGGCATGATCCGCCGCGTGGCGTCGGGGGTCTACACCTACCTGCCCCTGGGCTGGAGGGTGCTTAACCGGATACACCACATCCTGCGCCAGGAGATGGACGCCATCGGCGGGCAGGAGATCAGCATGCCCGTGGTGCAGCCCGCCGAGCTGTGGCAGCAGACGGGCCGGTTCGACGAGATCGGGCCGGAGCTGGTGCGCTTTAAGGACCGATCGGGGCGCGAGATGGTCCTGGGCATGACCCACGAGGAGGTCGTGACCGAGCTGGCCAGGAGCGAGATCGAATCCTACCGGCAGCTCCCCCTCATGCTCTACCAGATACAGACCAAGGTCCGCGACGACCCCCGGCCCCGCGGCGGGCTGGTCCGGGTGCGCGAGTTCTGGATGAAGGACGCCTACAGCTTCCATCGCACGGCGGCGGACCTGGAGGCCTACTACCCCCTGGTCTACCAGGCCTACCTCAACGTTTTCCGGCGGGTGGGGATCAGCGTGGTCCCGGTGGAGTCGGACACCGGCATGATGGGGGGCAAGGTGTCCCACGAATTCATGATGGTCTCGGAGTTCGGGGAGGATCGGCTGGCGATCTGCCCCTGCTGCGGCTACGCCGCCAACCTGGAGGTGGCGGTGAGGGGGGCGGAACGGCCCGCTGAAGGGCTGGGGCCTGCCGAGGGGCAGCCCGCCGGGGCGCCCTCCGAAGGGATGCAGCCCGCCGGGCTCCCCGCCCCGCCGCCGGCCTCGACCGCGGCCGGGCCGGGTCCGGCGCAGGGGGAGGTGCCGCAGCCCCAGCCGGTGCACACGCCCGGGGCCCAGACCATCGAGGCGGTGACGGGACTCCTCGGCTTCTCCCCCCGGCAGGCGCTGAAGACCCTGGTGTATCTGGCGGACGGGGGTCTGGTGCTGGTGGGGGTGAGAGGGGACAGCGAGGCCAACGAGACCAAGCTGCGGAAGGTGCTGGGCTGCCGGGAGCTGAGGCTGGCCACGGATGAGGAGGCAGGGGCCGCGGGGCTATGCCCGGGCTACGTGTCCCCCGTCGGCCTCCGCGGCTTCCGGGTGGTGGTGGACCGCGGCGTGGCCCAGGCCCGGGACCTCCTGGCCGGCGCCAACCGCCCCGACTACCACCTGCTCCATGTTCAGCCGGGGCGGGACTTTGAGGGCGAGGTGGCCGACGTCACCCTGGTGGCCCCCGGCGACCCCTGCCCCCGCTGCGGGGCAGGGCTGGAGCTCAAGCGGGGCATCGAGGCAGGCCACACCTTCCAGTTGGGGACGAAGTACAGCGAGGCGCTGGGCGCCAGGTTCCTCGACGCCGACGACCGCTCCCGGCCCCTGGTCATGGGCTGCTACGGCATCGGCAGCGGGAGGCTAATGGCGTGCATAGTGGAGCAGAACCACGACGAGAACGGCATCGTCTGGCCGGCTAGCGTGGCCCCCTACCACTTCCACCTGGTTGGGCTGGGCCCCGACCCCGCCGTCATGTCCCGGGCGGAGGAGGTCTACCGAGAGCTCAGCGGCGCCGGGCTGGAGGTGGTCTACGACGACCGCGACGCCGCGCCGGGGGTGAAGTTCAACGACGCCGACCTCCTGGGGGCGCCGTGGCGGCTGACGCTCAGCCGGCGGACGCTGGAGGCCGGAACGGTGGAGGTCAAGGAGAGGCGCAGCGGCCGGGTGGAGGACCTGCCCCAGGCCGGGCTGGCGGGCCGGCTCGCGGCATTGCTGGAGGCGGAGCTGGCCCGATACAGGTAGGCGGAGGTGCGGAGGCGCGGCCACCGGGGCCCGCCCCCGCCCGGGTCGGGAGGGGTGGTGGCTGAGGTGGACCCCCACACCCTGGAGGCGCTGGAGTACGGGCAGGTGTTGGAGCGCCTGGCCGACCGTGCCGAGTCCGCCCTGGGCAGGGAGCTGGCCCGGGCCCTGGCCCCGACGGCCTCGCTGGAGGAGGCCCGGGCCCGGCAGGCGGAGACCACCCAGGCGGTGCGGCTGCTCTCCGGCCCTACCATCCCTCCCGGCGGCGGCATCCACGACCTCAGGGGGGAGGTGGCGAGGGCCCGGGCGGGCGCCACCTTGGGTCCGCTCGACTTCTTGCGGCTGGCCGACACGCTGCGGACGGCCCGCCGGCTCAAGCAGTTCCTGGGAGAGCGGGAGTCGGACGCCCCCCTGCTGGCCGGGCTGGCCCAGGGGGTGCAGCCCCTGCCCGACCTGGAGGAGGCCCTGCGGTCGGCGATCGCCCCTGACGGAGAGGTGGCCGACCAGGCCAGCCCCGAGCTCTCCGCCATCCGCCGCCAGAAGGCCCAGCTCCTCAACCGGGTGCGGGACCGCATGGAGGAGCTGGCCCGCTCCCCCGGGCTCCGCGACTACCTGCAGGAGCCGCTGGTGACCCTCCGGGAGGACCGCTACGTGCTGCCGGTCAAGCAGGAGCACCGGGCGCGCGTGCCTGGGGTCGTCCACGACCGCTCGGCCAGCGGGCTCACGCTGTTTGTTGAGCCTCTCGAGGTGGTGGAGCTCAACAACGAGCTGAGGCAAAAGGCGCTGGAGGAGCGCGAAGAGGTGGAGCGGGTGCTCCGCGAGCTCTCCGGGCGGGTGGGCGGCGCAGCCGGCGACATCCTGGGCACCCTCGACGTCCTGGGCAGGCTGGATCTGGCCCTGGCCAAGGGCCGGCTCAGCCTGGACATGGGGGGGGTGGAGCCCGCGCTGAACGCCAGCCAGTGGCTGGAGCTGAAGGCGGCCCGCCACCCCCTGCTGAGGGGCAGGGTAGTGCCCATAGACCTCCATCTGGGCAGGAGGTTCCGCACGCTGGTGCTCACCGGCCCCAACACGGGCGGCAAGACGGTGACGCTCAAGACCGTAGGACTGCTCACGCTGATGGCCCAGGCCGGCCTTCACGTCCCAGCCGCGCCGGGCACCGAGATCCCCGTGCTGTCCCGCATCTTCTGCGACATCGGCGACGAGCAGAGCATCGAGCAGAGCCTGAGCACGTTTTCCGCCCACCTGCGCAACCTCGTTCCCCTGGTGGAGCAGGCCGGCAGGGACACGCTGGTGCTGATAGACGAGATCGGGGCGGGCACCGACCCCCAGGAGGGGTCGGCCCTGGCCATGGCCCTTTTAGACCACCTCCACGGCCGGGGAGGGCTCACCATAGCCACCACCCACTTCAGCCAGCTCAAGACCTTCGCCTTCAGCCGCGACGGGATGGAGAACGCCTCGGTGGAGTTCGACCCGCTGACGCTCCAGCCCACCTTCCGGGTGGTGATGGGCCTGCCCGGCCGTTCCAACGCGTTGGAGGTCGCTGCCAGGCTGGGGCTGAGCCCGGAGGTGCTGGGGCGGGCCCGGGAGTTCATGAGCCGGCAGGAGCTGGAGGTCGAGGGCCTGATCGCGGAGCTCATGGCCCAGAGGGACCGGCTGGAGCGGGCGGCGGCGGAGGCGGAGGACGCCCGTCGGCGGGCGGAGGCCCTGCTGCGCCAGGTCCAGGAGAGGCAGGCCGCCCAGGCCGCCCGGCTCAGGGAGGCCCTGGAGGGGGCGCGGGACCGGGCCCGGGAGCTCCTTCGCCGGGCCCGGGTCGAGGCGGCTGAAGCGCTCAAGGCCTTCCACCGCTCCCTGGCCGAGGCCCGGGAGAGGGGGGACCTCGCCGGCGCCGCCCGGGGTGCCGCGGAGGTTCGGGGCCGCCTGGAGGGGCTGCGCCGGGAAGTGGAGTCCCTGCCCGGGGGACCCGAAGAGGCCGAGCCGGCCCCCGAGGAGGCGGCGGGCCCGCGGCTGGAGCCGGGGGAGATAGAGCCCGGGCGGGCGGTGTACCTGCCCATGCTGCGCCAGCGGGGCTACGTGGCCGAGCCTCCGGGCCGCGACGGCCTGGTCAAGGTGCAGGTGGGGGCGGTGAAGGTCCAGGTCCCGGCGGGGGAGCTCAGGGCGGCGGACGGCGCGCCCCCGCCGCCGCGGCCCGCCGAGCCGGTGCTGGCCCTGGACAAGGCCCGGGAGATCTCGCCCCAGCTCAGCATAAGGGGCCTGACAGTCGAGGAAGCGCTGGCCGCGCTGGACAAGTATCTGGACGACGCCTGCCTGGCGGGGCTGGAGCAGGTGAGGATCATACACGGCAAGGGCACGGGGGCCCTGCGGGCGGCCGTGGCCGAGTATCTCTCCTCCCACCCCCGGGTGGAGGGGTTCCGGTTGGGAGAGCCGGCCGAGGGGGCCGAGGGGGTCACCGTGGCCAGGCTGAGGCGGTAGGCGGCCCAGGGAGCCTTTCGGAGGCGGCCGCCCCGCCCCGTCCTTCGCCCGCAGGCGGGCAGCCGGTGCCCCACGGGCCGCAGCAGCCCCTTGCCTCGGGGGAATCTCGCTGAAACGCCCGCCGCAGCAGTTGCGAGCGGCGCGTCCACCCGCCGGCGGCCAGGGAGGTAGGCCGTCCCCGGCCGACGCCGCCTCCGACTGCGGCACCGTGCGCAGGCGTCTAGGGTGCTATGCTCACTCCGCCACGATCAGCTGGCCCACCATGCGGTCCCGACCGGGGCCGCAGTCCACGGGGCAGTAGAACGCAAACATCCCCGCCTTCGACGCCACGAACTCGCCCACCACCGTCTCTCCTGCCGGGGCCCGCAGGTTGAGCCCAAAGTCGGGCAGGGCCAGGCCGTGGTCCACGTCCTGGCTGGTGAGGTAGATTATCACCCTGTCCCCCAGCTTCACCTGGAGCTGGCCGGGGGAGTACGCGTAGCGCTGGGCCGTGATGTGGAACTCGTGCACCCCCTCGGGCGGCACCCCTGGGGTCTGGGACGGGGCCGCCTGAGGCAGGGGCGCCGCGGACGGGGGCTCCTCCCCACCGGCCACCGGGGGCGCGTGGACCGGACAGACCTCCGTGGGAACCTCCAGGACGGCGTCTTCGGGGGCAAAGGTCCGGCCCTTTTCGTCGGTGTAAGGCGACCAGGGCTCAGACCGCTTAATGAAGGTGCGGGTCACCAGGAGCTCCGGCGGGCAGGCGGCCGAAGGCAGCTTGCCGCTCGAGCTGCACACCGTGGCCTGCACGTGAACCTGGCACTGCTCCCGGGGCTGGGTGCCCTTGAGGAAGCACTCCGTCCGGATGGCCTCGGGAGGGCAGAGCGGGCCAGGGCGCTGTCCGGACTTCACGCAGACGGACACCTCCACCATGTTGGCCGGCTTCTCGAACTCCACCGGCGGCTTGCCCTTGAGCGCCTCGGTCATGAGCTTCTTCCAGATCTGCGCGGGGTAGGTGCCGCCCCAGGCCCCCTCCATCTCCTTGGGCTGGTCGTAGCCCATCCATACCCCGGCTGTGAGGGTGGGCGTGTAGCCGATGAACCACGCGTCCACGTTGTCGGTGGTGGTCCCGGTCTTGCCTGCCATGGGGACCCCTGGGATGAGGGCGTTCTTGCCCGTCCCCGCCTCCACGGCCGTGCGCAACATGCTGGTAACGATGTAAGCCGTGCCCGGCCGCAGTACCACGGTGAGCCGGGGCTGGTTCTGCTCCAGCACGTTGCCTTCTTTGTCGACCACCTTGAGGATGGCCTGCGGCTCCGCCCGTACCCCTTGGTTGGCCAGCACCGAGAACGCCGAGGTGAGCTCGAGGGGCGATACGCCCTTGGTGAGGCCCCCCAGGGCCAGTGAGAGGTTGCAGTCGTTGAGTCTCCCGCTGGTCGCCAGGCTGGAGATTCCCATGCGCTGTGCGTATCCCAGGCCGGCCTCCACCCCGATCTGCTCCAGCAGCCTCACCGCCATGACGTTGATGGACCACTGCAGCCCGTCGCGCAGGGGGGTCAGGCCCCGGTGGCGGAGGTCGTAATTGGTGGGCGCCCAGATGGTCCCGTCCGCCTGCCGGTACTGCACCGGCGCGTCGTCGATCACCGAGGCCGCGGTGTAGCCCAGGTCTATGGCCGGCGTGTAGGCGACGATGGGCTTGAACGCCGACCCCGGCTGGCGGAAGGACTGCACCGCCCGGTTTAGCTCCATCCTGGCGCTGTATGTGCGGCCGCCCACCATGGCCCGGATGTAGCCGGTGCTGGGTTCCAGCACCACCGCTGCCGCCTGGGGCTGCTCCTTGCCCTCGGTGATGGGGAAGACGGGGTCGAGCACCGCCTTTATGGCCTCCTCAGCGGCCCGCTGGATGGCGAGGTCCACGGTGGTGTAAACCTTGAGGCCCCCCTCGAACACCGCCTCCTCGCCGTAGGTCTTTATCAGAAGCTGGGTCACGTAGTCGGTAAAGTGCGGGGCCTGGGAGCTGATGGCGGGCTTCAGCCCGGCAAGCTTGATGGGCTCGCGGGAGGCTTGGGCCGCCTGCTCCGCGGTGATGAACCCATACTGCTGCATGAGGTTCAGGGCCGTCTGGCGGCGGGAGCGGGCTCGCTCCAGGCTGACATAGGGGGAGTATTCGTTGGGGGTCTGAACCAGCCCGGCCAGAAGCGCCCCCTCGGCCAGGGTGAGCTGGGAGCAGTCCTTGCCGAAGTAGGTCTGGGCGGCTGCCTGGATGCCGTAGGCGTCGTGGCCGAAGAATACCTGGTTGAGGTACATCTCCAGGATCTCCGACTTGGTAAACTTGCGCTCCAGGTACATTGCCAGGATGATGTCCTGCAGCTTCCGCTTCAGGGTCTTTTCCTGGCCGGTAAACGCGTTCTTAACCAACTGCATGGTGATGGTGCTGGCCCCCTGAACGTAGCTGTGGTGAACCAGGTCCAGGTACAGCGCCCGGGCCAGGGCGAAGAAGTCGGCTCCCCGGTGCTCCCAGAAGCGGTGGTCCTCGGAGGCCACGAACGCGTCCTGCACCACCTTGGGGACCTGGCTTATGTCGACGGGCACGCGGTTCTCGGCCCGGTGAAGCTCCGCGATCACCTGGCCGTCTGCGGCGTAGATGAACGAGGTCAGGTGGGGCCGGGGCTCCCCTATGGTCTCCAGCGGCGGCAGGCTGCGGACTACGCTGACCACGAATCCTGCCGCTCCGCCCGCCGCGCCCAGGGCCAGCACCCCCAGGGCTATCAGCAGGCCGTACAGTACCCCGCGCCACGGGCTGCGGCGGCGGCGCGCCCGGCCCGCGCGGGAACGGCGCTTGGGGATCGGGGAGGCAACCCTGGTCTCCTGGTCCATCTTCCCGGCGCACCCCCCTGGGCTCAAGCCCGTCCTGCCATGTTCCAGTCCATTATACCACACCATGCAGGCGGGGGGAAACGGTCGGCGACCCTTGCCGCCGCCCGCGCCGCCGTGATATAATGTCGGCAAGGGCGATGACGGGGAAGAGTACGCCGGCCGGCCCACCAGAGAGGCCGCGGGTGGT
>JAIMBG010000076.1 GCA_023511555.1 Acetobacteraceae bacterium | reverse complement strand
GGCCAATGCGGCCACCGCCAGGGCCGGCAGCAGTGCCGCCAGGGCCAGGACGGCCTCCCACCTTCCTCTCCGCCTCATCCTTAGGATCTCCTTTCCGTCCGGCTCCGGCCCGGCAGCCTACCGAAAGCCACCTTCCGGCCAGCCTGCAGGATTCGTCCTCAGCCCCGCCCCAGGGCCCGTAGCAGGGCCACAGCCGCCCTTTCCGCCTGGTGGTCAAGATCCCTCCTCTTCCTAGCGTCGCCGGGCCCCCAAGCCCCCGCGGCCCTGACCTGGGCTACAACCGGCACCCCCAGGTCCGAAACCCAAAGTCGGAGGGGTCGCAGCACCCCCTCAAGCCCACGCTCCTCGCGCTGTGCGCCCACTGCGACCAACACTGCCGCCCGAGGCCGGGGGGTCAGACGGCTGACTGCCCTGAAGCCCTCTCCCCCTGAGCAGACGGACCACCAGGCAATTGTCGGTGCGGTCGATCAGGGCCTTCAGCTGGGCCGTGACTGTGCCGCAGTAATTGGGCGACCCCACCACCAGGCCCTCCGCACCCTCCAGCTCCTTGACCAGGGTGACCAGGGCATCTTCCTGCACACAGCGGTTGGACGCCGGCCGGCGATCGTCAGCCCTGTCCTCCCGGCAAGACCCACAGCCCCGGCAGCGACCAAGGTCAAGCTCAGCCAGGCGCAGGAACCTGACGGCCATCCCCGCCTCCCTGCAACTCTCCAGCACCCGGCCCACCAACCAGTCGGTGTTACCCCCGGAGCGAGGGCTCCCCGACCACCCCAGGACCAGCCCCGCCGGCTTCACTGCCCGAGTCCTGCCCCGCAACTCGCCCCTCGTGGAAGGCACGGCGGCCAGCCCCTGTCTTCCCCGACCCGACCCACTCTTTCCCTCCGGCCGGCCTTACCGGGGCGGCCTGTCCTGAAAGCTCACCCCTGGGCAAGGTCGTCGGCCAGAGCAAGCGCCTGAAGATTATCCAGCGCGACTTCCAGGTCCGCCCGGAAGGCTGGCCGGTCTCCGCCTCAAACGCCTGCACGCCGTGATGGGCCCAGAACTCCATGCCCTCAATCACTATTCGATCCCCGCGCCGTCTTCCCTTCAACGTCCCCCTCCTCTGCTCGCCTATGCCAACCAGGATGAGTGCCGCCGTCTCATTCAGACGATAGGCGTCCCCGGTCTCGTAGTCCACAACTATGGTGCCGCCGCTGTACACTGCCAGGCAACCCGTCCCGGAGGATCAGCAGAACTTTCTGGGCGGGACCGTCTTCTAGATGTCTAAACTGAATATGCACCTTCGATTCCTCGTTTTCACAAGAGCTCCGGGCCATCTATGAATATTCTACCTATGGAAATAAATCGGCGCTGTCGAATAATGTCGCAAAATGCCTAGTTTTGTGGCTCCCCCCTGCGTAGGTAGCACATGACAGGCCAGGAGGAGTGGGTAGGCTGAGAGTCGAAGTGGGACACCGCCGGCCCTCGCGCGCTGGCTCACGGGAGGGAGGTGTAGGAGTGTGCGTACCACCGGAAGGCATTATCTGGCTGCCGTAGTCCAGATGGTCGCAGGCCGCGACCCGGAGGACAACCTAGGGCAGTCCTTGGCCTGGCTTGAGGAGGCCGCCGCCCGGGGCGCCTCTGTGGTTGTGTTTCCTGAGACCTTCACCGTCATGGGCCGGGCCCCCGCCTACCCCCTGAATGCCGAGCCGCCCCTGGCTCCAGGAACTGTCCCCGCCGGGAACCTGAAGCCGCTGGCGGAGGCCGCAGCCCGCCTGAAGATCCTAGTGGTCGCCGGGGTGCCCGAACTTCCCGGGGCTGAGGCGGGGAGTCCCACGGACCAACGCCGCGTTTACAACGCTGCGGTCGTCTTGGGCCCGGAGGGCACAGTACTGGGAGTATACCGCAAGGTCCACCTGTTCGACGCCGACCTCCCCGGCGGGTTCAGGGTCCGGGAGTCCGAAACCTTCCTGCCCGGCGACGCCCCCATCGTGCTCGACACCCCGCTAGGCCGCCTGGGGCTGGCAATCTGCTATGACCTGCGCTTCCCCGAGTTCATGAGGGCGCTGGCGGCCGCCGGTGCTGAGGTCATCGCGCTGCCCTCCGCTTTCACGCTCGTCACCGGGCGCGACCACTGGGAGCCGCTGCTGAGAGCCCGCGCCATCGAAAACCAGGTCTACATCCTCGCGGCCGAGCAGTACGGCTGCCCCGAGGTAGGGCCGCCGTGCCTCGGCCGCTCTATGATCGTAGACCCCTGGGGTACCGTGCTGGCTTCGGCTCCCGATCGCGACTGCCTCATCTGCGCCGAGGTGGACCTCGACCGGGCGGCGGAGGTCCGCTCCATCCTCCCCTGCTGGGCGCATCGACGGCCCGAAGTATACGGCAAGGCCCCGCACCCCGGGTAGCCGATGCAGGGGGGGCGAGGGGCGTCGGCAGCGAGCCCGGCGACCCGGGGCCAGGGTCTTACCCGGCGTGGGGCTGGCTCGTCCCTGCCGCCCGTCGCCGCTTTCTTATCCCAGATCCAGCCTCCAGAGAACCTCCCTGTATGCCTCCTCAAAGCCGATCGAGGCATACAGGGTCCGGGCCGCCTGGTTTCCGGCCATGACCCGCAGGCCCGCCCGCACCGCGCCGCGGTCCCTAAGGGAGGCGAGGCCCAACACCAGGAGGGTGCGGCCCAGCCCGCGACGGCGGAATTCGGGCACCACCCCCAGGGTTGCTACCTCGCCCACCGGTCGACCGTCCTGATCGCCCTCGGCGTGGAATGAGGTGGTGCAGAACCCCACCATACCCTCCCCCGCCTCACTCCAGACGGCGCCCTCGCTGTCGCCCGCCGCGCCGGCCCCCTTGGCCCACCCGTCCTTCACCACGGCCAGCACCGTACCCTCAGGCTCCATGATACCGCTCCGGAGCCAGCTCTCCAGCGACTCCAGGGTGAGCTGGTTGGGGGGGAAGTGGTCGGCGAAGGACCGGTTGAACAAGTGAACGAACGGCCGCTCGTCGCGGTCCCGCTCAAACCGCCGGAAGCGGAAGGCCCGCGGCGCCGCCACCTGGGGGAGACCCTCGGTGCCCCGCTCCATCCAGAACGCCGAGGTCAGCCGCCAGAACCCCAGCGATTGGGCGAGCTCGGCGGTGCCCGGCCTCCGCGACGAGCTGCGCATGCCCACCCGCGACGGTCGGTCGTAGGCGCGGCGGCACGCGGCGGCCCGGGCGATGAGTCGCTTCATCAGTGCGGTGCCGATGCCGCGGCGGCGGTACTCTGGCAGTACGACGCCCTCGGTGGGAAAGAACTCCTCGGTGGAGCTCTCCTTTCGCCCCACCACGGCGCACCCTGCGGGGTACCCCTCCCAGAGGGCCACCGCCACATCGCTGCCGGCGTCGCTCCCCCAGAGGGCGAGCAGGGCCCGCCACTCCCGGGCGGAGGTCCTGTTGCCGCCCTCCAGGACCGCCACCCGGTTCAGCAGGTCCACCAGGGCCGTCTCGTCGGAAGGCACGTATCCGCGCACCTCGCAGGCACCCATCCGATCACCCCCCCTGCGGCCGGCCCCCCCCCAGCCGAGGGCCGCCGGGGCTGAGCTGCGGGGACTCCTCACCCCCGCCCAACCCCAGCCTCCAAATGACCTCGCTCTCCACCGGGGCAAAGCCCAGGGAATAGTAAAGCGCCTGCGCCGGGCGGTTGCCTTCGATCACCCGCAGGCCGACCCGAGCCGCCCCGCGGTCCCTGAGCCGGGCCAGGCTCTCCAGGAGCAGCGCCCTACCCAGGCCCCGGCGACGGAACTCCGGGACTATCCCCAGCCTTCCCACGTCGCCCACCGGGAGCCCCTCCCTGTCCCCCTGGGGGTGAAAAGAGCTGGCGCAGAAGCCTACCAACCCTCCTGGTGGCGTGACGTCCCCCGCCCCGCCCTCTGCTGCCGCGGGATCCGCCACGGCCAGCAGGATGTCCCCAGGACGCACCACCCCCGACGCCAACTGCGTCCTCACGTCCGACGCGGTGATGTCGTGGCGGGGGAAATGGTCGGCAAACGCCCGGTTGCAGAGCTGGGAGTAGAGCTCTTCGTCGCGCTCCGGCACCAGCTCCCGGAACCTGAAACCCTGGGGCCAAGCGGCCTGGGGCAGCCCACGCGCGGTCCGCTCCAGCCGCAGGGAACGGCTCAGACACCAAAACCCCAGGGAGCGGGCCAGCTCGTGTGAACCCGCACGGCGAGGGGAGCTGAGCATACCTATGGAGAGGGGCGTGGCCGGCGCCGGGGCCTGGCCGCCGCCTTGGCCCTCGCACCGGCACAGGGCGATCAGCTCCCTCATCAGCGCCGTGCCCACCCCTCTTCGCCGAAACCCGGGAAGCACCTCGCCCCACGTGAGCCAGGTCTCGTCGCTCTCGCCCAGCCGGAACCGGTAGACGTAGCCCACGGGCTGCCCGCCCCACATCGCCACCAAGAGGTCCCGCTCGGGCAGGCAGCGGTGGAGCGCCATCTCGCCCCTCCAGCTCTCCACTGTGGTAAAGAGGCCGCCCTCCTCCCGGGCGCAAAGGTTTCTGATTTCAATGATCGCTGCCTCGTGGGCAGGGGCGTAGCTGCAGATCGATACAGAGCCCGTCGCCATCGCCCCCTTCGGCGCGGCACACACGCAAGCTTCCTCATGTGACGCCCCACGCCGCCGCTGGACGGGGACGACGAAGGCGGACTCATCGGCGGCCCGCGGGGACTACTCCACAGGGGTGCCTTTACCCAGGTACCGGGAGCGGGTGACGCCGCCCTCCTTCCAGTAGGCGTACCAGTACGGCCCATGGGAAGGGCCGTTCTCACGGCATCGTACACACTTGCCGCAGCTAACCATCTCGAGGCGGTAGGTTACCCTGCCTGGAGGCAGGACACGCTCCGGCGCGCCGCGCAGCCGAACGCCACTCGCAGCCTCGCGGAAGGCCCGGCAGGATCCCTCGCCCGACAGCACCACGCCCCGGGCGGAGCAGCGGTCGATACCTTGCCAGTGAACGCAGGTACGGGCCAGGCAACGAACCTCCACCCGGGCACACCCCCCCCGAGCCGAAAGCCAGCCCAGTGAACCTCCGCTCTTGGGTAACCACCCAGATTATAGCACTGTCGAGGCCCGACGTCAACCGTGGTGCGGTAAGGGCGAGGGCAGTTACCTAAGCAGCGGGCGAGGCCTTTCCCTTGCGGCAAGGTCCGGCGGCTGGGGGCCCAAATGCTCCCCGCCCGCGGTGGCGCAAGCATTGGGGGAAAGAACCTGGGGGAGGGACCGGGGCAAGGGAAGGTCGGCCATAGTGAGAAACCCCGGCCGCGCCTCGACTACGGTCGGGATCATGTTGAGCGCCAGAGCCACCGTCCCCGTCCCCCCCGGGATCTCGGGCCGTATCGAAAGGTTTATGTCCGGCTGCCCCCGGATGGCGATGAAGTCGCCCGTCTTCACCCCCTCGGCTTCGGGGCAGACCTGCTGGGGGTGGACCAGGCAGATCACCTCCCTTCCTGAGGCGAGGCCCCGAGCGAGGTGAAGGCAACCCGCGACCCGGCCCGGTTCCACCCGGGCGTGGGGAGCGCTTCGGCGCACTGAGCTGAGTATGGGCTCCCGCACCTCCTCCACCCGGTCCAGGCGCCAGCCCAGGGCCCGGGCGATCAGCGCCAGTGACTGGGCGAAGCCGACGTGGCCCACCACTGACCCCCGGCGCACGCCCTCACGGAAGTCTTCCGGTGTCAGCCCCACCCCCTGGGCCTTCATCACCGTGGAGCCGAAGGGGGACAGGTCGTTGATGCGCTCCGCCCGAACGTGGTCGACCCTGAGGCAGACCCCGGTGAGCGCGATGACCAAGGCGTCGAGGACAAACCCGGGGTTTACGCCGGTCCCCAGCACGGTCACGCCGCGAAGCCTGGCCAGCCGGTCCAGTTCCTCGGCCAGCCCGCGGTCAGCAGCCCACGGGTAGGCGGCCTCCTCGGCGATGGTGATGCAGTTGGACCGCGCCACCTCGACGGCCAGGCGGATTTGCGGGGCAACCCGTCTCAGCTCCGAGCGGGTGCTGATAATCACCACATCGGGCCGGGACTGCTGGAGCGTGGCGGCGGCATCGCGACTCACCCTGACCCCGGAGCGCTGGCTCAGCCCCACTACATCGCTCAGGTCCCGGCCCGCTAGGACATGGCTGCGGTCCACGGCCGCGACGATCTCGAGGCCGTCCCGCCCGGCATTCCGCCTCTCCAAAACGGCCCGGGCCATGCCGCCACCCATGGCCCCCAGACCCCACAGAGCCACCCTGAACACGACGCCTCAGCCCCTTGCCCTTGGTCCTCGGGCCGCCTTCAGGCCTGCCCGGCCGCTTCCTCCCCTCATACCCTCCGCCGCCGTGGCGGCCGCTATACAGGCGGAGGGTGGGGATACTCCGAGGTGTGCTGGGGAAAGGCAGGCAGACGATCGATCGGGTGAGACGCCGCCCAGGGGGGCAGCGGCAGGCGGTCAAGCGATTCGGGACGCCCGGGCCCGGGCCAGCCTCAGGGCCAGTTCCACCGCCTCCTCGGGACCAGCGACGGGATGCAGCCCCTCCGGCGGCCTCCCCTCCCTGAGCGGGACCCAGGTGTCCAAACCCACTACGGGGACACCGTGCTTGAGGGCACAGCCGATTTCAGACAGGGTGCCGTAGCCCCCGGACAGGGCAACGATGGCGTGCGAGGAAAGGACGATGATCACGTTGCGGGCCTGTCCCATGCCGGTCGGCAGCGACACGGTAAGAAACCGGTTGGCGAGACTGCGGTCGGGGCCGGGCAGCACGCCCACCACCAGGCCGCCGGCGCGGCTTGCACCTTGGGCCGCGGCCTCCATCACCCCGCCCCGCCCCCCGCAGACCACTATGGCCCCGGCCCGGGCCAGCCCCTCTCCAACCCGCGCCGCAGCCTCCCAGGCCTGGGGAGGGCAGGAATCGGCCCCGATCACCCCTACGTACAGCCGGCGGCCGCCCGAACTCCCTGACCCGCCAGCTACGGCCGCGGTTTGCGCCGCATCGGGTGCCGTCCGCCGGGTCACCTCCCCTCGCCTCCCCCTGCCCCCAGGTAGCGCCCCCACGTCGGCTGGCCGTCTCCTGCAGATGTACCCGTGGGGGCCTTCGACGCCTGCCAGCCGGCCCCCACGCTGTCCGGCCGGTCTCGGTCCTGAAGCAGCGGGCGCCTCAGGGCCAAGTCGAACCTCGCCCCGCTTGCCAGCACGTGGACCGCAAGGTCCGGCAGCAGCGGCGCCGCCCGCCTCAGCCGGGGCCTGAGCGAGCCGCGGGCAGCAGGCCAGTCTACCACCAGGGCGCTTCCCCCCCCCACGAAGACCAGCTCGTCTGGCGGCTGGTAGACGGCCCCCGACCCGGGCCCCAGGCTGAGCACCAGGTCACCCCGGGCCAAGGCGGAGGCCATGGCCAGCAAACGGGCGGGGCTCAGCCCTCCCTCGCCGGCCTGAGCCTCGGGGCCGGCACCCAGCAGCCCCGGCACCAGCCTGAGGCGGCACCGCCGGTGGCCCCTGGGGGAAACCCCCACCCAGCGGCGGGCCAGGATGCTGGCGGCCCCGCCCCTCGCGGCCACGGGGAGCCCTCTCGCCCGCCGCTCTTCCACCGCCTGGAGGATGTCCCGGCGAAGGACGCCGAGGAACGACCGCTCGTCCCCGTCCAGGATGACGAGATCCGCCGCAGAGACGGCCGCAGCCCGGTCCCGGGGGCCCTCCGCGACGGCGGGGGGGCCCGGGCCCACGACCTGAAGCTTCGCCACGCCGAAGCGGCGAAGCGCGCCGGGCACATCGGTCATGGCGCCCGACCACAGTACCAGGAGGTTTCGCCCCCTGCCGCCGGCAAAGCGTATCAGGTCGCAGGTCAGCCGTTCAGTGAGGCGCCCCGGGCCGAGCAACAGGAGCTCGCCCGGGCTCGCCCGACGGGCCGGAGGGCGGCGCCGTCTCCTGCCCAGCCTTCCCAGGGTCACCAGGGCCTGAAGCAGCACCCCCGACGGGTCCGGGGCCAGGCGTTCCCAGTCAGCTATGGGGGTCACCTCCTCCGCCGCCGGGCGGCGCCCTCAGCGCCGGTGCCACAGCAGGTTTCCGTCACGGACCGAGGAGCCTATGAGCCCCTGGTCAAAGAGGTAGGTGAGGAAGGCCTTGGTGGCCGAGAGCATGAGGTAGTACTGGCCCGGCGCTTCCACGCGAACGCCGTAAGCCCGGCACAGCTCCCGGCTGGCCTCCTGGGAGGTGAGCGGACGCTCGAGCAATCGCTGCACCCGGTCCGCCACCTCGCGGATGCGATCCAGGTTCGCCCGGGCGTCCTCACGCCAGCCCGGCCCAGGCTGGCCGTGGCCCGGCACCAGGCAACCCGCGGCCTCGCTGGCCAGCAAGCCTTCCAGGGTGGCGGCGGCTGCGTCCACCTCCACCAAGAAGGGCACGCCGTGCCTGGCCAGGACGTCGCGGCCGATGTAAACATCGCCGGAGAACAAGACGCCCCCGCACCGCACCCCCACGTGGCCCAGGGAGTGCCCCAAAAGCGGGACCACCTCAACCTCCACGCCGGCCAGCAGGGCAGGGCCGGGACCGAGCACCCCCTCCACTCTGCAGGGCGGGGCCAGCAGGAACTTGTTGCGCAGGTTTCGGGGCGGATAGCCGCCGAAGAGGGACATGCCCTCCAACACGGGGCTCTCCACGAAGGGCCTCTCCTCCAGGGAGCAGAAGACCGGCGCCCCGGTCCGGGAGGCCAGGAAGGCCGCGCCTCCCATGTGGTCGGCATGGGAGTGAGTGAGGATCACGGCCCCCAGTTCCAGCCCCTCCTCGTGAAGCGCCCGGAGCAGCCTCCTGGCCCTGTCCTCGTCCAGCCCGGTGTCGACGGCCACGGCCCGGCGCCCGGCGGCCGCCACGCCCAGATTGGCAGGCCCCGGAAGATAGTATGCCCCCTGGTCCAGCCTCACCAGGCCCACCACAGCCTCACCCCCGCGGCGGGGCCCCTCCGGCGGCGGGCGACATCAGCACTACCTCGGCGTCCCGCTCCACCCGGTATTCGCGGGCGCGGCGCTGCCCGTCAACGAAGGCGTACATGAAAAGCTCGGGCGACACCCCCAGCCGCTCTATGATCTGGGCGACCGTAGCCGGCCCGGACAGGTCCAGGGTCACCTCCTGTGCCTGCCCGGGCAGGAACTCCCGCACGTGCCCGTGCACCTTTACCCTGACCCTCACCGCCCTCACCTCCCGCCCCCCGGCGGGGCCCCCGGCTCCCTGCCGCCCCGCGCCGGCACCGCGCAGCTCACACCGGCGGGCCGACCCGGGACCGCTTCAGACAGCGCCTATGTCCCGGGCGACGGACCTAAGGCCCAGCTCCTCAAGCTTCGAGAGCGTCGGCCTGCCGTCCCTGTCCCAGCCCCTCAGCCGGTAGTAGTCGTCGAGTAGCTCGTCCAGCTTCTCCCGCGGTATATACCTCCCCTTGGCCGGGCCGGTGGGCACCGGCTCCTCGTAGAACCGGGCCGGCGGATAGTCCCAGGCCCGCCCGAACCCCGGTATGTGCCGGAAGTTGAAGGCGCGGGTGAGGTTGTAGACCCGCTCCGACGCCCGGAGGAGATCCCCCCAGGTGTAGTCGAGGCCGGTAACCAGGGGGAAGACCTCGGCATACCGCTCCAGCTCGAACCCGATCTCCACCCAGAGGAGCCGGCAGAGCCCCAGCATGTCGAACAGCGGCCGTATGTGCTGAAGCTCGATGACCTTTTGGGCCTTGCCCTCTATCTTGTCACGGCCCACGGCGGCATCGTAGGTGATGGCCCAGGCCCGGTTGTGGTGGGCGCCGATGTCGGCGGTCATGTACGCCAGCATCATGGCGGGGGCCCACCGGGACTCGTAGCCGCTCCACTCCATGCCCTTCACCTGGGGGGCGATGCGGTCCGCTCCCCTCCCGATCCGGGCGGCGGCGCGCTTGACGCCCTCGGAAAGCAGCTCGCCGATCCCCTCCCGGGCGGCGATCTTCTCCAAGAGGTAGACCACGGAGTCAAGGTCTCCGAACGCCACCTTGCGGCCGATGTCGCCTTCGCTGAGGAGCCCTGTCTCAAAGCACTCCAGGGCGAACCCCACTACTACGCCGGCGCTTATGCTGTCAAGCCCGAGCTGGTCGCACACGTAGTTGGCATAGGCTATCTCGCGAATGTCCCCCAGCATGAGGTTCCCGCCCAAGAGCGCTATGGACTCGTACTCCGGCCCCTCCACGTAGAACTCCCTGCCGGCCGCCCGGGCCCGGGAGTACTTGCCGCAGGGGATGGGACAGCCGAAGCAGCCCTTGTCCCTGACCAGTATGGTGGAACGCAGCGTCTGGCCGTTGATCTCCCTGTAGGGCTCAAAGTAGCCAGTCTGGAAGTTCTTCGTGGGGAAGGCGCCCACCTCGTTCACCCAGTCGGTGACGCCGGCGGTGCCGTACGGCGTCCACTCCTTGAACCCGGGCTTGGCGAACGCCGCCCGATACATCTCCTTGCCCTTTTCAAACGCCGCCCTGGGGTCGGCCACGGGGATGGTTCCGGTGCCGCGGATGCAGACGGCCTTCAGCCGCTTTGAGCCCAGGACCGCCCCCACGCCGGTGCGCCCCGCCTGGCGGCCGAAGTCGTGGCTGATGCAGGCGAAGCGGACCAGCCGCTCCCCGGCGGGGCCGATGACGGCGATCTGGAAGTCCGGGCCCAGGTCGGCCTTGAGCCGGGCCTCGGCGTCCATCGAGCCCTTGCCCCAGTATGCCGACCCGTCCCTGAGCTCAACCTTGCCGTCGTCGATCACCAGCACCACCGGCCGAGGGGCCGCACCCTCGAGGACCACGGCGTCGTAGCCGGCGTACTTCAGCTCCGGCGCCAGGTGCCCCCCAACGTTGCTGTCCCCATAGCCGCCGGTGAGGGGGGACTTGGCGCCGAACGAGAACTTGCCGCTGGAGGGGACGAAAGCGCCGCTAAGCGGCCCCGAGGCCATCACCACCCGGTTTTCCGGGGAAAGGGGGTCGGTCCCAGGCGGCACCTCGTCGTAGAGCAGCTTCGCCACGAAACCCCGGCCGCCCAAGAACTCCCGGGCCAGAGACTCAGGC
>JAIMBG010000075.1 GCA_023511555.1 Acetobacteraceae bacterium | reverse complement strand
AACCTGTTCAACATCGGGGTGGAGGGGCTTTATCTCTTCGGGGGGTTCTGCGCGGCCGGGGCGGGGGGGGGCGCCGGGGGGCGGCCCGCCGCCGTGCACCTGCCCCTCACCATCCTGGCCGGGATGGCCGGAGGGGTTCTGTGGGCCCTGCTTCCCGCCTACCTCAAGGTCCGTCGCGGGGTGCACGAGGTCATCAGCACTATCATGATGAACTACATAGCCTTTTCGCTGGTGCACTACTTCATCGCCGACGTGTTCATGGACCCCGCCCAGGCCAGCGAGACCGGCTTTGGCAGCCCCCGCGTCCGCATGCCGCTGCTCCTGCCAACGGCCCGCATGCCCACCCTCCACGGCTTGCTGGGTGCTCTAGGGCTGCACCTCCCCAAACACGTCTACCTGAACTGGTTCCTCATAGTGGGGGTGGCGGTTGCAGCGCTGCTCTTCGTCCTCATCTGGAAACTGCCCTTTGGGATGGAGCTCAGGGCGGTGGCTCAGAACCCTGGGGCGGCGGAGGCCCAGGGTATTAAGCCCCGCCGCATCTACTTCCTTGCCTTCCTCATCAGCGGGGCGATCGCGGGGATGGCGGGGCTGAGCGACCTTCTGTGCTACTTCGGCTACATGGACATCGACTTCCCGCGGGGCTACGGGTTCGACGGGATAGCCGTGGCCCTTCTGGCCAAGAACGACCCCTTTGCGGTGATACTGGCCGCACTGCTCTTCGGCTTCCTGGACCGCGGCGGCGAGGGCGTGCAGGCCCTGGCCGGCGTGCCCATGGAGGTCATCACCATACTGGAAGCGGTCATGATCCTCAGCATCGTTGTGGCCTATGAGCTGCTGACCCGCTACATCCGGACCCAGAGGAAGAGGGAGGCGGAGTAGGGTGTTTGACGCCGAGATGCTGGCCTCCGCCATCCGCATGACCACGCCGGTGATGCTCACCGCTCTCGGGGCGGTGTACACCGAGCGCGGCGGCGTAGTCAACATCGGGCTTGAGGGCATGATGATCGTGGGCTCGTTCTGGGGAGCGTGGGGCGCCCTGAACTATGGCCCGGTGTGGGGCATCCTCCTGGGCGTGCTCGCCGGCTTCCTCCTGTCCCTCATTCACGCCGTGGCCTCCGTCACCTTCAGGGTGGACCAGATCGTGAGCGGGGTGGCGCTAAACCTCCTGGCGTACGGCCTGGCGCGCTTCAGCTCCATCCTGCTCTTCGGCATGGCCACCACCTCGCCGCACGTGCCGCGGCTTGCGGACATCTCGGTTCCCTACCTGCGGGATGTGGCGTGGCTTAGGCCCCTGGTCACCGGGCTTTCGCCCGTGATACTCATTGGCTTCGCCCTGGTGATCCTCTCCCACTACGTCCTGGGGCGGACGGTCTTCGGCCTCAGGCTTCGCTCCGTCGGGGAGAACCCGCTGGCCGCCGACTCTCTGGGCATCAACGTCCTGGCTCTCCGTTACACCGGCTGCCTGATGAGTGGCATCCTCGGCGGCCTGGCGGGGGCTTACCTGTCGGTGGAGCACACCGGCATGTACATCGAGGGCATGACCCAGGGCAAGGGCTTCATCGCGCTGGCGGCCATGATCTTCGGGAACTGGACGCCGCTTGGGGCCATGGGGGCGTCGATGCTCTTCGGGTTCGCCGAGGCCCTTAGCTTCCGGGTGGTGGCGGCCAACCTGCCCTACCAGTTCATCAAGATGATCCCCTACGCGCTGACCCTGGTGGTGCTGACCGGCGTGGTCCGGCGGGCGGTGCCGCCGGCGGCCGACGGCATTCCCTACGCCCGGGGCGGGGAGTGACAGCGGCGCCCCCGCGGGGCCTTAGGTTTCCTCAACCGCGGGGAGGAAAGAGGAACAGGGGCAAAGAATAACTCCAAACGCGGCCCCGCCGGCCGGTTCTCTCAGTGCCTCTCTGCCTCCGCGTGCATTTGGTGCTATCGGGGTGACAGCCATGTCCCTGCGGTGCTGGCCTTACCTCGTCGCCTTCACCCTCTTTGTACTCCTGGTCCCGCTGGCGCCCGGGGCGCCCCGTGGCGGGGCGAGCGAGCGGATGTTCGCCGTGGCTGTCGACGGCCGCCGCGTCGGCGTGGTCTCCATGAGCCAGGTGGAGGGCCTGGAGAGGTTCCTGGAGCACAGGGTGCGGATGTGGTCGGTGCGGGCCGGAAGGCAGGTGAGGGTGGGCCAGTCGGTGCGCCTCTTTCCCCTGTCTTCCTCCGCTGCCCTGCAGGAGCTCCCCTCGCTCTCCGCCACGGTGGCTGCCCTCCGGACGGCGCTCACCCCGGTGACGGCGGGGGCGGCCATAGTGGTCGACGGGAAGGCCGTGGTGGTGGTGGCGGACCGGGCCACCGCCGCCTCGCTTCTGGAGGGCATCGAGCGCGACTACCGGGCCCGGGTGGAGGAGGAGGTGCGGCGGCAGAGGGGGCGGGTGTCGGAGTTCACCTTCGAGGGCCTGAGCATTGCCCAGAGGGTGGAGATCCGTGAGGGACTGTTCCGGGCCGAAGACGTGCGGTCGGCCGACGCCGCAACCCGCATCCTGCTGCGCGGGACGGACAAGCTCATCACCCACACCGTTTCCCGGGGCGAGTCGCTGTGGAGCATCGCCGCCAGTCACCGGCTGACCGTGGACAGCCTGCGCAAGGCCAACCCCGACCTCAAGAACCCCGACCTTCTGCAGGTGGGACAGAAGCTCAACCTGCTCGTGCCCGAGCCCTATCTCACCCTGGTCAGCACCGAGAGGGTGGTGTTCACCCAGGTCATCCCCTTCACCACCCGGGTGGTGTACGACGACGGCCTGTGGCCCTGGGAAAGGGCAATAAGACAGCCCGGCGTCCCGGGTGAGAAGCTGGTGACGCTGGTGACCGCGCGGGAGAACGGGGGCGTGAAGTCCACGCAGGTGCTGGCGGAGAAGATCCTCCGGGCGCCCACGGTCCAGGTAGTGGCTCAGGGGAGCCGGCCCATCCCCAGCCGGGGCACAGGGCGCCTGACCTGGCCCCTGGTCGGGTCGGTGACCTCCCTCTACGGGCGCCGGGGGCGGGAGTTCCACCCCGGCGTGGACATCGCCGCCCCCATAGGTACGCCGGTGGTGGCGGCCGACTCCGGCGTCGTCATCTCCTCCGGCTGGCTGGGCCAATACGGGCAGGCCATCCTGGTGGATCACGGCGGGGGGAAGGTGGTCACGCTGTACGCGCACCTGTCCCGCCGGCTGCTGAACGTGGGGGACAGGGTGGACAAGGGGCAGGTCCTGGGCTACGTCGGCAACACGGGCCGGAGCACCGGCCCTCACCTTCACTTCGAGGTCCGGATAGACGGAAAGACGGTCGACCCCATACAGCTCTTCCGGCAGCAGGCCGAGTAGCGGGGCGCCGGGGGCGGCGTCGGGGGTGCAGCAGTTGAAAAGTAAGCGGCGGCTGGTGATGGCGGCGGTCGTGACCGCCGCCGCCCTCCTCCTGGGGTCGGCGGCGGGGTTCCTGCTGGGGCTCCACCCGCCTGCCCTGGGCGGGGCTGACTACGTGGACGCCCTGGACCTGAGGGCCTGTGCCGGCGCGGTGGTGGTGTACTACCACCACCCCGCCTCCGGCTGCGTGGTGCCGATCACGATCCAGCCGCCGCCGGGCAGGGCCCGCTACTGGCCCACGGCCGCGGCGCTGCTGGCCGGGCCGCCGCCGGCGGTGGTCGAGGAGCTGGGCCTCCTCCTTCCCGGCCCGGGCCCGAACGGTTCGCCGGCCCCGGAGTTGCGGCGGGCCTGGGTGGAGGGCTCCACCCTTAACCTCCTGGTGGACCGGCTGCCCTGGGCGGGGCTCGACGCCGGGCTGGCGGAGGGGGTGAAGCTGGCCCTGGGCCTCACCTTCTCCGGGTTCGGCGAGCTTCAGCGGCTGTCGCTGTGGCACGGGGGAGGCCCGGCGGCCGCCTTCGCTCGGGAAGACCTGCTGTTGCCCGGACCTCCAGTGAAGTACCTGGTCCTTGACGGGCGCTCCCGCCGGTTCCTGGCCTGTACGCCGTGTGAGCGGCTCCCGGCCGGGACCGATCCTGTTGAGGCGGTGGCGGAGCTCCGGCGCGTCCCGGACGCGCCGGGGGGCGGTGCCTCGCCGCTGCCCCTCCCCTGGGCCGGCTTGAGCGGCGCGTTCTGGATCGGGGGGACTCTGCGACTGGAGTTCACCCCGACGTGGCTGGCCCGGCGGCGGCCCCTGGAACTGGACCGGGCCGCGGCTGACGGGCTCGCTCTGTCGCTGGGGAGCCTTTGCGGGGCCTCGAGCGTGGAGTGGGGGTGGCGCGGCTCTACCCCCGTCGGCGGGCGGCCGTCTGCGCTGGGGCCCAACCCCTCCCCCCTGCCCGAAGAGCTGGCCCGGGGCCCCGCGCTGGAACTGGTGGCGGTAGGGGACGTGATGCTGGGGAGGGGCATAGCCGGCAGGATGAACAAGTATGGCCAGACCTACCCCTTTGACCGGGTGCGGTCCTACCTCGCCGGCGCCGGCCTGGCGTTCGCCAACCTGGAGGCCGCGCTCTCCGACGGGGGAAGGATGATCCCCAACAAGGGCATTTGGCTCTTGGCCAGCCCCGAGACGGCGCCGGTGCTGGCCGGATCGGGGCTGGACGTGCTGTCTTTAGCTAACAACCACATCCTGGACTATGACTCCCCGGCGCTGCTCCAGACCCTGGACGTTCTAAACGGGGCAGGGCTTCTGGGGGTAGGGGCCGGGAAGGACGCGGAAGAAGCCTGGCGCCCGCGGGTGGTCGAGGCGGGGGGGCTCAGGCTGGGGTTTCTGGCCTCGACGGAGTTCGGCGACATCTTTTGGAGCCTGGAGTACCCCCGCACCTTCGCTGCGGGTCCCGGGCTGCCCGGTGTGTCTCCCCTCGACATCGACCGGCTGGTGGCAGCGACTCGCAAGCTGGCAGAAGAGTGCGATGTGGTGCTGGTTTCCCTCCACTGGGGGGTGGAGGAGTCCCACCGCCCCACCGGGGAGCAGCGGGCGCTCGCGGCCCGACTCTGCGGCGCCGGGGCGCAGATCGTCCTGGGCCACCACGCCCACGTACTCCAGGGGATCGAGGTGATCGACGGCGGGGTGGCGGTTTACAGCCTGGGCAACTTCGTGTACGACCAGCGCAAGGAGTCCAACACCCAGAGCATGATGGTGTTTTTTGGTCTGGACCGCGTGGGGGTCGGCTGGGTCCGGGTGCTGCCCGTTCGGGTAGTGGAGGGGCAGCCCCGGCCGGCCGAGGGGTCCGACGCCGACCTCATCCTCCGTGCCATCGCCGACTACTCCCGCCCCCTGGGGACCGACCTCGTGGTGGACGGAGGCTGGGGGACGGTGCCGCTTCCCTCCCGCCACAACTGACCCGCCTGGCAGTCTCGGACCTGCCCGTCCGCCGCCCTGGGCTCCCCCGCCTCAGGGACCTCCGCGGCACCAGGCGGCCTTCCGCCCCCGAACGGGCAGGGCAGCGGCGGGGTTTCGCGCGGCCTGCGGGGGGAGGATTCTCCGCCGCCCTTCCCGAATGAAATGATACCGGCGGCAGGCCCGGGAAGCCAGCGGGGGTGAGGACGATGGCCGAACGGGTGCTGGTGGTGGACGACGAGCGGCCCATCGCCGAGATCCTACGCTATAACCTGGAGAAGGCCGGGTTCTCCGTCTCTCTGGCCTTTGACGGCGAGGAGGCGCTGGCCAAGGCCGAGCAGGAACGCCCCGACCTGGTCATCCTGGACATCATGCTGCCCTCCGTGGACGGCTACGCCGTCTGCCAGAAGCTCAGGACCCGCTCCGACGTGCCCATCCTGATGCTCACCGCCAAGGACCAGGAGCACGACAAGGTGGCGGGGCTGGACCTTGGAGCGGACGACTACGTGACCAAGCCGTTCAGCCCGCGCGAGCTGGTGGCGAGGGTGAGGGCGCTGCTGCGCCGCGCCCAGGGAACCCTCGCCCGGGACCGGGCAGGGGCGGTGCTGGCCTTCGGGTCGCTGGTGATAGACACCGGCCGGTACCGGGTCACCAGGGATGGGCGGCCCGTGGAGCTCACGTCGCTGGAGTTCCAACTGCTCAAGTACCTGGCCTCTAACCCCGGCCAGGTCTACAGCCGGGAGAAGCTGCTGGAGGACGTGTGGGGTTACGAGTTCTTCGGCGACAGCCGCACGGTGGACGTGACCGTCCGCCGGCTGCGCGAGAAGCTCGAAGAAGATCCCGGTCAACCCCGGTACATCCAGACCAAGAGGGGCGTGGGCTACTACTTCAGCCCGAGCTCGGGCTGAAGCGGCCTTGCCCCGGAGGGACTGAGGCTGTTGCGGAGCATCCAGTGGAAGCTGGTGCTGGTGTTTACCCTCCTCATCCTCCTGGCCATGGAGCTGGTGGGGGTATACCTCTTTCAGTCACTGGAGAGGTACTACCTCAGGGAGCTCTCCTCCAACCTCGTACCCCAGGCACAGGTGCTGGCAGGCCTGCTGGAGCGCTACCTCGGAGGGTCGCCCAGTCTGGACCAGGTGGACGAGCTGGTGGCCCAGTTCGCACGCCTGTCGGGGGTGGAGGTCACTGTCCTGGACCACCGCGGGCTGGTGCTCTCGGGATCGGGGGGTGGGGCGGTGCTCAGGGGGGAGCAGTTGGTCCAGGCCGAGATCACCCGCGCCCTGTCGGGCTCGCGCGGCGAGGCCATCCGCGTGGACCCCGACGCCGGCCGCCGCCGCCTCTACCTGGCCGTGCCGATCCGGTCGCGCGGCGCGGTGGTGGGGGCGGTTTACCTGTCAGCGTCTCTCGAGCGGGTGTACCTCACCCTGGGCGACGTTCGCGTCATCCTCTTGGGGGCGACGCTGCTGGCCCTCGGGGTGGCGGTGACCCTGGGCTTCGCCACCTCCCGCACCATCACCGGCCCCATCCGCGAGGTCACCTCCCAGGCTGCCCAGATGGCCGCCGGGGACTTCGACCGCCGCATCGCCGTGCGCTCCCCCGACGAGATTGGCAAGCTCGGCGAGATGTTCAACTACCTGGCCGGCCGGCTGAAGCAGACCCTGGGCGAGATCTCCCAGGAGAAGGGCAAGCTGGAGGCGGTCCTCACCCACATGGCCGACGGCATCCTGGCCGTAGACCGGTCGGGGCGGGTGGTTCTTACCAACCCCGCCGCTGCCTCTCTGCTGGGGGTGGGGGAGGCGGAGATCGCCGGGCGGGCCCTGGAGGACGTCCCTGCCGTGTCGGCGCTGTCCGGCCCGGCGCGGGCCACCCTGGCCGGCGAGACGGGGCTGACCCGCGAGCTCAGGCTGGACGGGCCGGCCCCACGGGTGCTGGAGGCCCACTTTGCCCCCCTGCGCTGGGACGGGGAGGTCGCCGGCCTGGTCATCGTGCTGCACGACGTCACCGAAAAGGAGCGGCTGGAGAGGCTGAGGCGGGAGTTCGTGGCCAACGTCTCCCACGAGCTCCGCACCCCGCTGACCACCGTAAAGAGCTACCTGGAGACGCTCCTCGACGGGGCGGCGGACGACCCCGCCCTGCGGTCCCGCTTCCTTGAGGTGGCCTCCCAGGAAGCCAATCGCATGGTGCGCCTGGTGAGCGACCTCTTGAGGCTGTCGCAGCTCGACCACGGGGTGCGCCGCTGGGAACTCGCCCCCGTCGACGTCCTGCGGGTGATGGAGGGCGCCGTGGGCAAGCTGGAGCTGGAGGCGAAGCGGAAGCGCCTGACTGTGACCGTGGGGTGCCCGCGGCCCCTGCCCCCGATACCCGCCGACAGGGACGGGATAGAGCAGGTGTTCCTCAACATTCTGGCCAACGCTGTGGAGTTTACGCCCCCCGGCGGCGCTATCTCCATAGTCCTTGGTCCCGTAGAGCAGGGGGTAGAGGTGCGGGTCAGCGACACGGGCATCGGCATCCCCGAGCGGGACCTGCCCCGGGTGTTCGAGCGGTTCTACCGGGTCGACAAGGCCCGGTCCCGCGGTCTGGGCGGCTCCGGCCTGGGGCTGTCCATCGCCAAGGAGATAGTGGACGCCCACGGGGGGCACATCGGCATCCAGAGCAGGGTCGGCGAGGGCACGGTGGTTAAGGTGTTTCTGCCGCTTTCCGCCCCTCCCCAGGGGCGAAGCCAGCCGGGGGAGGGTCGACCATGCGCCTGAAGCGGGAGGCCTGGGAGGCGGTAAAGGGCTGGGCGCTGGCGGTGCTGGTGCTCCTCAGCCTGGGGCTCAGCGCCCGGGTCTGGCTGGGGGCGGGGGGCGGATACCCGCTGGTGCCTGAGCGAGAGTACTATCGCGCGGCCTCCCCGGGCTCCTGGAGGCAGGAACTCACCAAGCTCCTGGCCCCCTCCCGGCTGGTGGTCCACCTCGGCGAGGGACGGCACACCGCCTTCCGCCCCGGGCAGGACGGCTACCAGAGGTTCTGGGCCGGGCTCTTCCCTCTGCTCTCCCAGGGGCAGTACCCGGCCCAGGGCTGGGTGCCCCAGGACCCTGAGGCGGTGCAGCGGCTTCGCGACGGCCCCGGCCTGGAGGCGGTCTTCCCCGTGAGCCTGCCCATAGAGGTATGGGCCGAGGCGTGGGGCGGGCAGGCCTCGGGCCAGGCCGGGTCGCAGGGGCCGGTGCTGGTCGACGCCGTCTTCGTCGGGCTCGGGGATCCTCCCCAGCTCCTCATCCACCGCGCCTACACCCAGGTTTACCTGGCCCCGGCTGCCCCGGGGGGGGCCGTGCTGGAGGTGGCGGGGCTCCGCCAGCTCCTGTCCGGACTGCAGGGCTCCCGCGCCGCCCCGTATGTGGAACTGGTCTCGCCGCACCCCGGCGTCCCGGTCAGGAGAGGTATCTACGTCCCCGAGCAGCCCCCGCGCCTGGCGCCGGTGGCCATGGGAGAGGAGGCGGGGGCGGGCAGCGACCCCGTGGCGGAGTTCTTCCCCGACCCTTCGGTGGTGCGTGAGATGGTGGAGAGGGACGGGGCCACCATATACACCGACGGGCGGCGGAGCCTGCGCGTCTATCCCGATGGGGAGCTGGAGTACCAGGCACCGGTCGGCCCCGAAGAGGGGGAGTCGCTGCCCCCCCTCGAGGTGCTGCGGCGGGCGGTGGAGTTCGTGGCGCTGCACCGCGGCTTTCCTGAGGATGCGTGCCTGTCCCAGGTTGACTTCCCACCGTTCACCCCCCTGTCCAGGGGGGCCGTCCCCTACCGCCTGACCTATATGGCACGCCATCTAGGGCTGCCGGTCGTGAACGAGGAGGGCATGCTGGAGGTGTCCATGACCGGGGATGTGGTGTCTAGCTACCGGCGCCACGTCCGGATCCCCGCCGGCCCCCTGGGGGAGCCCAGACCGGTGATTTCGGCCCGCCAGGTGCTGGACCTGCTTAACCGCAGGCCTGAGCTGCTGGGCGGCGAGGGGGGGCCTGCCCGCATGGTGACTGACGTCTACCTGGCATACATCTGCGTCGGCGGGGCCGATCGGGCCGTTCCGACCTGGGCGGTGGAGCTTGAGGGCGGGCGACTGCTCTTCTTCGACGCCTTCTCTGGGGAGGGCTGGAGTTGGACTGGGGGAAAGCTAGAGCCATTCTGATCTTCGCCTTCGCCCTGATGAACGCGTTCCTGGCCTACCGGATCTGGGTGGAGCCGGGCCCCTACGCGGCCTCTGCCTCCCAGGCCACCGAGCAGGAGGTCAGGGCCGTGGTGGAAAAGCTGGCGGAGCGCGGCCTGGTGGTGGAGGCAAGGTTGCCCCTGCGCAACCTGCCCATGCCCATCCTGGAGGTGAGTCCGCGCCGCCCCCAGCCGCTGGCCATGCTGGCCGCGTTCACGGCTGAGCTCGCCGGCCCCGGCCCCCTGACGGAGGAGGTGTCGCCCGGGGTCCATGCCTACCGGCGGGGCGAGGCGGTGCTGTCCCTGGTCTCCAGCGGGGCCTGGTCATTTCGCCGGCCCCGGCTGGAGCCGGACCAGGAAAGGTCGGATGGCATCTGGAGCCTCGCCGAGGCCCGGCGCGTGGCCGAGGAGTTCCTGAAGAGCCACGGGGGGCTGCCCGCTGATGCCCGGCTGGACCTGGCGCTGGCCCTGCCGGCCCAGGGTCTGTATCGGATAGAGTTTGTCCAGGTCTACCAGGGGTGGCCCATGTTCATGGGCCGGTTCCGGGTGGGGGTGGGCTACTGGGGCGTTGAGCTGGCGGAGGGGATTTGGGTGAACGGCCAGGGGTTCCGGGGTGAGCGCAAGCCGGTGGTGTCGGCGGCGGAGGCGCTGAGGCGGTGGGCGGACCTGATTCCGGCGGGGGAGGAGGTCACGGTCAAGGAGGTGTCCCTGGGCTACTTCACCCCGGCGTACGACAGCGATCTGTGGCAGGCGGTTCCGGTCTGGCGCATTCGGGCGGTCGACGGCCGTTCCTGGCTGCTCAACGCCTGGACCGGCCAGTTGGAGAGGTCGAATTAGGCCCGTCGCCCCTTGGCCGGGGGGCTTCCGCGGGCAGGATATACGCGGGGTGCGCCGAACTACAGCATAGCCTCGTGCCTTCGGTCAGTTTCAGCGCCCTGGTTTGGCCCGAGGGGCCGCGCTCACGGCCGGCCGTTCTGGGGGGCGCGGGCAGGGGGGGAGCCTGGTGGCGAAGCTGATCATTCAGGGCGGCCGGCCGCTGAACGGCGTGGTGCGCGTCAGCGGGCGCAAGAACTCTGCAGTGGCCGTGCTGCCTGCGGCGCTGCTGGCCGACTCGCCCAGTACGCTGGAGAACCTTCCCGAGATAGAGGACGTTCGGGTGTTCGTGGCCATCCTGGAGGCCCTGGGGGCCCGCGCCAGCCGGGAAGGCAACGGGCAGGTGCGGGTGGACCCGGCCCGCCTGGCCCCCGTGTCCCCGCCCTACGAGCTAGTCAAACGGCTCCGTGCCTCCTACTACCTCCTGGGGGTGCTGCTGGCCCGCTTCGGCCGCGCTGAGGTGTCGATGCCGGGAGGATGCGACATCGGGCTCAGGCCCATCGACCAGCACCTCAAGGGGCTGGCGGCCCTAGGGGCCGAGGTGTCCATAGAACACGGGATGATTAAGGCGCGAGCCCCAAAGCTGGCCGGGGCCAGCATCTACCTCGATGTCACCAGCGTAGGCGCGACCGTCAACCTCATGCTGGCGGCCAGCCTGGC
>JAIMBG010000074.1 GCA_023511555.1 Acetobacteraceae bacterium | reverse complement strand
GAGAACCGGATGCGGGAGAACCCGAAGGCGGGGAGCAATCGTCTTGCCGACGTGGCCTTCGTGGTGGCCGACGGGCTCGGCCCAAAAGCGCCTGGGGCTGCTCATTCAGAGCCTGGATCGGGACAGGGAGAGTCTGGTGGACTATCGCGAGCGGTTCCGGCTGGCGGGCCGCCCCGGCCGGCCGCCCCGCCGCCCCCGGCGGGGCAGGAGAAGCCCCTCGGCTGGCGAAAGGTTCCCCCGGGCGAGTGGGGGGCCGCCGGCGCCGGGGCGGGAGCCGGCCCCGTTTGGTAGCGGGACAGCGGGCGGCGATATTCGGGCGCGGCAGCGTGGCCGCGTGGCGACACAGCGAGGCGGCCGCTTCAGGGGGGCTGACGATGCTGGTCCTGGGCGTCGACCCGGGCACGGCCAGCACCGGGTACGGGCTAGTGCGGGGCGACCGCTCCGCCATGGAGGCCGTCGGCTTCGGCACGGTCCGCACCCCGCCCGGGGCCGCGCTCCCCGAGCGACTGCTCCACATCTACCGCGAGCTCAGCGCCCTCATCCAGGAGCACCGCCCCGACCTGGTGGCCGTGGAGGAGGTCTTCTTCAACCGCAACGTGCGCAGCGCGCTGAGCGTGGGCCACGCCCGGGGCGTGGTTCTGCTGGCGGCGGCGGACGCGGGGGTGAGGGTGGCCGAGTACTCGCCTCTGGCGGTCAAGGCGGCGGTGGCAGGCTACGGTCGGGCGGACAAGGCCCAGGTCCAGCGCATGGTGGCCCACCTTTTGGCGCTGACCCGCCTTCCCCGGCCCGACCACGTGGCCGACGCCCTGGCTGTAGCGGTGTGCTGCCTTTGCAGCCGGCCGCTGCCTGCGGTGCGGGGGGAGGGTGGGCGGTGATCGACCAGCTCCGGGGCCGGGTGGAGCGTGTGGGCGGGGACCACGTCATTCTGAGCGTGGGCGGGGTGGGCTTCAGGGTGGAGATGCCCATATCCGCCCTGGCGCGCCTTCCCGCCCCCGGCCGGGAGGCCGTGCTCTACACCCACCTCCACGTCAGAGAGGACGCGCTTACGCTGTACGGGTTCACGTCGGCCCAGGAGCAGGAGCTCTTCCGGCTGCTCCTTGGCGTCACCGGGGTGGGGCCGCGGGTGGCCTTGAGCCTGCTCTCGGGCATGAGCCCGGAGGAGCTGCGGCGGGCGGTGGTTTACGAGGACGTGGAGTCGCTCACCGGCGTGCCCGGCGTGGGCACCAAGACCGCCCAGCGGCTGGTCCTGGAGCTCAGGGAGATCCTGGGGCCGCGCGAGGCCCGGCGGCGGGAGCGGCGCAAGGTGTCTGCGACCGAGCCCCGCACCGTCCCGGCCGAGGCGCTGGAGGCCCTGGTTTCCCTGGGCTACAGCCGGCCGGAGGCCTCACGGGCGGTGGACGAAGCGGCCCGGGCCCTGGGTCCGGAGGCGACCGCTGAGGCCCTGGTGCGGGAGGGTCTTAAGCTGCTGGGGGGCGAGGCGGCGGGGAGGCGGCCCTCTCTGCCCCGCCAGCCGGGGTCGTCCCGCCGGCGGGTGTGACCCGGGCGGGGACGGCCGTGCCGGTGCCACCCGCCGCCGTCGCGCCGGCAGGCCCGGAGGTGAGGCCGGCCGGCTGCCGCGGTGGAAGCGGCGTGGGCGGGGTTGGGCGGCGCGGCGGGACGGGAAGGGCGGAGAAGCAGGGGAGGTGAGGGGCGTTGGAGCGGCAAAGGGAGGCGGAGGCAGGGGCCGGCGGCGCCGCCGAAGCGGGTGGGGAGGCCGGGGCGCCGGAGAGGCCGGCGGGGGAGAGGGTGGTTTCGGCGCGCCCCCAGGAGGAGGACGCCGTCCTGGATCAGAGCCTGAGGCCCCGGACCTTCGGCGAGTTCGTCGGCCAGCAGAAGGTCAAGGAGCCGCTCCTGGTCTTCATCCAGGCCGCCAGGGCCCGTGGCGAGGCGCTGGACCACGTCCTGCTCTACGGCCCCCCCGGCCTGGGCAAGACCACCCTGGCCCACGTCATCGCCAACGAGCTGGGCGTGGGCATCCGCATCACCTCCGGCCCGGCGGTGGAAAGGCCGGGAGATCTCGCCGCCCTCCTCACCAACCTGGAGGAGCGCGGGGTGCTGTTCATCGACGAAATCCACCGGCTGAGCCGCACGGTGGAGGAGATACTCTACCCCGCCATGGAGGAGTATGCGCTCGATATCATAATCGGCAAGGGGCCCAGCGCCCGCTCACTCCGCCTGCACCTCCCCAGGTTCACGCTTATCGGCGCCACCACCCGCGCGGGTTTGCTCACCTCGCCGCTCCGAGACCGGTTCGGGGTGGTGAGCCGTCTGGAATTCTACACCCACGAGGAGCTGGAGAGCGTGGTGCGGCGCTCGGCCCGGATCCTGGGGGTAAAGCTGGAGCCGGACGCGGCGGCCGAGATCGCCCGCCGCTCCCGGGGCACGCCCCGGGTGGCCAACCGGCTGCTCAAGCGGCTGAGGGATTACGCCCAGGTGCGGGCCCAGGGAACGGTGACGCGGGAGGTGGCCCTGGAGGGGCTCCGGCTCCTGGAGGTGGACGAGCTCGGGCTCGACAGGGTGGACCGGCGGATGCTGCTGGCCATAATCCAGCACTACGGGGGCGGGCCGGTGGGGCTGGACACCATCGGCGCGGCCATCAGCGAGGAGCCCCAGACCATCGAGGACGTGTACGAGCCCTACCTGCTCCAGATAGGGTTCCTGCAGCGCACGCCCCGGGGGCGCGTGGTGACCCGGCAGGTGTATGCCCACCTGGGGCTGAAGCCCCCGGAAGAGGCCCAGGCCCGGCTGTTCTAGCCGGGGGGGGGACCGCCCGGGTTCTCCCCCCGGCGGCGCTGCCGGCCCCCGCTGCCAGTGGCTGGACGCGGCGGCCGGGCGAGTGTCCGCCGGCCCCGGCTCGCCGGGCCGCGGCCACTGCGCCCGTCACCCGGGGCCGGCTGCCGGGCCGTCCTCGGCCGGCGCCCGGTAGCGCTCGGCCTCGCTGAAGACGCAGCCGCAGTACGGCTGGCGGTAGAGCTTCAGCTCCCTTGACAGCGCCACCGCCTGGGGCCAGTACGGCCTCCAGTCGCGGTAGAGGAAGGGCACGCCCACCTGCCGCGCGGCGTCCTCGCCGGCCCGGCGCACCAGGTCGTGCTTTTGGAAGGGGCTCACCAGGAGAGAGGTGGTGAACGCCTCCGCCCCCTGCAGGGCGGCCCGGCGGGCGGCCTCCTCCAGGCGGACCCGGTAGCAGAAGGTGCACCGGACCTCGCCGCCGTCCATGGCCGCGAGCAGGCCGCGAAGGAAGCCGGCCAGGGGGTAGGAGCGCACCGCTTCCACCACGAGCCCCCGGTCCATGGCCAGGGCCTCCAGGGCGCTGAGCCGCCGCTCGAACTCCCGGTAGGGCTGGACGTTGGGGTTGAACCACAGCCCCTTGACCTGGTGGCCCTCGGGCAGGAGCAGGTTGAGCAGGGGGTAGGCCGCGCAGGGCGCGCAGCAGATGTGCATGAGCAGCTTCACGCCCTCACCTCCCGCCGGGGCGCCCCGCGCCGTCCATACTGCCCCTGAGGGGCCGGGTGCCCTGGGGGTACGGGGTCGGGTTGCCCCACCTGGTCCGGGGGATTCGACGCCGGGCGCCCCTACCCTGCCGGGCGCCCGGGCGGGGTTAGAAAGGGTGGTGGTGGTCGATGCCGGGGCTGGCGGGTGTAGGACGGCTGCTCCTGGTGGCGGGGCTGGTGCTGGCCGGCCTGGGGCTTCTGCTCCTGCTGGGCGGGCGCTTTTTGGGGCTGGGCCGGCTGCCCGGCGACATCTACGTCCAGCGGGGCAACTTCACCCTCTACTTCCCCCTGGTGAGCGGCCTGGTGCTGAGCCTGGTGCTGAGCCTGGTGCTCACCCTGGTCTTCTGGCTCCTGCGGCGGTAACGGGTCCCCCGTGAGCGGCGTACCGGCCTGCCCCGATGGGCCCGCGACGGCAGTGCGCTTTGGCCTCTGGAACCCCGGCGGCGCGACCGCCGGGCCCCACGGCCTTGCCGATCCGCCTCCCGCCGCCGATTCAAAGGGGTAGAGGGGGGCCTCCCCGGCCGGCGCGCCCGGCCGGGGGCAGGAGGCTGCCCGTACCGCCCGTACCCCCCCATAGCGGGGGAGGGCTGCGAATCACCTGGATGAAAGAGGTGCGCCGAGTTGGGCATGGCGGGCCGGGGCGGCGGGGGGGAGGCTGCAGACCCCGCGGCGCTGCTGGAGAGGGCCAAACGGGGGGACGCAGACGCCCGCGAGCGCCTCATCCGCGAGTACACCCCCTTCGTACTCCGGGTCTGCTCCCGGGCCACCCGGAGGTTCATCCGCCTGGGGGAGGACGACGAGGCGTCGGTGGGTCTCATAGCCTTCAACCAGGCCATAGACGCCTACGACCCCAGGGAGGGGCCGTTCCTGGCCTTCGCCCAGACGCTGATCAGGCGCCGGCTGGTGGACCACTACCGCCGCGAGCGGAAGCATGCGTCGGCCCGGGAGCCTCTGGAGGCCGCCGACGGCGCGGGGCTGGCGGCGGCGGGGAGGCTGGCGGCGGAGGAGTACTCCCGGCAGACGGAGGCCTGGGAGCGGCGGGAGGAGATCCAGCGGCTCAAGGAGGCGCTGGCGGGGTTCGGGCTCACCTTCGCTCAGCTCGTCCGCGCCTCGCCGCGCCACCGGGACGCCCGCGAGAGGGCGCAGGCGGCCGCCCGGACGCTGGTGCTGAGGCGGGAGCTGTGGAACTACACCCTGGCCCACCGGGCCCTGCCGCTCCAGAGCCTGGAGGAGGCCTCGGGGGTGGGCCGCAAGACCCTGGAGAGGTACCGCCGTTACATAATCGCGGTGGCCCTCATCCTGAGCGGGGACTTTCCCTGCCTGGGCGAGTACGTGGGCGGGGCCGGGGTGGGCGCAGAGGGGAGGGGGCAGGGGTGAAGTACAGGACGGCGCTGATCCTGGAGGCTCGGGGCCGGCGGGGGGTGGCCCTTACCCCCGACGGGCGCTTCGTCAGGGTTTTCCTGCCCCCCGGCGCCGCGGCCGGCCAGGAGCTGGAGCTGACCCCGCGGCGGTCGTGGGGCGCAGTGCCCCGCGCCTGGGGCTGGCTCAGGCCCGTGGCCGGCCTGCGGCTGCAGCCGGCCTGGGCCGTGGCGGTCGCGCTGGTCCTGCTGCTGGGCCTCCCCCTGGCCTCCGTCTGGGTGGGCCCCCGGCCCGACGCCTACCTCAGCCTGGACATCAACCCCAGCCTGGAGCTGGGACTGGACCGCTCGGGCGCGGTGCTGAGCCTCAGGGGGCTCAACCCCGAGGGAGTCCCAATTGCCGCCGGGCGCGGGTGGAGGGGCCGGCCGGTGGAGGCCGTGGTGGCCGGGCTGGTGTCCCGGGCGGCGGCGCAGGGGTACCTCTCCGGCCCCGGGCCCCACAGCCTGGTGCTGGGACTGGCCCCGGCCGAAGACCGGAATGGCGACCTGCCCGAGCTTCCGGGACTGCTCTCCCGGGCGCAGAGGGCTGCCTCCGAGGCCCTGGGACAAGAGCAGGTCCAGGCCCAGGTGGAGGCGGTGTCAGCCCCCGCCGAGGTGCGCTCCCAGGCGCAGAGCCTGGGGCTTTCGGTGGGCAAGTACGTGGTGCTGCTCGTGGCCCGGGAATCGGGGGTGGAGCTTGATCCTCAGAGCCTGGCCCACACCGGCATCGGCCGCGCCATCCAGGAGGCCGGGGCGCGCCCCCGCGACATCCTGGGCGGCCTGGGCCAAAAGCGTGACATTCTGGACCTCAGCCGCCGGTACCAGCGGGAGCAGGGAAAGGAGAAGCCCGCCGGCGGGGCCGGCAGCGGCCCGGCCAGCCGGCCCGGCCCGGGGGGCGGTCCGGGCGGTACCTCAGGCCAGCCCGGCGGTGGGGGCGGGGCCGGGCAGGGCGGCAAAGACGGACGCGGGGACGACTCCGGCAGCGGCCAGGGGCAGGGTCAGGGGCAGGGCCGCGGCCAGGGCCAGGGGAACGGCCCCGGCCCGGCGGGCCCCGGGCAGAACGGAGGAAGCGGCCGCGGCCGCGATGCGGACCCCAGCGGGGGCGGGGACAAAGACAAAGGTAAGGATAGCAAGGGTGACGGCAGAGACGGCAACGGGAAGGAGAAGGACGTCACCGTGGGCCCGGCGGGGGGCAGCGGCGGGGACGGGGATAAGAGCGAAGACAGGGGCGGCAGAGACGAAGGGCCCGCCGGCGGCGCCGGCGGGGATGAGGGTGGGGCGGGCGACACGGAGAGCGGCGGGGCTGGGGGCGTGGGCGGGAAGGGGTGAGGCGCCGCGCCAAGCCCCGGCCCAGGTGCGGGACGGGCTGGGGAGGCATCCGCTGGGGTCTGGCAGCCGGCCGGGATGGCTCAGAGACCTGCGCTGCCTCTTTCCCCCGGCCAATGGTCGAATAGCCAGAGGATGACTCAAGGGCCGGGGAGGAAAGGCTGCCCCGGCTGTCGAATTCATCGGCCCATAGAACGGCGGCCCGGCGGGGGCCCGGGGAGGAGGGCGCCCATTGAAGCTGTCAGGGTTCGGAGCCCGCACGTCCCTCCTTTTTTTGTGCGCCGTGGCGGGGTTGCTCCTGGCCGTCGCCCCGGCCCTGCCCCCCGGGGCCAGGGCCGGCGTGGGGGAACGGGGGGAAATCTTGCGCGTGGGCCTGGCGACCGGCGCTGCCGCCCTGAGGCTGGGTGCCGCCGGGCCGTTTCGCCTGGTGGACCCCTCGGGCCGGGAGGTGTTCTCGGGGGTGGGGTCCGAGGTCGAGGTCCGGTGGGAGGGGGGAGGGGCCCTGCTGGGGCCGGCCCCGGGCCAGCCCGCAGCGCTGCCCCTCTTGGTCGACGCCGGGGAAGAGGGGATTGTGACCCTGGGGGGCCGGCCCTACCGCGGCCAGCTCCAGGTCCTGGCGGGGCCGGCGGGGCTGACGGCGGTAAACCTGGTGGCCCTGGAGGACTACCTCCTGGGGGTGGTGCCCCGGGAGATGCCGGCCGACTGGCCCGCGGAGGCGCTCAAGGCCCAGGCGGTGGCGGCGCGCACCTACGCGCTCTACGTCCGGCAGTCGGGAAAGCACGCCCCCGAAGGGTTCCACCTCTGCGCCACCCAGGACTGCCAGGTGTACGGGGGGGTGTGGGGCGAGGACCCCCGGGCCCGGGCGGCGGTGGAGGCCACTCAGGGCGAGGTGCTGAGGTACGGAGGCGAGCTGGTGATGGCCTTCTTCCACTCCAGCTCGGGCGGGCACACCGAGAACGCGGAGAATGTATGGGGCTCATACCTCCCCTACCTGCGCGGCGTCCCCGATTTCGACCAGGCCTCTCCCCACTCCCGGTGGGAACTGGGGATGACGCTTCAAGAGGTGGAGGCGGCGCTCAGAGCGGGCGGCGTGGAGGTGGGGAGGCTCCAGGATTTCGAGGCGGCGGGGGAGCCCGGGGTCTCAGGAAGACCCTGCTGGATCCGGCTCTCCGGCACCGCGGGCACCAGCGACATCCGCTCCAGTCTGTTTCGCAAGCTCCTGGGGCTTAAAAGTACGCTGTTCTCCGTGCGGGTGGAGGAGGCCCGGCTGGAGGAGGTGCTGAGGCCCCGGCGGGCCTGGGAGGGCACCTGGGTGGCGCCGGCGGCGGACGTGGGGGCGGCCCCTAAGGCGAGGCTGCTCGGCACGTACAGCGTTCCCGTGGCCGTGGGAGCCTCGGGTCAGGGTTGCCGTGTCCCGGAGTTTTACGCCCTGGGGCGGCAGCCGGTGCCGGCCCGGGTGACCTTCCTGGGGCGGGGCTGGGGCCACGGGGTGGGGATGTCGCAGTGGGGTGCACGCGCCCTGGCCCAGGAGCGGGGGTATACCTACCGGCAAATACTGGAATACTACTACACCGGGGCCCGGGTGGAGTAGCTCGCGCAGTCGGCGACGCCCCGGGGTGCGCTCCACCGGGGGCGGGTGGGGTAGTAGCGGCCTGGGATGGGGGCGGGGGGATGGGCACGAAACTGGCGGACTTCGACTACCTTCTCCCCCCGGAGCTCATCGCCCAGGAGCCGCTCCCTGAGCGCGACGCCTCCCGCCTCCTGGTGCTCCACCGCGACACTGGCGCCATCGAGCACCGGGCGTTCCCCGACCTCCTGGAGTACCTGCGGCCCGGCGACTCGCTCCTGCTCAACGACACCGCAGTCATGCGGGCCCGGCTCGTGGGCACAAGAGCCGGGACGGGCGGCCGCATGGAGGCGCTGCTGCTGAGGGAGCTTGAGCCCGGCCGGTGGGAGGCCCTGGTGAGGCCGGCCAGGAAGGCTCGCGTGGGTTGCGAGATCGAGCTCAGCCCCGGCGGGCCCCGCTTGAGGGTGGAGGGCGTGCTGCCCGAGGGGCGCTGCGTGGCGCGGCTCCTCGCTTCGGGGGCGGAAGCGCCGGAGGCGGTCCTCGAGAGGTGGGGCCGGGTTCCGCTCCCGCCCTACATCAAAAAGCCCCTGGCCGACCCCGATCGCTACCAGACGGTGTACGCCAGGGAGAGGGGCTCTGCGGCGGGACCCACGGCCGGGTTCCACTTCACTCCCGGCCTGCTGGGGCGGGTGGAGCAGATGGGGGTGAGGGTGGCATTTGTCACCCTCCACATTGGGCTGGCCACGTTCCGCCCCATCAGGGCGGAGGACGTGGAAGACCACGTGATGCACGAGGAGTTCTATCGGGTGGGGCCGGAGGCCGCCGAGGCGGTGAACGCCGCCCGGCGGCAGGGAGGCCGGGTGGTGGCGGTGGGCACCACCACGGTTAGGGCCCTGGAGTCGGCGGCGGGTCCCGAGGGTGTGAGCCCCAGGGAGGGCTGGACCCGGCTGTTCATCTACCCCGGGTGGCGCTTTCGGGTGGTGGACGCGCTGCTCACCAACTTCCACCTCCCCCGCTCCAGCCTTCTCCTGCTGGTCGCGGCCCTGGCGGGGAGGGAGCCGGTGCTCCGGGCGTACCGGGAGGCCGTGGAGCGCCGCTACCGCTTTTACAGCTTTGGCGACGCCATGCTCATACTCTAGCCTGGCAGCGGTCCGGGGGGCCGCCCCGGACCGGCGGGGCCCGGCCGGGTTGAGGCCCATGGCCCGGCGGCGGCCCCGGCCAGGCGGGGGGGAGGCGGCGGTGGGCTCAGGCGGCTTCTCGTTTACCGTGCTTGGGGGGGTTCCCGGCGGCCCGCGGTGGGGGCGGCTTGTCACCCCCCACGGGGAGGTCGACACCCCGGCGTTCATGCCGGTGGGCACGCAGGCCGCGGTCAAGGCGCTGGACCCCGCGGAGGTGGCCGCGGCGGGCACCCGTATGGTGCTCTGCAACACCTACCACCTCTTCCTCCGCCCCGGCCCCGAGGTGGTGGCCGCGGCCGGGGGGCTCCACCGCTTCATGGGCTGGCCGGGCCCCATCCTCACCGACTCCGGGGGGTTCCAGGTGATGAGCCTCAGGCCCCTGAGCCGGGTGGAGGAGGAGGGGGTACGGTTCCGCTCCCACCTGGACGGCTCGGAGCGGATGCTCACCCCTGAGCTCTCGGTGGCGGTCCAGGAGGCGCTGGGGGCCGACATTATCGTCCCTCTCGACCACTGCCTGCCGTACCCCTCGGACCCCCTCGCCCTGGCGGACGCGGCGGAGCGAACGCTGCGCTGGGCGAAGAGGTCGCTTGAGGCCAGGACCCGGGGGGACCAGGCCATGTTCGCCGTCGTCCAGGGGGGGCACGACCCTGCGCTGAGGGCGGAGATGGTGCGGGCCCTTTCGACCCTGGGCTTTGACGGCTACGCCATCGGGGGGCTGATGGTGGGCGAGTCCAAGGGGCTCATGTACCGGGTGCTGGAGCAGGTGGCGCCGCTCCTGCCCGAGGGGAGCCCCCGCTACCTCATGGGGGTGGGCTCCCCCGACGACCTGGTGGAGTCGGTGGTGCGGGGTATGGACCTGTTCGACTGTGTGCTCCCCACCCGCCTGGCCCGGCACGGCACCCTGTTGACCGGACGGGGCCCCGTGGTGCTGAGGAACGCCCGCTGGGCCAGGGAGTTCGGCCCCCCCGACCCGGGGTGCCCCTGCCCGGTCTGCGGCCGGTTCAGCACGGCCTACCTGAGGCACCTGTTCAAGGCCGGCGAGCCGCTCGGGCCCAGGCTGGCCAGCCTGCACAACCTCTACTTCATCCAGGGGCTGATGTCGAGGCTGCGCGCCGCCCTCGAGAGCGGCGGGCTGGAGGCCCTCCGCCGGGAGGTGGGCCGGGTCTACGGGCCCCGCCCCGGGGCCTCCGCAGCGACGGGGTCTGAGAGACCCCGCCAGGAAGGTTTTGGGCCCAGGGCGTCGAACCTATGCCAGGAAAGCCGAAGTGGCACTCCTGGACAGAAAAGGAGGAACGCGGATGCCTGCACCCATGCTGGCTCAAGCGGCTGGTAGCGCCTGGAGCACGTTCTTGCCCCTGATTCTGTTGTTCGCCCTCATGTACTTCCTCCTCATCCGCCCGCAGCAGGTTCAGGCGCGTAAGCGGAGGGAGATGCTGGCTCAGTTGCACAAGGGCGACAAGATCATAACGCTGGGAGGTATCTACGGCACCATCACCGACATCAAGGACGACATCATCACGTTGCGGATCGCCGACAAGGTGGAGATTCAGCTCGCCCGCCACGGGGTGTCCGGCCTGGTGAAGGGCTAGCCGGACTCCCCCCAGGTGGATGAGTTCCCTGACCACTCCTCGGTTGAGCTGTTCTGGGAGACAGCGGGGCCGGGCGGAGACCTTATACCGAAAGGGCTTGGATTTGAGGCCGGCAGGTGGGATGTCGACAGGCTGCGGCCGAAGCGCTCCATCAGTCAGCCGCCCCGGCCCACGACCGCGGGCAACCGCAGGAAGCCGAGAGGCTGTACTGCGACAGCCTTAAGGTGAAGGGGGAAGTGCGCGGCCGCCTGGGGCTGGCCCTCACCCTCAGCACCACGGCTGACTCTGTCTCCAACGCGGCGACCACGCCGCGTTGATCGTGTTCTCCGAGATGCGCTAAATGCAGGGGGTAAGACTCGTAGGTCGGGAGCTGCGTCACCGCCCGCGTGGCGCCCGCCGAGGAAAACGGGTTGTTGGAGTACCGGCCCGCCAGGAAGAAGACGAGGGTGCGCCTCTCCTCCCCGC
>JAIMBG010000073.1 GCA_023511555.1 Acetobacteraceae bacterium | reverse complement strand
CGGCGGCGCTGGGCTGCGAGGCGGTCCAGGTGTTCTCCCGCAGCCCTCGGGGCGGCAGGGCTCGCGTGCTTCCCGCGTCAGAGGTCGAGACGATGTGGCGCATCCTGAAAGAGGCTGGTATCCGGCCTCTTTTGGTTCACGCGCCCTACCTGGTCAACCCCGCTTCCTTCGGGTCCACCTGGGGTTACGGCCTGGAGGTGCTCGCCGAGGACCTGCTGAGGGCCGAGACGCTGGGGGCGGCCGGGGTGATCACCCACCTGGGAAGTGGCGGCCCAGGCGGCGCCGCGGCGGGGCTGGGGCGGGCGCTGGAGGGGCTGCGCCTGGTGCTGAGCAGCTACAAGGGCCCCACGCCACTGCTGCTGGAGAACCAGGCCGGTGAGGGCTCCGAGGTCGGATCCAGCTTTGAGGAACTGGCCCAGGTCATCGCCGGCCTGGGTGGCGACCCCCGGCTGGGGGTGTGCCTGGACACTTGCCACGCCTTTGCCGCTGGCTACGACCTCACTACCCCCGAGGGGCTGGATCGGACGCTTCACGCCCTGGACCGAGCCCTGGGCCTGGACCGGCTCCGGGCAGTGCACCTCAACGACTCCGAGCACCCGCTGGGCTCCCGCCGCGACCGCCACACCCACATCGGGCGGGGCCTCATGGGGGAGGAGGCCTTCCGGCTTCTGCTGGGCCGGCCTGAGCTCCGGGACCTGCCGGCCATCCTGGAGACGCCCGCCGAGTCCAACACCGACTACGAGACCGACCTCAGCACGCTGTTTCGGCTGCGCCGAAGGGCGTCGGCCTAGTCCCCCTGCTCTTCCTGCCGCGCTCCGCTGTAGCCGCGCCCTTGCCCCGCCCGACATACCGACCCCCCGGGCGGCATAGCCGATAGTTAGGGCCCGCACTGCAGGGCCCCCAGGGGGGCGTCGGTTTGGGCCGGGTTAGGCTGGTGGTCGTGAGGCGGGGCCGGCTGGCTTCTTCGGCCCTGGCGCTGGCGGTGGGCTTTCTGCTGCTCACCTCCAGCCACTTCTGCTGGCTGGAGCGGCTGCTGTGCGGGGTAAAGCCCGGCGTCCGTCTGGACGGGCGGCCGATCGGGGGTTTGCTCCGCGCCGAGCTGGAGGCGGCGGTGCGCGAGATGGCCGCCCCGTGGCGGGTGGAGCCCCGCAACGCCACGCTCAACCGGGATACCGGCCAGGTGGTGCCGGAGCAGCGGGGGGCGGAGGTGGACGTGGTCCGGACCGTCGACCGCGCCTGCCTGGCCCGGCCCAACCAGGTCCTGGAGTGCGTCCTGGCCCCCATCGACCCTCGGGTGACCGCCCGGGCGCTTCTCCGGGCGGTGGAGCTGCTGGGGGAGTATGCCACCTTCGTAGCCGGCTCCGAGAACCGGGCAGGGAACGCGGGGCTGGCCGCATCCCTGCTCAACTACACCGTGGTGGGGCCGGGGGACCTGTTCTCCTTCAACCAGACGGTGGGGCCGCGGACCGCGGAGAGGGGGTTCAGGCCCGCGCCGGTGATCGTGGGGTCGGGGATCGCCATGGAGCCCGGGGGCGGCGTGTGCCAGGTTTCCTCCACTCTTTACAACGCCGTCCTCGCGGCCGGCATGGAGGTGGTGGAGCGGCACCCGCACGGGCTGCCGGTCTACTACGTTCCCCCGGGGCGCGACGCCACGGTGGCCTATGACTATCTGGATCTCAAGTTCCTCAACCCCCGCAAGACCCCGGTGGTGGTCCGGGCGCACTACGCCCGGCGCTGGCTCAAGATCTGGATACAGGGCTGCCGCGAGGACGGGGGGAGTGCAGGAACATCAGCGGACTCGTCGAAACGTAATGACTCGGATAGCCGGGGCCGGGCCCGCGTAGAATAGCGGTTGCGCCGGGGCCGGGGGCACAGGGCCGGCGGAGAGGGGGAAGCCCTCCGGGGGCGGTCAGCGTGGATTTGGAAGGTGCGTATCGGGAGGATGTTCTTCCCAACGGGCTCACAGTGGTCAGCGAGGCCATGCCGCACGTCCGCTCTGTGTCTGTGGGGATGTGGGTTGGCTACGGCTCTCGCCACGAGCCCCCGGCCCAGGGCGGCACCTCGCACTTCATCGAGCACCTGCTGTTCAAGGGTACGGAGCGCCGCTCCGCGCGGAAGCTGGCAGAGGAGATAGATTCAGTGGGGGGCCAGCTCAACGGCTTTACCGCCAAGGAGTATACCTGCTACTACTGCCGGGTCCTGGACGACCACCTGGAGCTGGCCGTTGACCTGCTGTCCGACATGTTCCTGAGGTCCAGCTTTGACCCCGCTGACGTGGAGAAGGAGCGCGGAGTGGTCCTGGAGGAGATCCGGCTCTACCTGGACGCTCCCGACGAGCAGGTGCACGACCTGCTCGCCGAGGCCGTCTGGGGCTCCCACGCCCTGGGGCGCGGGGTCCTGGGGACCCTGGAGGAGGTGGCTGGGCTCTCCCGCCAGGCAATCCTCGCTGCCTACCGGCAGTCTTACCGCCCCAGCCGGATTATCCTGGCCGCGGCCGGCAACCTGGACCACTCCCGCCTGGTAGACCTGGCGGCGCGGTTTTTCGATGCGCCGCCCGACCCCACTCCGGGCCCGGTCAGCCCCCGGCCGCAGGCCTCCCCCAGGTTCAAACTGCTCCAAAAAGACACCGAGCAGGTCCACATCTGCTTGGGGTCCGAAGGTGTGCCGCTGGGGGATTCCCGCTTTTACGCGTTCAGCGTGCTCAGCGCCGCGCTCGGCGGCGGCAGCAGCTCCCGGCTGTTTCAAAACGTGAGGGAGGACCGGGGCCTGGTTTACTCGATCTATTCCTACGAGGTGGGCTACAGGGACACCGGGCTTTTAGGCATTTACGCCGGTACCAACCCTGGCTGGGTCGGGCCGGTGCTGGAGGCCGCCCGCGCCGAGATGCGGCAGCTTAGGGAAGCCATCCGCCCCGAAGAGCTGGCCCGGGCCAAGGAGCAGATCAAGGGCGGGCTGCTGCTCGGGCTGGAGAGCACCTCCCACCGTATGACGCGGCTGGGCAAGCTCAAGCTGTTACTCCACCGCGTGCCCACGGTGCAGGAGGTGCTGGACCGCATCGAGGCGGTGACGGCCAGCGACGTGAAGGAGCTGGCCGAATTGGTACTGGATGAGCGCCGGATGGCGTTGGCCGTCATCGGGCCGGTGGGCGAGGAGGTGAAGGGGCTGTGGCCGAGCTAAGGGTGCCCATAAGGGTGCTGCCGGGCGGGGAGGGTCTGCCCTTGCCTGCCTACATGACCCCGGGGTCGGTGGGGATGGACGTGCCGGCGGCGGTCAGCGAACCGGTCACGATACCGCCCGGCGGGCGGGCGCTCATCCCTGCGGGCTTCTCTCTGGCCATCCCGGAGGGATACGAGGCGCAGCTCCGGCCGCGCAGCGGCCTGGCCCTGGAGCACGGCCTCACCCTGCTCAACAGCCCGGGCACCCTCGACCCAGACTACCGGGGCGAAGTCAAGGTCCTGCTGGTGAACCTGGGGTCTGCGGCGTTCACTGTGAAGCGGGGGGACCGGGTGGCGCAGATGGTCTTCCTCCCCGTGGCCCGGGCCCGGCTGATCCCCGCCAGGCTGCAGCCCACCCAGAGGTCGGGGGCCGGGTTTGGCCATACTGGTCTGTAAAGAGAAATGGGTATGGTAAAACCGGCCTGTTTGGTATATAATTGGTAGGAGGGGAGAATATACCTCGGGCATCCAGCGGGCTCCCCTGCCCGGCAGGCCCACCCTGGGGGCCGGGCCATGGGAGGGTGGGGGCAGGTGAAGGACAGCCGCACGGACCTCTATCGAACCCTTGAGGAGCTGAGGGAGAAGCTCCACTCCATCGTGGGTCCGGAGTACAACCGGGGGAGAGTTCAGGAGGCTCGGCAGGTAAGCCGCCGCATCGACCAGCTCATCGTGCGGATCATGAGGCCCACGGCGGAGCAGGGCCGCTAGGCTTAAGGCCAGGAGGACAACAGGGGCCGCCCAGCAGGTCAGGGTCGCAGCCTGTGGGGGGCCAGTGTGGGCGTTTAAGCCCCCTTCGAGGGGTTTTCTTGTCCTCAGCACCCGTCCCAGAAGTAGCAGGGGTCGCATAGAGCCCAAGGGGCAGGGGATACTAGGCCAGGAACACCCTAGATGGAAGGGGGAAGCAGGATGGCTCGGATGGTGGTTGGGGTCTTCAGTTCCCGTTCCCAGGCCGATAGGGCGGTGGACGACCTCAAAGGCCGGGGCTTCTCCTCGGGCGACATCTCGGTGGTGACCCGGGAAGAGGGCAGGGGGGCCCGGGGCGGGGAGGAGGCGCGGCTGGAAGGCCGCGGCGGGCAGGACATCACCGGGGGCCTGGCCACGGGAGGGGCCCTGGGCGGGCTGGCGGGGCTGCTCGCCGGGGCTGGGGCCCTGGCCATCCCCGGGATCGGCCCCGTCCTGGCTGCGGGGCCGATCGCGGCTGCGCTCTCGGGGGCGGTCACGGGCGGCATAGCCGGGGGACTGATTGACTTCGGCATCCCCGCGGAGAGGGGCCGCTTCTATGAGGAGGAGGTAAAGAAGGGTAAGATCCTGGCCGCGGTTCGCGCCGACGAGGAGCGGGCGGAGGAGGCTGCCCGCACCCTGCGCGACAACGGGGCGCAAGACGTGGAGACCCACGAGGCCCGGCGCTAACAGCGCCGGGGGCTATAGCCCGCCCCCACTGCCGCGGTTGGGCCCGGAGCGGTGGGGGCGGGCTCGTTGACAGCATCGGGCTTTTGTGCTATATTCCGAAGCGAAGAGGCGGTCGCCGACGGGTAGAAGGCCGTCGGTTTTGACTTTGGGTCGCTTTTGGGGCCCGGGGGCGCGCCGGGCTCGACGGTACGGCGGGGGAGGGCGTGGCGGTAGTGAAGATCAGGGTGATCCTGGCGGGGGCCACGGGCCGGATGGGCCGGGAGATCGGCCGGGCCATCGCGCAGCAGCCTGACCTGACGCTTACGGCTGCGGTGGCCCTCGACGGGCATGGCCGGGACGTGGGGGAGTTCCTGGGGCTGGGGCCGCTGGGCGTAAAGATCGTAGGCCGGGTGGAGGAGGCGTTGGCCTCGGCCCCGGCGGAAGTACTGGTGGACTTCACCGCCCCCGACGCCGGCGGCAGGCACGCGCTGTGCGCCGCGCGGGCCGGGGTGTCTCCCGTGGTCGGAACCACGGGGATCGAGCCCTCCGAACTCGAGGAGCTGGAGGAGCTGTGCCTCCGCTCCCGGCTGGGGGCAGTGGTGGTACCCAACTTCTCCCTGGGTGCGTACCTTTTGGGCCGGCTGGCGGAGCAGGCGGTGCGTTACCTGCCTGCCTGCGAGATCGTGGAGATGCACCACCAGGCCAAGCGGGACGCCCCCTCGGGCACGGCCCGCCGCCTGGCCCAGGGCCTTGGCCGCGGGGGCCGCCCGGTGCCCGTCCACAGTGTGCGGCTGCCGGGGCTCATGGCCCACCACTGGGTGATATTCGGCGGGGACGGCGAGACCCTCACCATCGCCCACGACACGCTGAGCCGGAGCTGCTACGTTCCCGGGGTGCTGGCGGCCGTGCGCCGGGTGAGGGGGCTGAAGAGGATGGTTACCGACCTGGGGGAGGTCCTGGACTGGGAGCCGGCCTGAGCCGCGGCCTGCCGCGTCTGGCCACGCCAGTTCGGTGCCCCGAGGAGGCCGCGTTGCGGTGCCCGCTGCCGGTACAGGCACCCGCCCTGCGCCCGCATCCATATACTGTGGGAGAACGGCGGGGGGGCGGGGTGCTGGCGGATGGACGGGGCGAGTGAGCGGCCGGCCTGCCTGGTGGCCGGCGGCGGCCGCCGGGAGGCGGAGGCGGCGGCGCACCTGGTCCGGCTGGGCCTGGAGGTGCGCGGGTTCGGGCTGCCGGTGCCCGCTGGCTGGCGGGAGATAGCCCCTGCAGGCACCCTGGAGGAGGGGGCGCGGGGGGCGGTCCTTCTACTGCTTCCCGTGGCCGGGGTGGGCGAGCAGGGGGAGCTCCCGGTTCAGCCCGCCCTGGTGGATCACGCAGGCCCCCCTCGATTGAGCCCGGCGGCGCTCGAGGCCCTGAGCCCGGGGGCGGTGGTGGCCGTGGGCGGGGCCTCGGCGTGGCTCAGGCGGGAGTGCGGGCGGCTTAAGCTCCGTCTTGAGGAGTACCGGGAGCGGGACGATTTTGCCACCCTGAACGCCGTGCCCACCGCCGAGGGGGCCATCAGGGTGGCCATCGGAGAGCTGCCGGTGACCGTCCAGGGGTGCTGTGCCCTGGTCCTGGGCTTCGGCCGGTGCGGCCGGGCGCTAAGCCGCCGGCTGCTGGCGCTGGGGGCGCGCACCCTGGTCGCGGCCCGGAGGCCCGAGGACCGCTGCCGCGCCTGGGAGGAGGGCCACCAGCCGGTGCCGTTTGACCGGCTGGCTCAGATGGCGGGCCAGGCCGACGTGATATTCAACACCGTCCCGGCGCCGGTTCTGGGGGCCGACATCCTGGAGCGGACGGCTCCGGAGGTGGTCATCCTGGACATCGCTTCGGCGCCCGGCGGCACGGACTTCGACGCCGCCCGGGCGCTGGGGCGCCGGGCCCTTCTGCTACCCGGCATTCCAGGCCAGGCGGCCACGCGGACCTCGGGGCGCATACTGGCCGAGACCGCGGCCCGGCTGCTCTGGCCAACCCGCTCAACCCCGCTGTTCGAAGGGGGTTGAGCGCTTGCGGCTCCGTGGGAGAGTCGTGGGGTTCGGGCTGACCGGGTCGCACTGCACCCTGGCCCGGGCCGTTGCAGCCCTGAAAGAACTGGTGGCCGAGGGGGCGGAGGTCCTGCCCATACTCTCGCCCAGCGTGGCCCAGATGGCTACCCGGTTCGGGCGGCCGGAGGAGTGGAAGGAGAGGGTGAAGAAGCTGACCGGCAGGGACCCGCTGCTCTCCATCGCCGAGGTCGAGCCCATCGGCCCCCGGCGCAGTCTCGACGTCATGGTGGTCGCGCCGTGCACCGGCAACACGCTGGCCAAGCTGGCCTGTGCCATAACCGACACGCCTGTGGTCATGGCCTGCAAGGCCCAGCTCCGCAACGGCCGGCCGGTGGTGCTGGCCGTGTCCACCAACGACGGGCTGGGGCTGAACGCCCGGAACCTGGGGACGCTGCTGGCGGCCAGGAACGTGTACTTCGTGCCGTTTGGGCAGGACAATCCGGAAGGAAAGCCGTGCTCGCTCGACGCCAGGCTGGACCTGCTGGTGGGCACGGTGGAGGCGGCCTTGGAAGGCCGGCAACTACAGCCGCTGCTGGTGGAGCGCTGGCGCGACCTGCCCCCGGCAGCGGGAGAGGGGGGCAGGCGTTGAGCAGCGCCGGGGGGCTCAGGGTGGCGGTGCTGGGGGCGGCGGGGGTGGTGGGCGGGGAGATCCTCCGCGCCCTGGACCTCAGGGGCTTCCCCTGCTCGGAGGTGCTGGCCCTGGCTACCGCCCGTTCCGCCGGGGCGCGCCTTGTCTTCAGAGGCTCGGAGCTGGAGGTTACCGAGGCCTCGCCCCAGGACTTCTCAGGGGTCGACCTGGCGTTCTTCGCCGCCACGGTCGAGGCCAGCCGCGCGCTGGCGCCCGAGGCCGTCGCCCGGGGCGCCGTGGTCATCGACAAGTCCAGCGCCTTTCGGCTGGACCCCGGCGTGCCCCTGGTGGTGCCGGAGGTGAACCCGGACGCCGTGCGGGAGCACCGCGGGGTCCTGGCCAGCCCCAACTGCACCACTATTCAGCTTGTGGTGGCGCTGGAGCCGCTGAGGCAGGCGGCCGGGCTGAGGCGGGTGGTGGTCTCCAGCTACCAGTCTGTGTCGGGCAGCGGTCGCGAAGCGGTCGTGGAGCTGGAGGAGCAGGTCAGGTGGCTGGCCAGGGGGGAGGGCCCCCTGCGCCCCGGCCGTGTGCCGCCCGGGATGCGCCGCGTCTACCCCCGGCCCATTGCTTTTGACGTCCTGCCCCATATCGACAGCTTCGACCCTTCGGGCTACACCGGCGAAGAGGTCAAGGTGAGGGAGGAGACGCGGAAGATCATGGGCCTGCCCGACCTCCCGATATGCGCTACCTGCGTCAGGGTCCCGGTGTTCGTGGGGCACGCGCTCTCAGTTTGGGTAGAGACGGAGCAGCCCCTGGGGGCGGCGGGGGCGCTGGAGGCGCTGGCCCGGGCCCCCGGCGTGGCGCTGGTGGACGACCCCGCCCGCGCCGTCTACCCCACCCCCGGCGACGCAGAGGGCCGCGACGAGGTGCTGGTGGGCAGGGTGAGGGACGACCCCTCCTGCCCCAATGGCCTGCTGCTCTGGATCGCGGCCGACAACCTGCGCAAGGGTGCGGCGACCAACGCCGTCCAGATAGCAGAGCTCCTGCTCGGCCAGGGGCTGCCGCCGGGCGGCTGCGGCGGGGCGGGCCAGCCGGCTGCAGGGGGGCGGGCCAGGTGAGGGTGATCGTCCAGAAGTTCGGCGGCACCTCCCTGGCGACCGCTGCCGACCGGCAGCGGGCGGCGGGCCACGTCGCCCGGGCCCGAGGAGAGGGGTTCAGCCCAGTGGTGGTTGTGTCCGCCATGGGCCGCAGCGGCGACCCCTACGCCACCGACACCCTGCTCGCCCTGGTCCGGGAGACCTGGAACGGGGCCCAGCCCCGGGAGGTTGACCTGCTGGTGTCTTGCGGCGAACTGATCTCGGCCTCGCTCATGGCCATCACGCTTCAGGCGGTCGGCATCGACGCCGTGGCCCTGTCGGGGGCCCAGGCGGGCATCGTCACCGACGGCCAGTTCGGCGAGGCCGCCATCGTCAGGGTCGAGCCCGGTCGGGTGCTCGACTGCCTGGGCCGGGCCCAGGTGGCGGTGGTCGCCGGCTTTCAGGGCGCCACCGAGACGGGCGAGGCCACCACCCTGGGCCGGGGCGGGAGTGACACCACCGCCGCCGCCCTGGGGGCGGCGCTCGGGGCCGAGGTGGTGGAGATATACACCGACGTGGACGGGGTCAAGACCGCCGACCCCCGCCTGGTCCCCGAGGCCCGGACCCTGGAGGTCGTGGGCTACGAGGAGATAGCTCAGATGGCCGTCGAGGGTGCCAGGGTGGTGCACCCCCGGGCGGTCGAGATCGCCATGCGCAACAACGTTCCGCTGAGGGTGCGGTCCACGTTCACCCAGGACCCCGGCACCCTGGTCACCCACCGCTTCCAGGCCGCGCCGGCCACTCCCGACCTCAGGCTCAACCGGATAATCACCGGCGTGACCTTCATCCCCGGCCTGGCCCGCCTCTGCCTGCGGGTCGAAGGCGAGGACGCAGCGCTCGCCGACCTGGACCTGAGGGTCTTCAAGGGCCTGGCCCGAGCGGGGATCAGCGTGGACCTGATCAACGTGTCCCCTGCCACAAAGTCGTTCTGCATCAAGGAGGAGCAGGTAGAGCAGGCCCTACAGGTGCTGGCCCGGCAGGGGCTGGCTGCCGAGGTCACGCCGGGGTGCGCCAAGGTCTCGGTGGTGGGCCAGGGCATGCGGGGGGTGCCCGGCGTGATGGCAAGCGTGGTAGAGGCGCTGCACGGGGCGGGCGTTAAGATCCTTCAGACCTCCGACTCCCACGTGACGATATCTTGTCTGGTCAGGGCGGACCAGCTCCATCCGGCGGTGCGCGCCTTGCACCGGCAGTTCCGCCTGGACCGCCTGCCGGGCGGGCCGGGCGAGGTCCAAGGCTGAAGAGGGAGGTGCTCCGGTCTTGAAGGACTGGGGTAGAGTGATCACCGCCATGGTGACGCCGTTCGGCCCCGACCTGGCGGTGGACTGGGCGCGGGCGGCGGAGCTGGCCCGCAGGCTGGTTGACTCGGGATCTGACGGCCTGGTGGTGGGAGGGACCACCGGGGAATCTCCCACGCTCACCGAGGCCGAGAAGCTCAAGCTATGGGAGACGGTGGTGGAGGCCGTGGGCGATCGGGTGCCGGTCATCGCCGGCACCGGGACCAACTCCACGGCTGCCTCGGTGAGCCTCACCCGGCGGGCGGAGGTGGCGGGGGTGGACGGTGTCATGCTGGTCACCCCCTACTACAACAAGCCGCCCCAGGAGGGGATGTACCGGCACTTCCGCGAGGTGGCGGAGTCCACCCGGCTGCCGGTGCTGCTGTACAACGTTCCCGGTCGCACCGGCGCCAACCTCCTGCCTGAGACGGTGGCCCGGCTGGCCGAGGTGCCAAACATCGTGGCCCTCAAGGAAGCCTCGGGGAGCCTGGAGCAGGTGGCCCAGGTGGTGCGGCTGGCCCCGCCGGGCTTCAGGGTGTATAGCGGCGACGACTCGCTCACGCTGCCCGTACTGGCGTCTGGGGGCTACGGCGTGGTGAGCGTGGCCTCCCACCTGGTAGGACAGGAGATGCAGCAGATGGTCAGGGCCTATCTCGGCGGGGACGCCGCGGAGGCGGCCAGGCTGCACCTGAGGCTCACACCGCTGTTTAAGGCGCTGTTCATCACCGCCAACCCCATCCCGGTGAAGTGCGCCCTGGCCCTCTGCGGGTTCCCCGTCGGCGGGCTCAGGCTGCCCCTGGTCGAGGCGTCGTCCGGCGAGAGAGAGGCGCTGGCCCGGGTTCTCTCTGAGCTGGGCCTCCTCCCTGGCCGGTAATCGTTCCCCTAGAGCCGGGCTGCTTTGAGCCCCGGGGCGAGGCCCGGGCCTGTAAGCAGAAGCGTCCGCGGTGGTGACTGAGCGGTGGGGGCGTAGGGAAGTGGAAGCCCGCGCTGCTCCACTTTACAGGGTTACTGGGTTGCAGTATAATTCAATAGAGCAGAAATCCTCCTATTTTTTTGTCCGGAAGGTGGTCTGATTTTGCGCCATAAAGAGAAGCTCAGCCTGATACCCCTGGGGGGTATGGGTGAGATCGGAAAGAACATGGTGGTGCTGGAGTGCCAGGACGACCTGCTAGTCATTGATGCCGGTCTGGCCTTCCCCGACGAGGACTTACCCGGAGTCGACCTGGTCATCCCCGACATGTCCTACCTGGTGAGCAACCGCGAGCGGGTGCGAGGCGTGGTGCTGACCCACGGCCACGAGGATCACATCGGAGCGCTGCCCTACCTTCTGCGCTCCATCGATGCCCCGGTCTACGGCACGCGGCTTACGCTGGCGTTGGCCGATAGCAAGCTCGCAGAATACGGGCTGGCGCTGGGTGGGCG
>JAIMBG010000072.1 GCA_023511555.1 Acetobacteraceae bacterium | reverse complement strand
AGACGGGGCGGAGCGTGTATCTTTTGGACGAGAGGCTGAAGCTGGAGAAGTCGCGGCGGGTGAGTCCGGGGCTGGCGGAGCTGGCGGTGGGGTTGGGGGCGGAGGGTGCGTACCGGGGGGCAAGCGACAGGCTGGCGCGGTACTGCGGGGGGCGGGTGATAAGCCACGAAGGTGTGAGGCGGCAGTGCCTGAGGGCGGGGGAGCGGATAAGGGCGGGCGAGGGGCAGCGGGGTGCGGCGTGGGGTGGAAAGCGGGTGGTGGGGGCCATATTCGTGGTTGCGGACGGGTTGTGGGTGTCGGTGCGGGGCCGTGGCCGCCGGGAGGTCAAGATGTCGGTGACGCACGAGGGGTGGGAGGTGCGCCAGGGCAGGGGGGACACGACGGACTACGCCCTGGTGGGGGCGCGGCACCACACCACCTTGGGCGGCGCGGGTGAGCTGTGGGCGGCGACATACAGCAGTCTGTGCAGCGAGTTCGACCTGGAGCGGTCGACGGTGGTGGTGTGCGGAGATGACGCGGGGTGGATCAGGGAGGCTCTGGAGTATTTCCCCGGCGCCATGTTTCAGCGGGACCGGTACCACGTGGCTCGGGACCTGCGGGTGGCCCTGGCTCACCTGCCGCGGCGGCGGGAGGCGGCGCTGAGGCAGCTACAGGCCGGCAACGTGGCCGCGGTGGTTCGCGAACTTGCCGAGGGCCGGGACGAGACGCCGCCCGGGCCGGCCAGAGAGAGGCTTTCCCGGCTGGCAGCGTCGGTGGCCGAGGGGGCCCACGAGATAATGGACTACCGCTTAAGGCTGAAGGCGCTGGGCCGTCCCGTGTCGCCGCACTGGCGCGGGCCAGGCGTGGCCGAGTCCCAGGTGAAAAGATACAAAGACCGCCTGCGCGGCGCGGCCTGGTCGGTGGACGGCCTGGAGGCCATGCTGGCCCTGCTTGACCGGCGGTTCGACGGTACCCTGGAAGATGCCCTGGCCGGCCTTGATGGGGAGCTAAAACCCCAGCCCCCGGCACTCAAGGGGCTTCTGCCTCGGCAGGTGCCCCTGGCCGTGGGCCACGGCTCCTACGGCGTCCGCCAGGGCCATTTCCCCGCCCTGGACGGCCCCGCTGAGGGTTTCGCCGCCCTGTTAAGGGAGCTCGGCCGCATCAAGCCTTTGTGACCGACCTGGCGCCGCTAAAAGAGGTTTGAGCCTGTGCCCAGCGGAGGGAGCTTCATGTCCACACGGTCCATGATCCGGTCGCCGGACCGATCCGGCCGGCCCAGGGCACCCTCCTGACCGGCCCGGAAAACCCCCAGGAACGAGCCCGAAGGGACGCTCCCCACGAACTTGTTGACACACACAGTTTCTGGGATCGTATTGACTGGGTGGCTCCTTCGGGGTATAATTGGGCCGGGTATCCAGAAAGGAGGGGTGATCATGAGGCGATTTCTTAGTGTGCTAATGATCGCCGTCCTGGGCATGGCCCTCTTGCCAGCGCTCGCCTTCGGCGCTGCGCCTCAGTACGAAGACCTGACGGGGTACGAGTTCGTGCCGGGTTCTGTATACACGATCACGGATACGGTCGACTGGACCCACGACCACTACAACTACGGTTCGCTCCCTGATACCGTCACCTACACGGTCAGGCGGGTCAGGAGCGCGAGCTGCACTACCTCCGTGTCGGTCTCGGTGAATGGCCTGGTGTCGATGATTGGTGACGCGGAAGTCAAGGTCGGGACGAGTGACGAGGTCTACTGGTCGGCGACCTTCAGCATCCCCGCAATGACCTGGGGAGAGCTTTCTTCCGGCTCCCACCGCAAGAAGCCCACCGGGACCGAGAGGTACTGGTGGCACGGCGAGTTGAAGTCGAGCACGTCCGTTAGCGGCAAGTTTACCAAGGGCTCCTACACCAAGAAGGTCGAACACCCGCTTTGACCTTCGCCCCGGGGGCGGGCCCCTCGGCCCGCCCCCTTATGCGTGGCGGGAGGAGGGGAGGCGGCGCCATGAGGTTTCGGATCGTGCTCGCCCTTGGGCTCGTCATCTTCATCACAGCCGGGGTCAGCCTCTACCTGGTGCTGGCCCGCCCCAGAGGGCCCGCCGAGTTCGGGACTCAGGCCCTGATCCCCTCTTACGGCGTGGCCCGCTGCCGCGAGGGCGAGACCCTCACCCTGTTTTCGGGGCTGCTCGACACCCTGGTGACCAGCCTTTTCGGGTCTCCGGAGAACATCGCCCGGGTCCGCCTGGGGGGGCCCCAGGGCGAGGTCGAGGTCATCGGCTGGCAGCCGTCGATGCTCACCGGCTCCGGCCAGCAGGTAGGGCAGCCGGCCTTTTTCCTGAGGAACCTCACCCTGACCGTCCGCGGCCCCGCCAGGGCCCTGACGCTCAGCGAGATCGGGTTCGAGTTCGCCAACGGTATGAGCAAGGCCTTCCCGTTCGGGAAGCTCCGGCTGGTCCCGAGGGAAGACACGCCCGTGCAGGAGATGTGGGAGTCTGCTGGCGGGCTATGGGAGGTTTTCACCCTCTACACCGTCAAGGTGGACTCCGGCGTCTCGCCGTTCAGGATCGGGGGCATGGTCGTCCCGCTTTCTTACAGCCTCTACGACGACCGGCCCCACACCTGCAGGCTGCTGTCCATCGACCCCGGCAACCCGCTGTTCCGGGTAGTGGAGTCGTCGGTCTGTCAGGTCAAAGACGTCCAGTCATACGAGGAAGCGGTCCGGGCGGGCCGCGACGAGGAGGCTCGCGCCACCGTCCACCAGGGGCTGCCCCTGCCTCTCCTGCTTGCCGAGCCGCCCCCGGGGCAGTTGAACGCCGAGATCAGCCTGGGGTTCCGACTGGAGGGCGTCGGGCCGAAGCCTGCGCCGCTGGCCTACCTCTACTTCCACCCCCAACTCACCCTGGAGGTGGACGGCAGGGTGGTGAAGACGTCGATAAACTCGGCCTGGGGCGCAATCAGCGGCAGCTACTTCTCCCCCGAGGCTGCCGCCTTCCTCAGGGAGCAGGGAAAGTGATGCTCGAGATCAAGGGGTTGTCCAAGCGGTTCGGGCGCCTTCGGGCGGTGCGGGACGTGAGCCTCACGGTCAGGGCGGGCGAGGGCTATGCGCTCATCGGCCCGAACGGGGCGGGCAAGACCACCCTGATCAAGTGCCTGCTCGGTTTCTACCGCCGCTACGGGGGCGGCATCAGCTTCGACGGCCGGCCGGTGGTACGTGCCATGGCTGCCCAGCAGGTGGGCTACCTGCCCGAACGCCTCACCTTCCCCGCCACCACCACCGCCCTGGACTACCTGCAGCTTCAGGCGCTGTCCCGGGGCTTGCGCTACGCCTCCCTCGCCGGGCGCGTCCGGGCGCTCACCGAGGAGCTGGCGCTGGAGCGCTGGCTCAGGACCCCTCTCTACCGCTTTTCCAAGGGGATGTCCCGCAAGCTGGGCTTCATTCAGTCCGTAATGCATCAGCCCCGGCTGCTGGTGCTGGACGAGCCCACCGAAGGGCTCGACCCCGTGGCCAGGCGCATCGTGCTGAGGCGGGTGCGGGAGCTCGCCGCCGGAGGCGCGGTGGTGCTGATGACCTCCCACCTCTTGGCCGACCTGGAGAGGGTGTCGGACCGGGTGGGGGTGATCCTCGCCGGGTCCCTGGTGGCGGAGATGCCCCTGGAGCAGCTTAAGGCCTCCCTGGAGTGCACTGCGGTGCTGGACGCAGAGGGCGGGGGCGCCGTCGAGGTGGTGCTGCGGCCGGGCGAGAGGCTGAACCTGCCCCCCGGGCCCTGCACGGTGCTGTCCGTCACCGGCCGGGGGCGCTCCCTGGAGGACTGGTACCACGAGGTCCTGCGCGACCACGGCGTTGAGGGGGTGGGCCCGTGATCCGCGCCATACGCGCCAAGTTCATGGCCATCCTCACCGACAGGGTATTCCTAGCCCTGCTGGTGGCGTTTTACGCCTATACCAACTACATGGTCCTGGCCCAGTCCGGCCTGCTCCAGCCGCGGCCGGGGGGCGAGCAGCTCAACCAGGTGTTGCGCTACAGCCTGCTGATCAACAACTTCCACATCAGTTGCCAGACCTGGGGGCTGTTCCTGCCCATCTTCCTGGGGTGCCGGATCCTCGCGGACGACAGGGTCTCCGGCCAGCTCTACGTGGCGCTCACGGCGAACCCGCGGCGGGCGCGGTTTCTGCTCGGCAACTGGGCGGCGCTGGCCGGGATCACCGTGCTGGTCATGGGCGTGGTCTCGCTCAACTACTGGGTGCTGGCCGCGGCGCTCGAGATCCGCACCGTGGCCTCCGACTTCTTCCTCGTCATGGGCTCCATCCTGATGAACATGGTGGTGCTCCTCACCGTCACGGCTGCGGCGGCCAGCGTGGGAAACGTGATGACCGGCGTGCTCGCCGGCCTGGGGGCCCTCACCCTGTTCAACCTCGCCGCCTACCAGAGCATACCCTTCGTCACCGGCGGCGGGTTCGACCTGAGCTACCCCACCCGCCGGCTGCTGATGACCCTGTGCCCCATCAAGGTGGTGTACGCCCCGTCTGCCGTCAGGCTCGCGGCGATCTCGCAGTACATCGTCACGCCCTACCTCATCCCCAACACCTACGCCTGGCAGGCCGCTTTCGTCTGCCTGGCGCTGGGGGCCGCCCTGCTGGCGTTCGAGCTGAGGGATATCTAGCCGATGGTGAAGGCCGGAGGCTCCCCGGGGGGAGAGCGCTGCCCCTCCCCGGGTCGTGCCCCGTCCCGCCCTCTACCCCGCGCTCATGGTGGTGAGCACGTCCTGCTGGACGCCTGGCGCCTCGTAGAACCGGCCGTCGAGCACGAACCCGTCCCGGTAGAGCATCACGTTCCCCGGTGCAAGCCGGCCCGAGGGGTCCTTGAACACCAGCTCCACCGGGGCTTCGCCTGCCGGCGGGGCCTTGCCGCCGGCGGCGGGGCTGGCGCGCAGCAGGCAGCGGACCAGGGCCGAGACCCGGCCGGGGGGCGCCTCTATCGCCTGCGCCAGGGGCCCTCCCTCCGCGCTTGCCTCCGGGTAAAGGAACAGCCGGGCCGGGCCCGCCCCGGCCCCGGGGTCAGGGACTGGCGCCAGCTCGCAGAGCAGGCGCCACATCCGGCACCCCTCGTCGAGGAAGTCCGCCTGGCCGTAGCCTGAGGTGTCGGTCTCCCACGCCGCCACCACGTGGTCGGTCTGCCACCGGAGGTGCACGGTGCGCCCTCCCGCAGCCACCTCCAGGCGGTACCCGGGATAGAGCGCCGGGGGCGGCAGGGCCGGCTGGTCGGTCCACGGGCCCAGCCCCCGCGCCGCCTCGGCCACCCGGAGCCGTGCCTCGCCGTCCAGCGCCACTGCTGCCCGGGGGGCATCGTCGGGGACCAGCCGCACCCCATCGGCTGCCCTCAGCAGGGCGGAAAGCGCCTCCGTGCTGCACACCTCGGCCGCCACCGCCTGCCACACCGGAAGCGCGGCTGGCCCGCACCGCCACCGCCCTTCGCAGAGCAACCCCCCGCCGTAAAGCGTCATCTCCTCCCCGCCGGCCCCCGCGCCCCTGCGCAGCCTGAACGCCCAGGCGCCCCTAAGGTCCGGGGGGGACGGGGCGGGGCTGAGCGCCACAGCCAGGTCCACAACCCGGCGCGCCGTCTCCGCTGAGAGCTGCACCGGCCCCCAGGGCTCGCTCCACGCCTGCACCGTCTCCGTCGGGCGGGCGGGCGGGCCCGGTGCGGGCCCCCCTCCCGCCCCCGGGGCGCCGCCCGCTGGGGCACCGGGCGCCGGGAACCCTCCCGGCCCCCGGCCCCCGGGCCTGCAGCCCGAAAGGCATGCCGGGACCACCAGCGCCAGGACCATCAGGGCCGCCACCGCCAGGGCACCCTTCCTCCCCCGCACCGCCGGGACCCCCCTTCGTCCCACAGTTTGGACGCGGGCGGCGGGGCCGGGGGGCGCCCGGGCCCCCCCCGGCCCGCTCCGGCCGCCGCGCTGCCCTGAAGTTAGGACGCACGCCTCCCGGCCGAGGTTCCCAGCCCTAGACCCTGCTACCAGGAGATGCTGTAGGTGCAGTCGCTCCAGGCGTGCACCTTGGCGTAGTACCAGGCACCCGGCGTGGTGCTGAAGGTGATGGAGTCGGAGCCGACGTTGGTAGCCTTGGTGATGTAGCCATAGCTGGAGTTGTAGACGTAGAGGTCGGGGTCGCCGCTGGAGGCCGTGACGGTGACGGTGGTGCTGCTGCCCGCGGCCTGGAACTTGTAGTAGACCTGGGCCCCCTGCAGCACCGTCTTGCCGGTCTTGCTGGTGTACGCCACGGTAAAGTCGTCGCCGGTGACCCTGTCCCACCAGTCGCGGCAGTAGTAGCCGCTGAGCTCGCTCCAGGTGCGGGACCACCGCTTGCAGGCCTGCACGGTCCCGGCTACGGTGGACTCCAGCGTCCTCATGCCGCTGCCGTCAAGCAGCCGGTAGTAGTAGAACATTACGTGGCCGGAGTTGACGAAGAAGCTCATGGGCTGCATGCCGCTCAGGTTGGTGTAGTTGGGGCTGCCGGTGGAAGGCACCCCCACGGCGTTGCTCACCACCTTGCCGTCGGCCTGCAGCCGGCTGGTGCCCGGCTTGTAGCAGTAGTCGCCGTTTATCAGCCCGCAGTAGTAGGCGTCCGAAGCCGCGGCTACAAACCCCGCGCAGTCCAGCCCGCAGGAGCCCGAGTACCAGTCGGTGCAGCCCACGTTGCCCATGAGCGGCCCATAGGTGGTGTACTTGGTGAGCGCGTCGCCGAAGTTGTTCCACTGCCAGTTGTCGGACTTGGTCCACGGCGAGTCCCAGCCGCCCCAGCAGTAGGGTATGGCCGTCGTCCCGCTGCCGTTGGCCAGGCCGACGAGGTGCGAGGGCTTGGTGGCCGTGGTCGACGAGCGGGGGGTTCCGTTGGGCAGGTAGTCGTATTTGCTGTACCAGGTCCAGGCGTAGTCACAGCACTGCAGCGCCCGAGAGCGCACCCCGGCCCGGTCCTGGGGGATGGGGTAGCCCTTGAACTTGCCGTAGTAGACGGCAGCGGTGCCGGCTTCGTCGTGGGAGGGCCCGCCGCCTGCTGTGTCCCGCGCCCACTCGCCGCCCGGCGGCCCCGCGGGGGCGGCGGACCCGGGCTTACGCAGCCGGCTGTGGTAGGAGGCCCCTGGCGTGGCCCGGTAGACGCTCACCGCCTCCCGCCCCGGCACCAGGCAGTAGACCTCGCCCGCCGGCGTCACCTCCACCGGCTTGTGGGGCACGTTCACCATGTCCTCCAGCGGCAGCCGCACCGCGCCCACCGCGGCACCGGCGGGGCTGAGCACGCGGAGCGAGAGCTCCACCTGGACGGTGGGGCTGAGCTCCCCCACCTCCTCTACCAGGACGTAGGCCCGGCCGGCGCTGTCCACCGCGGTGAGAAGCGCCGAACCGATGCCGCCCCCCACCGGCTCCACCCGGCCGAGGGAGCGTCCCAGGCCGTCAACCAGGTCGACGCGGTTCTGGTCGCTGAAGCGCAGCGCCCGGGCCGCGGCCCCGCCGGGGGCCCGGGCCGGGAACACCCCCTGGGACAGCTCCAGGCCCTTCTTGCCCCAGAGCTCCGGGTCCACCTCGGCCGGAAGCCCGTCGAGGGGGAAGCTCAGGTAGTTCTGGCACCACAGCACGATCTCGCCCGGCCGGCCGGCCGCCGGCACCAGCCGGTGCACCTCGAGGCAGCTCATGCCCCGGGGCAGGGGAACCACCCGCAGCAGCCTGCCCTTGGCGTCAAGGTCGAACACCCGGTCGCTCCAGTCCAGAAGGTAGATGTGGCCTCCGGTTGCGGCCATGTCCCGGACGTACGGCGCCTCCGGCACCGGGATGCAGCGGAGCGCCCCGTCCCGCCAGGCCAGCACCTGGCGCTGGATGGAGTCGGCGATGTAGATGGTCCCGTCTTCGCCCACCGCCAGGGCCTGAGGTCCATGCGGCGTGTCCCCCACGACGTCCCGGTCGACCATGGCGCCCTCCGGCCCCTCGGCCACGGGCAGGGAGACCACCAGCTCGAACCCCGCCTTCCCTCCGGCGGCCACGCTGGGCAGCCATAGCAGCCCAGCCACGACAAACACCGCTGAAGCCAGCGATACGGCAGCCCTAAATCGGATACCCACTGCACTCCCTCCCTTGTGCCCGCCCCCGACCATTGTTACATAATTATCCTGTCGGGTCCAGGTTAAAATAAAAACAGGGAAAGTGGCTGTGCAGCAGGAGACATCCATTGCGTGGGGGCCTGTCTCCTCGGAAGGACTTTGCCCACGCCGCGGGGTATTAGTCCACTGGCCGGCCGGCCAGCGGCCGGGCTGCGCAGGGGGGTCCCGGTGCCCTGTCGGCGCCGGGGCGGTGGCCCGCCGGGCCCCGGGTTCCGGCGGCGCCGCGCGCGGCGGCCCGGGCGGCCTGCCTGGCATGGGGGCCCTCCCCTGAGGCCGGCCCGGGTGCGGGGGCTGCGGCCCTCCCGAGGCCTGGGGCCGCCGGCCGGGGCCCGAGCGTGCCGGGGGCCAGGGCGCACAGCCTGTACTTGAGCCATCGGGAGGGTCGAGCATGCGTCTTAACCGGAGGATCGCCAGCCTCGCCCCCTCCGCTACCCTGGCGCTTGACGCCAGGGTGAAGGAGCTGGTGCGGCAGGGGCAGGACGTCATCAGCCTGGCGGTGGGGGAGCCGGACTTTGACACCCCGGACCACATCAGGGCCGAGGGCAAGGCGGCCATCGACGCCGGGTTCACCCGATACACCCCCGCTGCCGGCATCCCCGAGCTGCGCGAGGCCATCGCCAGGACGATAGAGCGGTCCAGCGGGGTGCAGTACTCGCCCGGGCAGGTCGTGGTGTCGGTGGGGGCCAAGCAGGCCATATTCAACGCGCTGCTGGCGCTGTGCGGCCCCGGGGACGAGGTGGTGATCCCCGCCCCTTACTGGGTAAGCTACGCGGAGCAGGTGAAGCTGGCCGGGGCCACGCCGGTTGTGGTGCCCGCCCGGGAGGAGGAGGGGTGGATCCTGGGCGCAAAGGAGCTGGAGCGGGCGCTCACCGCGCGCAGCCGGGCGCTCATCCTCAACAACCCCTGCAACCCCACCGGGGCGGTGTACTCTAAGGACCAGCTCTCCGCCCTGGCTGAGGTGGCCGTATCCCGCGGCCTGGCCATAATCTCCGACGAGGTGTACGAGCGCCTGGTCTACGAGGGCTCGCACACCAGCCTGCCCTCGCTGGGCCCTGAGGTCAGGAAGCACACCGTGCTCGTGAGCGGCGTGTCCAAGACCTACGCCATGACGGGGTGGCGGATCGGCTGGGCCGCGGCCGAGCCCGACGTGGCCCGGGCCATGGTCGACATCCAGAGCCACATCAACTCCCACCCCGCCTCCATGGCCCAGAGGGCCGCGCTGGCAGCGCTCTGCGGCCCCCAGGACCCGGTGGACCGCATGTTGGCCGAGTTCGCCCGCCGGCGCGACTACGTGGTGGGCCGGCTTCAGTCCCTGCCCGGACTCAAGTGTGGCCGGCCGGCGGGGGCGTTCTACGCCTTCCCCAGCGTAAAGGGCGTCCTGGGGAAGAGCGTCGCGGGGCGCAGGCTGGAAACCTCCATGGACGTCTCGATGGTGCTGCTGGAGGAGGCGAAGGTGGCCGTGGTCCCCGGCGAGGCGTTCGGGGTGGGGGGCTACCTCCGGCTGAGCTATGCCCTGGGGCAGGCCCGGCTGGCCGAGGCGCTCGACCGCATGGAGCGGGTGCTGAGGGCGGCGTCGTAGTCCGGTGCAGTGAGGGGGCGGGCTCCGGGTCGGGCGCCGTGCGGCAGCCCGAGCCGTTGAGGGCGGTTCCCCCGGTGAAGGGCCGGTGAGGGGAGGGGCTTGAGGTGGGTCCAGGCGCGGGGGACAGAACGGCGCCGCTTCCCGGGTGGCTTTCGGGGAGGGCGGCGGTGGTGGGGCTGGGGACCAGCAACCTGGCCCTGGTGCGCTACCTCAGCGCCCGCGGCGCCAAGCTCACCGGGTTCGACCGCAAGCCGGCGGAGGAGCTGGGCCCCGTTCCCCGGGAGCTTGCGGCGCTGGGGGTCGACTGCCACCTGGGGCCCGACTACCTCAAGCACCTTAAGGGGTTCGACGTGATCTTCCTCACCCCCGGCATGAAGAAGTCGCTCCCCGAGGTGGAGCGGGCCCGGGCCGAGGGGGCGGTGATCTCCAGCGAGACCCACCTGTTCTTTGCCATGTGCCGGGGCCGGGTGGTGGGCGTCACGGGCAGCGCTGGAAAGAGCACCACGACCACCCTCACCGGCCTGATGCTGGAGGAGGCCGGGGTGCCCGCGGTGGTGGGGGGGAACATAGGCCGGCCCCTCATCGAACAGGTGGAGGCCATAGGCCCCGAGACCCGGGTGGTGATGGAGCTCTCCAGCTTTCAGCTTGAGCTGATGCGGCAGAGCCCCTGGCTCTCCGCCATCTTGAACCTGAGCCCCAACCACCTCGACGTCCACGCCAGCTTCGAGGAGTACGTGGAGGCCAAGGCCAACATCTTCCGCTTCCAGGGGCCGGGCGACGCCTGCGTGCTCAACGCCGACAGCGGGCCCTGCCTGGCGCTGGCCCCGCGCTGCCCCGGCCGGGTGGTCACCTTCAGCCGCCGGAAGGTGCTGGAGCGGGGGGCCTGCCTGGAGGGGGGGCGGCTGACGGTCCGGCTGGACTCGGCGCCGGAGACCATCTGCCGGGTGGAGGAGGTGGCGCTCCGCGGCCTCCACAACCTGGAGAACCTGCTGGCGGCGTCGGCCCTGGCGATCCTGGCCGGCGGCACCCCCGAGGCCTGCGGCCGGGTGGCCCGCACCTTCCCCGGCCTGGAGCACCGGCTGGAGCCGGTGCGGGAGCTTGACGGCGTGATCTACATCAACGACTCCATAGGCACCTCGCCAGACCGCACCCTTGCCGCCCTGGAGGTGTTCTCGCAGCCCCTGGTGCTCATCGCCGGGGGCTACGACAAGAAGATACCGTTTGACGAGCTGGGCCGGGCCCTGGCGCAGCGGGTCAAGGCCCTGGTGCTGATGGGCGCCACCGCCCCCAAGATAGAGGCGGCCTGGATGCTGCGTTCGATCAGCCGGAGCCCCTTGGCCCTCACCGCCGGGTCCCGGTCGGTCAGAGGGTACCGGAAGTTGAGGCAGGTGGCGATGCTGCACACCTCGATGCCGACGCGCGCGCTCTCACGGGCAAGGCTTCTCATCCCTTCGGCGTCCGTCTCCAGGTTGAGTTCGTCGTTCCTGTAAAGCCCTATGCCCAGGGCGCTGTCC
>JAIMBG010000071.1 GCA_023511555.1 Acetobacteraceae bacterium | reverse complement strand
GGTTGGCCTTCTTCATCTTGCGGCGGATGATCTGGAGCATCTCGTCCTGGATGTCTACGGCGTAGACCTTGCCCTTGGGGCCGACCAACTCGTCGAGCTTGAGCGTGTAGTAGCCCGAGCCAGCGCCGATGTCGGCGACGACATCGCCGGGGCGAATTTTCAGCGCGGGCAAGAGCTTGGAGGGCGCTTCCTCCTTTTCGCGCTCCGGCCGATCCAGCATTCGCGCAGCGAACCGCAAGTTCTCCCAGGCAGTGAGGTCCTCGTAAAGCCCCGGCACATGGGCGAAAAACGCCACCAACCGCCGCACCTCTGCCGCCTGGCGCACCAAATGCCAACCGTACGCCCACCCCTCCCCAGCGGTCGGACGCAAGGCCGTACAGCAAATCCTGAGCAAAGTGCTCTTCCCGCTGCCGTTGTGGCCCACGATAGCCGCAGCCTCTCCCGGCGCCAGCTCGAGCGACACGCCACGCAAAGCCCATCGCGAGCCGTAACGACGCGCGATCTTGCTGAGCCTGAGCGCGGGAGTGTTCGTGCCGGTGGAGGTGCTCATCGAGTGACTGGTTTGCGGTTGCGCGAACGGTAGTCTACCCAATGCCGATCGGGATAGTCGGATCAACCGCACTACGTTTGTCAGGTTTTTCCTTAAGCTAGCACGGTCGCCGGGCGGAACCTACACCAGGCGATCACGGGATACGACCCTTCCAAGCCACGAGCCCGATTTCCAGCAGAATAGCTGCAAGCGCCACCCCGAGTGGCCATCGGAAGAGCTCTTGGTAGCGGACATAAACGGGGGATTGCGCTTCACTCTTTTCCAGCGCGCTGATCTCTCGCGTGATCCTTTCTAATGCCTCGGCGTCGCGGGCACGGAAGTAGCGGCCCCCGGTGGCGCGAGCCACGTCCTGCAGCAAAGAGTCGTCGATCTCCACAGGGCGGTTCTCGTAACGCAGGCCGTACGGCCCCCGTCCGACCGGAACCGGCGCCATACCCTCGGAGCCCACGCCGATGGTGTAGATTCGAATACCGAACGCCGCCGCTGCTTCGGCGGCAGTCCGCGGATCGATGCTACCACGGTTGTTTACCCCATCGGTCAGCAGCACCATGACTCGCGAGGGACCTGGCGCGTCGCGCAAGCGATTGGCAGCGGTGGCGATGGCTGTTCCGATAGCGGTTCCGTCTTCGAGCTGACCTGGCTGCAAGTTTTCGACAGCAGCCAGCAACACGGCATGGTCAGCAGCCTCAAGACGACCTTCTTCTACTCTTTCAGTCCCCTTTTGGTCGGGTCACGGACTGCAACCGTTCAGCGGCGTGCCGGCAGCGCCGCCCGCCGTGCGCGTTTCCGGCCCCGCCCCGCCTGCCCCGCCCCCCTTTTTTGCCGAACGGGACTAAGTTGCACGAAAACCCCCCTCTCGTACGGCAGGCTCCGTTTTCGACCAAACCCAAGCGCCGCGAGGATTCCATCGATTTCCCACTCCCTGTCAGCACCTAATTCCTTCCAAATTGTCGTCTCGTCTGAGTCGTCGTTCGGATCTTAGTGATCCTCGACTCCGCGCCGACCCGATAGCCTCCCACCTACCGGTGTATAGCGCCGCTACACCTCCTCCGCCTCTCCGGCGCCCGGCCGCCTCGCCCTGGGGCATAGCCGCCGCAGCCAGGGCCCTCAGCGCTGGCGGCGCCCCTTCGCAGCCGCCAGGCCTCGCTACCACGCGGTCCAGCCGGGCGCACCGGGGCGGCCGGCCTGACGGCCTGCGCCCGAGCTCCGGCGCGCGCGACCCGCGCCTCAGGTCCGGCGCACGCACCTCCCGCGCCCCAGGCCTCAGGCGCGCCACCCCCCCGGTCCGCGGCGCGCGCCGCCTGGGTCCCAGATCCGCGGCGCGCTCCACCCACGCCCCGGGTTCGTAACGCGCGTCCCCCCCACTCCCCGCCCCGCACCCCGGCCCCCCCGGCGGCCACGTAGCCCTCCAGCCGCCGGTGATCGCCCCATCCCCGCCCGGACCTCGCTCCTCCGCCTCGCTTCCGCCTCGTGGGCTAGCCGCGGCAGGCCTTCGCCAGGGGGCAGGTCTCGGGGCAGCGCTCCGGCCGACCGGGGTCCAGCTCCTGATGTATCATTCGCATCTTTTCGTCCCGTTCCTCCACGAACCACTGCCTCAACTCATCGTTCAGGATATGGAATTCCTTTTCCACCAGCAGCCGATCCCCGCGGAACTGGACGTAGACGGTGCAGCCGAGGTTGACCGGGTACTCGTACATGGCCTCCATGACCAGGGCGTAGCCGGCGAGCGACAGGCGATGGAAATCGCGCCGCTCGCCGGTCTTGAGGTCCATGATCATGGGTTCGGAGAAGACCAGGGCGTCGGCGCTGAGGTTGGGGCTTAGGCCGAGGAACGAGCCATCCAGCTTCTGCTCCACCACCACGGGGACGGCCAGGGCCGCCAGCGAGTCCTCGGCCACGTGAGGCTGCTTGGCGAGGACCTCCTGAATGCGGCTGCAGAGGCGCGCCTGTTCGAAGGCCGCCACCAGGCCGGCCTTGTGTTTGAGCTCCTGCAGGTCCTCGGGGCTGAGCTGCAAGTCGCGCACCTCCGGCTCGGAGGGCACGAACTGCGACAACTCTTGAAGGACCTGGCGGAAGTTCTGCACCCCCTTCAGGTATATCAGGCGCTTGGCCTGGACCAGGACGTCGACCATGGTCTGGTGCAGGTAGGAACCCATTATCATGGCCTTGTTGGGGCGCACCTTTATGCCCAGCACCCGCCGCATGTAGAGGTCGCGGCCGGTGGGGCAGTAGCGGCCCGCCACTTCGTAAAGGGCCAGCCGCACGGGCAGAGGGGCCTCCAGAGGCGGCTGGAACCAGTTCCAGCCCCTGAGCTCCTCGGCCACGCCCGCCTCCCGGGAGTGGGGCAGAAGCCCCCGCAGCACCTTCTTCCTCTCCTCGTCGGTCAGGAAGTACATCGCCATCGCCCCCCCTTTGCAGCGGCGCCCGGGTCGGGCCGAGGACGGCAGCCCGGCGTCGGAGCGCCGGCCGCCGGTGGCGCCGCCCGTGCCGCTCCCCTCCTACAACCGGTCGCCGCAGAACCGCCGGTACTCGCAGTCGCGGCAACGGGCCCGGTGCCGCGTGGGCTCGGGCAGACCGGGCCGGGCCACGGAGTCCCTGATGGCGGCCATGACCCGGTGACAGAACTCCCGGGCCTCGGCGGTGATCCACACCGGGTGTATCTGCTGCGACGGAACCAGATAGATGAAGCCGGCGCGGACGGCGCACCCCAGGCAGTCCTCCACCAGGAGCGCGTAGGCCACCAACTGGTACTTGTGGTTGAGCCGCGGGCCGCCGGCGCTGAACTTGAACTCCACCGGGAAACGCCCCAGCCTGGTGGTGATGAGCAGGTCCAGCACCCCGCTGAGGGCCAGCCGGGGAGAGTCCAGGGCCACCCGGAACCGCCGCTCCCCCTCCTCCAGGCCATAGCGGGAGAGCCGGCGCCGCTTCTCCAGGCGCTCCAGGCGGAAGTGCTCCTCCAAGCCGTACTCCATCTTGCGGCTGGAGCGGTGAGGCAAGGGCAGGGCATAGGTGTAGTAGGGGATGCGGGGGCAGTACATGTACTGCTTGATGTCGGCCGCTCGGAGGTGCAGGCGGGATGCAGCGGCGCTGGCGCCCGGCTCTGGGTCAGCGCCGGCGCCGGGGCCCCCCACCCCCGGCCCGGCGGGCGGCACCTTCGCCTGCCCCGGCGCGGCCGCCCCGCCCCCTGCCTCCTCCCGTCCGGCCGGGGCCCCTGCCCCGTTCCGCCCGTGACTCTGACCCTCCGTCCTCATCCCCGCTCCCCCCAGCCCCCGGGGCCGCCGCCCCGGCGATCTCCACCCGCAGCCCCGCGTCATGCTCGCACAAGGGATAGAGCTGGATGTTGCCCGGTTTGCGGCCCAGGGCCCGGCGCAGCCGCTGCTCCAGCTCCTGGCGGCGGTTGTGGTTGAGGTCGCCCAGAAACGCGCTCCACTGCACCCGCAGGAGGCCGTAATCCTTGCAGGCCTCGGCTATGCGGTTGCGCAGCCTGTCGTCCCGTATGTCGTATATCACCAGGGTCTGCATGCCTGCCTCCCGCCTTGGGTCGGGGGGGCTTGAAGCACCCCCGGGGCCACGCGCCTTGCCTCACCAGCTCCCCACGTAGGGCCGGTACGGCCCCTCGCGGCGCAGGAAGGTGGCCAGGTGGCGCGCCTGCATCTGCATGATGGTGCGCAGGCGGTGCTTCTTGCCCTCGTAACGGTCCTCGGCCTCAAGCCGCTCCAGCACCCGCCGGGCCAGCTCCCGCCGCGTCTCCACCGACAGCCGGCCGTCCTCCATGACGGGCTCAAAGCCGCGGACCAGCAGGGCCATGACGGCGCGGTCCACCACCTGCTGCCGGAACTCCTCCACGAAGTCCAGGACCAGGCTGGGCTTGCCCGGCCGGTCGGCGTGGAGGTAGCCGGCGAAGGGGTCAAGACCCGCCAGGAGCAGGGCGCCCCAGGTGCGGGAGTAGAGGATGCCGTAGCCGTAGTTCAGGAGAGAGTTCACCGGATCCGACGCCCCCCGGTGGTGGCGGGCCTCGAAGCCCAGGCCGGCGGGCAGGATCGCGCGGACCTGCTCCCAGTAAACCCTGGCAGCCTGGGCTTCCAGGGCCATGAGGTCCTCCCGGGCCTCATCGATGCACGCGCCCTTGACCTCGGCCGCCCGGGCGCGCAGCTCGTCCAGCTTGCCCAAGGCCTCCGTCAGGCGCAGATACGCCTCGGCGTCGGCGTGCTTGCGCCGGCGCGTGTAGTGCTTGAGCAGGCTGGCCTGGTTGGCGATCTTGCCCCCCACCAGCAGCTTGCTGAGCTCCAGGCCACGTTCGTCGAGGTAGGCCAGGAGCTGCTCCCGGCGCGTGACCACCGTGCCGGTGAGCACGGGCGAGGCGATGTGCGCGTACGGCTGCCCTGCCGAGGTAAGGAGGTTGATGTGGATCCCGCGCTCCACACACTCGCGGATGGCGTCGGTGGAGATGCTCACCCCGCCCGAGTCGACGGTCACCTGCTCCAGGTCATGGAAGGGCACCTCGGCGACTGTCTGGGAGTCGCGCCTCACCACCAGGCGCTCGCTCTTCTTGCCCAGGAAGGAGCCGGGTTCCGACACGACCAGGTGGACGGGGGTGGCGACTCGGCTCACCCCCCGTCGGGCCCTGACTGGCACTCGAACGGTACCCTGCGGTAGAGCGCCCAGTTCTCCCGCCTATCCTCCTGGACCAGGGGGAGTATGTAGAGCCGCTCCTCCAGCGCCGCGCCAGCCCTCCCACCGCCGTAAGGGTTCACCTGGTCGAAGGTGGCGGTGGGCTTCAGATCGGTCAGCCTCACCACGTAGCGCGCCCGCAAGTTCCATGCCGTGGGGTCGACCGCGGACAGCGGCCGCCACACGGTGTTGAGCGGGGGCGCCTGGCCCAACGACACCCCCCGGCAGCTTGCCAGGGAGTCGGTGGTGCCCAGCCGGCCCAGGCGGCGGAAGGCCAGCGCTACCGCTTCCGCCACGGCGGCGTCCGGGGCCCGGACCCATGCCGTGACGGGGCCGCCCAGGTGGCAGTACTCCCGCCCCCCGACCGACCGCTGCATGGCTGCCTTACCCTTCCCCGGCTTGAGCCGCCGGATGAAGAACCGCAGCACCGCCAGCCGCTCCGGCGGCTCCACCTCCACCGCCGCCCCCCGCAGGCTGAGGAACAGCCGCTCCCCCACCGCCACGCTCCCCGAGTAGCGGATGGCGGCGTCGACCAGGGCCAGCTTGAGGGTCAGCGGACCGGGCACCGGGGAGGCCAGGGCGAAGCTGGGCGAGGTGTTCGGGACCCGGTAGGAGAACAGCGCTGGGAAGTGCAGCTCGGCCCTGACCCACACCCCGCTCATCACTTCACCCCCGCCTTGTCCAGGACCCAGGGCCTCCGCTCCGCCAGGCCGTTGAGCACCTCGCAGAACTGGTCGAGACCGTCGAAGCCGGCCACGGTCAGCCCCGGCTCCTGGGCCTGAAGCCGCTGGAGCTTGTCCCCATAGTCTTCGGCCATGGGGCTCAGCAGAGGTACAGGGAACTGCCGCCCCGAGACCGCCACCACGCCCCTCATCGCCTCCACATGGGGCAGGCGGGTGGAGGTCATGGCCCCGTCGGTGTGCATGAACATGGCCCGGTAGGCCCCGAGCGCGAGCTGGTAGCGGTGCCGCCGCGCCTCTTCGTCAATCACGTACCTGTACCCCACCTCATTGAGGCCGATGCGCCAGGGGGAGAACACGCTCACCACGGCGTACTCGCCCGACCGGGTGGGGCGATGGTACAGCATCTGGCCGGTCGGCGGCTGTTCCTGCCCCTCTGCACCCTCTCCCTCTGCCGCCTGCCCCCGCTGGGCCGGCTTCTCCTCCCGCTCCTGCTTGGTCCGGGACTCCAGGGAGTGGCGGGCGTGCAGGTGCAGGCTGCGGTAGGTGCGCTCAGGCAGCCCCAGCGCCCACCCGAACTCCACCGTGGAGTTGCGCGACACCGGCGGGGCGGTGCGGAGAAAGCCGTGCAGGTCGCACAGGGCGCACCGTATCGCCAGGCCCACCGCCTCGGCCGGCTCCTTGACGCCCTTGAGCTCCGGGTTCTCCTCCGCCTTCCTCGGGTCCAGCTTCCTGCAGGCGGCGCACAGCGCCCCCGCGTCCTGCTCCAGGAGCCAGACGGCCTGGGCATGGAGGTGCTTGAGCATCTCCCCCGAGACCCCGTCGGTCTTCTGCCCTGAAGCCAGCACCACCGTCCGGGGCTCGATCACGTTCCCCACCGTGCCCTCGTTGTTGAGCGAGTGCAGGTTCCAGGTCACCCGGGCCATGATCCCGATCTCGAACACCTCTCCGTTCCCCGTGGACATCGTTACCCCTCCCTCGCTGGGTGGTGAACCCGCAGGGCTGCGGGCAGTTCCGGTTGGGGCCGCGGGGCGGCTAGGCCTCCGCGGCCGGCTTCTCCTTCTTGGGCACCCTCACCAAGGCGTGGCACAGGATGGCAACCCGGACCGGAGCCACCTGGTAATCGTCGATGAGCCCCGCCAGCTCCACCAGGTCGTCGGAGTCCAGGCGCTGCCACCTGTCGTTCATACGGCGGCGCAGGAAGGCCCTCACCGCCTCCATCAGCTCCTCCGGCCTCTCGGCCTTCTCAAACTCTATCAGCGATGCGAAGTCGTTGTCCGCCAGCGCCCAGTGGAGCCAGGTGCCGAGCTCCCTCACCGAACGGTGCAGGTACACCGCCTTGAGCGGCCTGCCCTTCTGCTCAGACATGGTTCACTACCACCTCCATCAGCTCGGGGCTGTACTGGAACTCCGGCTTTACTCCCTCCGCGACCGTAAAGCGCAGGAGCACGCGGACGTAGGCCTCGAACGTCTGCAGCGTGGGGTGGATGATGAAGTCGGCCATCGCCAGCGCCAGGTCCTCGCTGCCCTTCACCGACCCGCGCCGGAACGCATAGTCCCAGAGCTTGAACACGGAGTCCACCTGGCTGTCGGGGGCCGTGGCCAGCTCCATGAGCAGCCCCAGCCCCACCCGGCCGCCCGGCATGGGCTTGTACTGCTGGCCGGACTGGAACAGGGTGAAGTAGAGCAGCTCCGAGAAGCGGGTGTCGTACGCGGTCCCTGCGGCGCGGCGCGCTCTGACCGCCCGGGCCAGCCGCAGGGCGTAGTGGGCCGCCGCCACGCGCGAGCTGATGTAGCGGAGGCCGCCCTGGGCCGCCAGCGGCTTGAGCTGGCGGTAGTCCTGGTAGTAGAGGCGCTCGGGGACGGGGTAAAACGCGTGGTACTGAGATCCCTGCGCCCCTCCCTGCCACACGTAGGTCACGCCGGCGAACGCGCCCAGGCAGGCCAGGGCCCAACTGTCGGCATCGGCCTGCAGTTGGGTCTCGACGTACTGCCCTCGGCTGGCCCCCCGCAGCCCCTTGAACGAAGCGGGGTCCAGCGGGCCCGGCAGCGTCCTGCCGCCGTGGGCCTCGAGCTCCGGCCACCACGCCGGGTCACGCGCCCTTTCCAGGATCGACTCGGCGCTGGCGTCCAGATGCGCCTTCACCTGGTCGCGCTTCCCCGGCCACTCTGCCTTGTCGGTGAGGAACACCCGGCTCCACTCCCGGTCCTCGAAGTCCGCCGCCCACTCGGAGCGGGAAAGGCCGGGTCCGGAGGCGGGGCCACGCAGGCCGGGCATGTCCACCAGGTAGTGGGTAGGGCCCTGCTGCACGAGGATGTCATGGCTTCCCTGTGTCAGGCGATAGAGCAGGTGGGCCAATCCGTAGGCCCGGCACAGGTCGAACAGCTCCAGGCCGGTTCGGGAAACACAGTAGTCCGTGGGTTACACCCCCTTTCAAGCCGGCGGGGCAGGTGCCCGCCGGGCGCTAGGGAAGGTTGACCCGATTAGGGAGCCCGGTTATAATTGATTACGGGGCCGGGGCCCCGGGGGATGGCTCGGTAGCCTCCTCCGGCGGCGACCCTCGACGCGGTGGTTCAAGCCCCTGGGAAACAGGCGGTCGAGGACCTGTTGCCGCGTGAGGGGCCGGACCCCGAGCTTTCGCTCCAGGCGGCTGATGGTGGCCCGCGACACCCCGAGCTGCCTGGCCAGTTCGGCCTGGCTCAGTCGCGCTCCGTGCCGGTAGGCGCGGACCACTTGAGCAATGGAATTGACCGTGTGCATCAAGGTCGCTCCTCAAGGAGAGGCAGATTGAGCCCAACAGAGTCTTCTTTTGCTGGTCTCGCCTCTCCTTCTGAACATTTTACCCGTGTTCCGTGCCGTTGTCAAGCCCCACCAGCGGCAACGTCGGCAGGGGGAAAGAAGGGACTGAAAAAACAGGGTCCTGTTTTGCCTGGTCCTCGGCCGCCCTAGCCGAGGCCCCTGCTTTTTCTGAGAAGCGGCAGGCAGTCAGCCCCGCCCCATTCATCCGCGGCCCCCCTCCACCAGTCACGCCTCAGTCTCCAGCAGGGCTTCTATCCCGCCCGTGCCTGCGCGGTCGGCCAGCCGCAGCATGCGGGACAGCACCACGTAGGCCGCCCAGGGGCCAGGAGCCGCGGGACTCACCACCCCTGGGAGGCTACAGCATTCCTCTGCGCACTCCCTGGCCCTACCCAGGTCCACCGCCGCGACTTTCGCCCCGCATCGTTCCAGCGCCGCGTTTACGCATTCCCTCCAGCCGGAGGCGAGGGCATACCGCGGCACTGCCCTTGCCCGGCAGCAGTGGTGGTGGGCCACGGCGCAGGCGATGGCCGAAGCGTGGGTGACTCCCCAGCGCTGCGCCAGGCCCTCGAAGAGTGCCAGCGCCGACACCGTAGCGTGAGGCGGTAGCCGCCCCTTGTCCGACGTTCCGGTGTGTGCCACGAAGCCGCCCCCAGGGGCCATCCCCTTGTCCCGTGCGTCCCCCGCCGTCCCCCCTCCCTCGATGAGCCGCCACGCGTCCGCCTGCCATTGCTGGCTGAGCTTGCCCAGGTCATGCACCAGCAGCACCGCCCTGACCAGGGCCTCCGCCTCTTCGACCGCGCTCGAACCCGTATCACCCCCCAGGGCCCGCGCCAGCACCTGCAGTCCGTAACGCTCGCGAGGCGCAACCAGCTCGTCATAGGCCTTGAGCACTTTCAGGGCGTGTTCCTCCCAGCTCTCGACCGGCGCGGCCTTGCGGCTGCGCTCCTCCTTGTCCCCCTCTGGCCCCGGGGCGACGCCCCCATAGGCGTGAGCCCCTCCCCCTTCCCCCAGGACGAGGCCCCAGTCCGCCGAGTACGACGCGACAGCAGGGGAAAGCACGTACAGCGCCCCCGGGTAAACCTCGCCCGGCGAGCTTACCCCGTCGGCCTTCCAGTCCCCCTTCCCCTCACCCTCGTCCTCGCGGGGCTCCCAGCGCAACCGCCATACGACCTCTGGCCCTCCAGGCCGACCTATCTCCAACCGCTCCAGAAGGCGGCGCAGGGCCCCGACCCGCACCTTCACCCGGGGCAGCCTCAGCGCCTCGCGCCCGGCCCTGTCCGCCACCACCACCTCGCAGGCGTCCGCCTCGCGAACCGCCTGCGACGCCTTCTTGCGATTCCCCTCCCACGCCGCCTCAAGAAACAGCTTCACCGCCTTGCCTGCAGCTCCCGGCTCGATCATGCCGCGGTACCGGGACGACAGCACCTGGTCTACCAGGGCCCGCTCCGCCTTCCAATCCAGCAGCGCCCCCCCAGCGCCCGACGCCCCCGCGGTGAACTCGGCCATCGCCTGGCCCGAGGCGCTCATCAGGTCTCTCTCATACGGCGGCGCCGAAACCCCGCCGCAGACGATCAGCCTCCCCTCGCCTCCCCACCGGGCGCACCGCCCCGCGCGCTGGATAAGGCTGTCCACCGGCGCCAGCTCAGTGATCAGCACCTCAGCGGATATGTCCAGCCCGACCTCCACCACCTGGGTGCAAACCGCGAGGCATGGGCCGTCCGATGGCTCTTTGCCCAACACCTCCTGCAGCGCCCTTTCCTTGGTCAGGCGGTCGTGGTCCGTGTATCTGGAGTGGATAAGGAGGGCGGGCTCCCCCAAGCGGCCGAGCGCCCTGGCGAGCTCCCGGGCCCGGTCGACCGTGTTGCACACCACCAGGGTGCGACGTCCCCGCTCCCTCAGGACCAGCTCACCGTCGATGCCCACGTCTGGCCTGTATTCCACTCGCACCGAGCGTTCGCCGTCCCGCGGACGATGGGCCTGCAGCACGTCGACGAAGACCGCCCCGTACCGGCGGGCGATGGCCTCTGCGACCTCGCCCGGCAGGGTGGCGGTCATGAATACGAAGGGCACGCCCAGGTCGCAGGCCCTCTCCGCCAGGAAAAGGCAGCACTGCAGGCCGCGCAGGGGGTCGTAGGTATGGACCTCATCGAACACCAGGAGCGAAGAGGCCACGGCGCCCGCGGGGATGTTGCCGTGCGCAGGCGGGAGGCTCAGCGGCGTGCAGGCGTATGCGCCTACCACCTGGTCCAGGGTGGTGACCACCGCCGGCGCCCAAAACAGCAGGCTGTCCGGGTGGGCCCCGTGGTGAGCCCTCACTTCCAGGTCCGGGTCGCCACCGGCCGTTGCGTAGGCCTGAAACCGCTCCGCTAGAGAGTTCACCAGCGCCCGGGCCGGCAGGGCGTAGATGAGCCGGCTGGGCAACGCACCCCCCCGTCCCAGGAGGAAGGGGAGGAATACTGCCTCCGACTTCCCCCACCCCGTCGGCGCCCTCAGCACCACGGAACGACCCTGGAGCAGGTGTTGCGCCACCTCCAGTTGCTGGCCTCGCGGCTCAAAGCCGCACACCTGCCGATAGAGGGCCGCCAGCTCTTCCCTTTCGGCGCTCACGCCTCAGCCCCCCTCCGGTCGCCCGTCCCCACCCGCGGCGTCCGCTTCCTTGACGGCCCCGCGTTGCTCCCCCAGGGCCTGCCACCGAGGTCTCACCGACCCACCCCCCTCCCCACCGCCACCCGGTCGCCCTGACAGGGGCGCCACCTCGGCCCACCGCCGCTAAACTCCCACCTGAATGTGTATACCCTGGAAAGC
>JAIMBG010000070.1 GCA_023511555.1 Acetobacteraceae bacterium | reverse complement strand
CAACATCAGGGGCGAAAGCTACCGCCTGAGAGAAAAGAAACGCGCCGGGCTGTTCGGCGCCATCCAGCCCCAGCCGGGGGTGGTCAGCCAGACGGATCAGACCTCTCTACCGTAGCCTGAGGCAGGGGGGGGGTGGGTCAACTCCCAACCGGCGCCAGTGGATCAATTCTGTCCCGGCGTTGACACTAGGTGGGTTGGTCGCCGGAAGATGTCGTCTGGCGCAGGCAGGTGTGGGCAACGGCTCAACGACACGGCTGCGTCCTCGACAGCAGGTGATCATCGCCTCCGCCCTGGTAGGGAAGCTGTCGTTTCTGAGGCGCCTAAGACCTGCTCTTGGTGGCAAAGGAGGTGGAGGCCGACGTCTGCCTGAAGCGGAAAAGGGATCGCTGGGGTTGCCCGACCTCCCGCCAGACCACTTTACCCTCAGGGTCGGCCCGGGAGGGGCGCACCGGCGCCCCCACTCCCGGGGCGCCCCCCAGGGTCTAGCCCTTGCTGCCGGAAAGCCCCTGTACCTTCTCGACTACCCTGATCATGTCGGGCGGGGCATCGGCCTCCTGAAGGGCGGGCAGGACCATACGCGCGATGGGATCGGTGGGGAGCAGAGCCTGGAGCTCGGTGAGGGTCTGCTGTGCCCTCTCCAGGACGGCCCTCTTATCCTTGCGGCCCAGGCCGGCGGCCTGGGGGCCGGGGAGGGGGTTTTCCTGGAGGAGTGCGGCCGTGATCGCGGCCTGCAGGCGGTAGACGATCTGGCTCCAGTAGATGGGCACCAGGTTCACCCCCACCGTCTCGCCGCATCTCACCTGGACCCAGTCGACATTGGTCTCGACCCAGGGCGGCCAGCCGAAGGCAGACACCAGGTAGGTTCCCTCAGGCACCTCTATCTCACCGTAGATTCCGCCCCCGCCGCGGCCCAACCGGTCGCAGCGGAACGAGTCCATCCACTCCCAGTTGCAGCTCAGGACGTAGACGTAAAACGTGGCCGGGCTGTCGCTGTATGGCTCGCAGGAAGCCCAGGGGAGGTCGCGGACGACCACCTGAAGTTTGGACATCATCTTCCCCTCCTTTTCTGGGGGGTTGTCGCGGCCGCGCCTGCAGGCGGCCAGGCTGAGCCTCTCTTACCCCTTGTCCAGGGTATTCAGGGTCAACGTTTTTTGTTAACAGGGGGCAGGGGGCGTTTTGCAGGACCCTTGGTTCTGCGGCCTGCGGGAGGATGGTTCCTGCACCGGCGCGCCCGAGCCCCCTGCCCCCCTGCCGCTGTCCCCGGCGGGGGAGGGAATCGGACGCCGAGGGAGAAAGGGCGGTGCAGGGGCGGCGAACGCCGGGAGGCGGAGCGGAGTGTGCTCCACGGCGGCATGTGTCGTCATTGCCGTCCGGGGGCCCGGGTAGCGGTTCTGCCTGTGCCGGTCCAGGCCGGGGTGGTGGCCGCCCCCAGGGAGGGGGACGCGTCCCGAAGCTCAGCGCTCACCCCTACGGGGTGAGCCGGGCGCCCGTGGGGAGGGGAGCGGCGAGGCGGGGACCGGAGGGCCGCCCGGCGGCGCGGCGGCCGGAGGCCTAGCAGGGGGGTGGGTTTCGTGGAGATTCGCCAGCTGCAGGCGCAGGCCCTGGCCACCTCGGAGCGGAAGGGCTGGTGGTGGGCCCACGCCGACTACGATCTGCTCATGCGCAAGTTGATGCTGCTGGCCAGCGAGGTGGGAGAGGCGGCGCGGGTGGTGCAGGCCGCCGCGGAGCGGGCGCAGGTCCTGGACAGGCAGGCTTTAGCCGAGGAGCTGGCCGACTGCGTCATCAGGGCGGCCGACATAGCCGGTCATCTGGGACTGGACCTCGACCGTGCGGTGGAGGCTAAGCTCAGGCGGAACCAGGAGAGGTGATCCCCAGGCGCAAGGACGGTCCTGCACTTTGGGCCGCCGCACTGCCGCCTTAAGCCGCCGCCATGGTCACAGGCCCGTCCTTCATCTGCGGGCGGTAAGGCCACTCATCGTCCGCCCGTCCGGGGAGGGACCTTCCGCTCCACCCTCGCTGCCCTCCCCGCCCACCCCGGCCTCCCCCTTCACCCCGGGCGAGGCCAGGCAGGCCAGCACCCCCACGGCCTCGAACGCCGTCGACACCAGGAAGGCCGCCCTCAGCGCCCCGGTGAACGCCGGCTCCGGCGCCAGCCCCGCCCGAAGCCCCCGGGCCTGGGCGCTGAGGAACACCCCGCTGGCGACCGCCACGCCCAGCGACATGCCCACGTTCCTCACCGTGGCCAGCACCCCCGAGGCGGTGCCCAGCCTCCGCCGGGGCGCAGAGCCCATGGCGGCGCTGTTGTTTGGGGCCTGAAAGACCCCCGTCCCCAGCCCGAACAGGGCCAGCCGCCACACCAGGTCCACCGGCTGCGGGGAGGCCGGAAGCCGGGTGAGGAGGAACATGGCGCCGGTGCACAGCGAGAGCCCCGCCGCCGCGAGCCAGCGGGTGCCGATGTAGTCCGAGAGCGTCCCGGAGAGCGGCGCCGCGCACAGCGTGGCCAGAGGGGCGGCGGTCATGATCAGCCCCACCCTGTCGGGGGGGAGGCCCAGGGCCTGGCCCAGCAGGAAGGGGGTGAGGAACACCACAGAGTACTGGGCCATGAAGTTGAGCAGCGAGGCGGCCATGGCCAGGGCGAACGGCGGGATGCCGAACAGCCCCAGGTCCAGCATGGGCTCGGCCTGCCGCCTCTCTACGGCGACGAATGCGCCCCACAGCCCCGCGGCCGCCACCGCCCCCGCCAGGAACGGCGCCGACCGCGCCCCCCAGCGGCCGCCCTGGCTGGCGACCAGAAGGGTGAGGAAGAGCGCGGCGAAGGCCAGCGTCGAGCCGGCGGGGTCGAACCGGGCCCGGCGCCCCGGCACGTCCCGGGGTATCACCCGGCCGGAAAACGTCATCGCCGCCAGGCCGATGGGCAGGTTGATGTAGAACATCCACCTCCAGCCCAGGGTGGCCGCCACCAGCCCGCCCAGGCTGGGGCCCACGGACAGCCCCACCGCTACCGATACCCCGGAGATGCCCAGCGCCCGGCCCCGCTCCTGGGGCGGAAACGCAGACGTGATCAGCGCCGGCGTCACCGCCATGGTCATGGCGGCGCCCAGGGCCTGCAGCGCCCGCGCACCGATGAGAAACCCCATGGTGGGCGAAAGCCCGCACAGCGCCGAGGCCGCGACGAACACCCCCACGCCCCACAGGAACAGCCGCCTGAATCCGTACAGGTCCCCCAGGCGCCCCACGGTGGGGAGCAGGCTCCCCAGGACGAGCATGTAGCTCATGGGCACCCAGCCGGCAAGCGCCATGGAGGCGCCGAAGAACCTGGCCACCACGGGGAGGTTGGCGTTCACGATGCTTCCATCTATGGGCCCCATGATGCTGCCCGCCAGCACCCCCAGCAGGATGAGCCAGCGGCGGGGGTTAGGGGCGGAGGCCGGGGGCCCGCCCGCCGGCCCCGGGGCCCACCCCTCCTCGCCCCCTGCGGGCCGGCCCGTGGGCCCCGCCGCAGGCCGGCGGGGACGTTTGCCCCCAGTCACCAATAGGCGCTGGTCGGATGCCTCCACCTGAAGACCACCCCTTCGGCTCCCCCCGGGGGGACAGCGGTCGCGCGGAGATCACCCCTTCGACGCCCGGACGGGCGGCTGCCGCCCACCCGATCGCCGCTTTCACGCCCGGACGGGCGGCGGCCGCGCGCAGATGCGGCCCGCGGCCGTCTGCGGGCCGCTCACCCGTGCCGGCAGAGTGACTTCGCCTCCACCCCCGCCGAATCCTTCGAGGTCGCCGGGGCTGAAGCGGATGAGCCGGGGACCGGCGCCCCTGGTTCGGGGCAGGTTTTTCCCCTCCGACCGCCGAAAACCTCTTCCGGACTAAACCGCCCTGGCCGGAGGTGGGGTGGCTTTGCACAGCCTGAGCCCTGCATCGGCCCGGCGCTGCCGGGCCCGGTGGCTGGTCCTCTGCCTTACCCTGGTGTTGTTGGCGTTCCTGGCCTTCGTCCCGGCCCTGGCGGCGGGCGGGTGCGCCCGCCGCCTTCCGCCCGAGTCCCCGCCGGCGGGAACCCCGGGGGCGGGGCCATCCAGGCCTGGGGCCGCGGCGTCTTCGGGCGCGCCTCCCTCTTCGGGGGCGCCTTCCCCCTCCACGCCGGACAAGTCTCGGCTCTACCGCCCCTTCCAGCAGCTTCCGGCCGCCCCCGCCTCGCAGGGCTCGCCGTTTAAGGCCGGCCAGGCTCTGGATGACTTCGCCCTGCCCCGCGCCGGCGGCGGGGAGTTCCGCCTGGCTGACGCCCTGGCCGGCTCGCGGCGGGGCGCGCTGGTCTCGTTCGTGGCCCCGGGGTCCCTGGCCTGCCGGAGCGACCTGCTGCTGCTCGGCGCCTCCTACGACGATCTCAGGTCCCGGGGCCTGGAGCTCCTGGTTATAGTCGACTGCGGCTCGCCCGAGGAGGCGCTGGCCTACGCCCGGGAGCAGGCCCTGCACATGCCGGTGCTGGCGGACGTGGGGGGAGCGCTGCGCCGCCGCCTGGGGGTGCAGTCCCTGCCCCTGCACATCGTGGTGCGGCCGGACCGGCTGGTGTGGAAGCCGGCCCTGGGCTGGGCCGTCACCGACAGGGGCACCGCCGGCCTGATGACCGACCTCAACCGCTACCTGGCGGGGCCGGGTGGCTAGGGCGCCGGGGGCCGGGTGGCCAGGGCGCCGGAGGCCGGCGGGGAGACCTTAGGACGGACGGCGGTGCCTGCCCCGGCGTCGACCTGCCTCCAGAGCACGGCGTTCGCCTTTCCGGCGTCAGACGCCGTTGCGATGCCGCCGGGACCCTCGACCAAGCTTAGCCAGGCACCGCTTTGCTTTGACCGCGTCTCTGAAGTCCACCACGTTGCCCAGTCCAGGGGCTTGCCGCGCCGCGGTCGGGCGTGTGCTCGTCGGCCCACCGACCACGGGCTCCAGGTTCGCTTGCGATGCGTCTCTCTTGACGGCCAGCGGGAACCGTGTTATAGTATTACACGTAAGACAGTTACACCCTCAACCGCCACCGGCGCGGCTGCCGGTCGCGCGGGCCCCGCGCTGCGCGGCAGCCCCCCCGGCTGGGGGCGGGTGGGGGCGGCGAAGGGAGGCGCCCGCTGTGAGTGGTGGCGATCCGCGCTCCCGGGGCGGCTGCGGGGTTGACACCGCAGCCTGGTACGGAAGGGCGGTGACCCGGCTGGCTCAGGCCCGGGTCGACCCGGCCGTGGCCAGGGAAGACTTGATCTGGCTGGGCTACGACGCTGAAGACCTCGACGCGCTTCCACCCGAGGTGCTCAAGTACTCCTTCGGCTCCGGCAACCCGGTGGGCCTCACTCGGCTCAGGCCGGGCGAGGTGGTGCTGGACGTGGGGTCGGGCGCGGGCCTGGACGCGCTCATCGCCGCCCGGAGGGTGGGGCCCTCGGGGCGGGTGATCGGGGTCGACCTCACCCCGGAGATGGTGGAGAAGGCCAGGGAGAACGCGCGGCTGGCCGGGGCGGAGAACGTGGAGTTCCGGCTCGTCACCGGCGACAGCCTCCCCCTGGAGGACGCGTCGGTGGACGTGGTCACCTCGAACTGCGTCCTGAGCTGCGCCCGCGCCCCCGACCGGCTGTTCGCCGAGGCCCTCCGGGTGCTCAGGCCCGGCGGCCGGCTCACGGTGTCGGACGTAGTGAGCGCCCCGTCCGCCTTGTCCGGCGGGGCCCCGACGGGCTCGTCCTGCTGCAGCTCGGGCGGCCTGCTAGAGCCCCCGGCCCCCGAGGACGGCCGGCCGTCTGCCGCCTCCTGCTGCGGCAGCGGCAGCGGCAGCGGCTTCCTCAGCCTGGAGCAGTACCTGGATAAGCTGTGGCAGGCCGGGTTCGGCAGGATCGAACTGGGGCCGCGCCGGGATCTGGCGGTTCGGGACTCCCCCAGGGCCAGGGCCCTGCTGCAGTCGGCGGGGGCGGCCGCAGGCGCCGGCCTCACCCCCCAGGAGCTGGCGTGGCTCCGGTCCTGCGTTTACAGCACCGTGGCCATCCTGGCCTACAAGCCCGGGCCCGCCGCCCCCGCAAACTGAGCCGCGGGTGCGGCTGGTGCGGCTGCGGCCCCGGCGTCCGGGGCGCGGGGAGAAGGGGGCGGGAGGACGCGGGCCCTCCGGCCCGCCCCGCCGGGGGAGGGGTGCGGAATGACCCAGAGTGGTGGCCGGGGCGGCCCACCCCGCTGCGGACGGCAGCGTGCCGCGGGGGAGGCGGGGCGCCGCCCGCAGGACGGCTATGGGCCTGAGGCGGGCCGGCAGGCTGCCGGACGGGAACCCGGAGCCTGGCTCACCTGCTGCGACGGGGTGGAGCTCAGGGAGGCGCTATCGGCGGCCCTGTCGGGGCGGGAGCACGTGGTGATGGTGCGGGTCAACGACGAGACCCTGCGCAGCCTGGACCACCTGGTCGAGGCGGGCATCTGCTCCAGCCGGTCGGGTGCGGCGGCCTTCCTCATTTCCCAGGGAATCAAGGCGAATCCGGAGTTACTGAACCGGGCGCGGGAGGTCACCGCCCAGATAGCCGAGCTGCGGAGGGAGCTCCGCCGCCTGGTGGGACCGCAGGCGGGGGGGGCGGACCCCGGCGAGCCGGGGGCGGGTGGCTCAGAGGCGGCCGGCGGGGAGGGCGGGGACGCTATTTAGGGCGGGGGCGGCCTCCTGGCCGCTGTGCCTTCTGTCTGCGGGTCCCGCCCGTTTGCGGGCCCCGGCTGGAGGTGAGCCGCCCCCACGGTGCCCGGCCGCGGAAGGGGCTACTGGCGCGGCGTCTCTCCTTGCCGCCAGGTTATTTTCCAGTTGCTTCCACAGGGCAAATATGCTATGATAGAAGGGGGGCTGCCGCCCCCCTTTAACCTTTGGGGGGAATACCGCGCGGCCGGGCTGTCGGGGCCGGCTCCCTGGCCGGGCGCGCGCCGGGGAGGGGATAATGTGACGTCGCAGGCTCATGGCCGGGGGAAAGGGCGGGGCTCACGATGGGGGTGGGGTGGGCGGTGGCGGCGGCGTCTCGGGCCCCCGACGGCCCGGCGCGTCCTGCCCCCCCTGTGCCTCATCGCAGCCGCCTCGCTCTTGCTGGCCTGTCTGGCCCCCCTCTTCGCCGGCTGCGGCCCCAGCCCCGGTCCCCCGCCCACCTCTGCCCCCGCGACCCCGCCGGACAGCGCCCCGTCGGGCGGGGGCCCGGCCCTGGACCCCGCCGCCATACGCACCATGGCCTCCATCCTGCGCCGGACGCTGGCGCTAAGGCTTCCCGCGGTGCGGGGCGAGGAGATATACAGCCCGGAGTTTCTGCGGGCGCGGGTTGAGGCCGCCAGGCGCCGGGTGCTTGAGGCCATGCCCCTGGCCGACTCCGCCCCGTCCGAGTATGCGCTGGCCCGACAGCAGATGCTGGAAAGCCTCGAGGCCGCCGGCCAGGCGCTTGGGGCAGGGAACCTGGCGCAGGCCCTGGAGCTGGCCAATCGGGCCCAGTCCTACGCCTCCTCGTTCCTGGCCCAGGGGAAGGACGGGGCCCGGCTCTTGGCCCACCTGGGAGACCCGGTGCGCCGGCTGGGGGAGCTGGAGGCGGCCTGGGCGGAGCGGGAGGGGCGGCTGGGGCGCCTGGAGTCCGAGCCGCTTCCGCTTTCGGCCTATCCCCTCCTGTCGGTGCTGGAGTACCTCGCCGACTCGGCGCAGAGGGAGCTGGAGCGGTGCCGGGGGCTGGCAGGCCCCGAGCCTGATTCCACCGCCACCCTCGCCCCCCTGGTCTCGGCCACGGACGGGGTGTCCATCGCCCTGGAGATGTTCGACCACCTGCACCGGAGGCTCCTGGAGCTGGCCGCGCGGGACCGAAGGGGCGCCCTGGACTGCCCGGGGCCGGCGCTCAGGGAGCAGGCCCGGGAGGCGCTCTCCCGCGCGCTCTCCGAGGCGGGGGCGGCCACGCCGGCGGGCCCGGGCCAGGGAGACGGGTCGAGTCCCCCGGAGACCCCGGAGGCTCCAGAGGTCATCCCACTCGAGTCGGAGCGGCACCTCCGCGCCGCCCTGAGCCTGGCGGGGCTTTCGGCGGAGCCGCGCCCCAACCGCACGGCGCTGGCCTGGATGCGGGCCTGCGAGGCCCGGCAGGAGCTGTGGGCCCGGGGCGAGGCCGTGGCCCTAGAGGGCACCGCCGGCGTGGCCCTGGCGCAGCTCGCCGCCGCTGCCCGAAAGGGGCTGATAGGCGACCTGCGGAGGTCCCTTGATCTGGCGCGGCGCCTGGAGCGCCGCGGGCTGCCCATGGCCTGGGCGACAACCCGGCTGAAGGAGGGGCTGGAGCTGGCGGAGAACGGCGATCGGCTGCTTTCCGCCACCGTGGAGGGCAAGCGGCCCCCCGAGCTGGGCGCCCGCGAGGCCGCGCTGATCTACCTCCGGGGCCGGGTGGTGGCAAGGCTGGTGGCTGACGTGCTGGAGGCCCTGCAGGGGGCCGCGGCCCGGGCGGGGGGCGGCCAGGGCCGGGGATAGAGCGCTTACGCCTGGCCTTTGCTGTGCCATCATGGCCCTGAACTGGCCGGCGGTCCTGCTTCATCCCACGCACCCGGCCGGCCGCGCTCCCGTCCCGTGTTCTGGGGGCGCGCAGCGCTGAGGCTGTCCCCAGTTCGGCTAGCGCCGCCCCTCACCCTCCTCGCCGGCCTCCCCGGCCCGTGGCGCCGCCGCCCCGTCCGGCGCCATCCCCTGGCTTACCAGTGCCTTCCTCAGGCTGCGCTCCCCGGGTTGCCACCAGGAGCCCTCGATGATGCCGGCGAAGAAGGAGGCCGCCTCGGCTGCCCTGGAGCGAAGCTCCGCCGGGTCGCCGCCCTCGCACCCGGCCAGCGCCAGCAGCGCTTCGTCGATGTCGTCCGGGGTCATGTCGCGGTAGCGGTCGCGGTGTACCATGAAGCGCAGCGGGATCCGGGTGCGCGGCTGCGGCGACTCCGCCGGATAGCCAATGGTCAGCCCCACGACCGGCAGCACGCCAGCGGGGAGCGACAGGAGCCGGCAGATCTCTGCAGCCTTGTGGCCTATCTTGCCGATGTAGCAGGTCCCCAGCCCCATGCCGGCGGCAGCGATGACCAGGTTCTGGGCCGCGAGGGCCATATCGATGGTGCCGAACAGCAGGGCCGTGTACCCGGACAGCAGCCTGCGCACGCCGAGATGCCTCGCCCAGGCGTCGGTGCGGCGGATGTCGACGCAGAAGACCACGAACTCCGACCCCTGCATCGCCCGCTGCCGGTCGCACACCTCGTAGAGCTGCGCCTTCAGCGCCGGGTCCGAAACCACGATCATGGAGTAGAAGTGACCCATGGCCGTGGTGGGCGCCCTCAGCGCCGCAGCCAGCAGGGCCTCGAGCTTTTCGGGCTCCAGTCGGCGCGGCTCGTAGCGGCGTATCGAGGCCCGCTGCAGGATGGCCTGCATGACGGGGTCCGCCCCCTGCCCCGGCCCGTCGCCCTTTGTTCTGTCCCGCGTTTCACCTGACATCCCGCCACCCCCCTCGGGCTAGACTGCATGCCCGCCCGGCCCGCCCGGCCCGGACGGCCCCTCCCCAGGAGTTGCGAGCACCTGTCCTCCGGCTGCCACCCACTCCCTTACGACGTACGCCGCGAAATCACCTGCTGTTGCAGGCCGAGGCGAGGCACAAGATGGCTTGCCGGGGCCGGTCGGGGATGTAGAGCGGTAGCGCGGCGCCGGGGCGCTCCACGGCTTGCACCGGCCCCTCAGCCTCCAAGGAGGACAGGAACTCCGCCACCGCCGCGGGGGCGTTGTCGGCCTCCGGGGGTAGGAGGGGCGCTGTCCCCCCCGTCCTCGGCGCGCTCCTCCGCCCTTCGCCATTATCTCCCATCAACCACCCCTTGCGTTGGCAGATATTGCCAGCTATAATGATACCGGAGGGCCGGCGATTCGCCTTTGAGCCTTTTGCACCGGAGCCTCAGCCGCCCGCCGGTGCGGGACGGGCTTCGGCCCCGGGGCTTACCATAGGCCGTCTCAACACCGTGCCTTTCTCCCGCTGCGGGCCGCCGGCGTGCGCCCTCTTGCGCCGCCGCCTGCAACGAGGCGACGCTGCCCGCACCCTGGGGGCGCCCGCTTCGGCCCGGCGCCGCCACCCCCGGCCTCATCGCAGCCATCGCCGCCCTCCCCCGTCCCCAGCCGGTCCTGCCGCAAGGGAGGGATCCGCTTGAAAGTCCTGCTGGTGAACCCCACCCTCCGTGGGGAGATCTTCACCCAGCACCTGGGGCTGACCTACGTGGCGTCCTACGTCAACGCCCGCACCCCGCACCGCGCCGCCATCCTGGACTTCGCCTTCCGCCGCCGCCAGTGGCAGCAGCACCTCAAGGCCAGGCTGGAAAGGGAGCAGCCGGACCTCGTGGGCATCACCGTGACCGCCCCCAACATCTCCTCGGTGAAGAAGATCATCGGCGAGGTCCGCTCGCTTCACCCGCGGCTGCCCATCCTGCTGGGCGGCACGCTGGTCACGGTGCTGCCGGAGGAGGCCGCCAGGCTCGGCCCCGACATGCTCTGTGTGGGCGAGGGCGAGATGACCCTGGCCGATCTGCTCGACGACATGGCCGCCGGCCGCGACGGCTCGGCGGTGCCCGGAATAAGGCTGGTCAGCGGCGGCCGTCCCGGCCCCGGGGGGCCGCGGCCGGTCAATCAAGCCCTGGACGACCTGCCGTTCTTGGACTGGGACCTGTGGGAGGACATCGACGTCCACCTCAAGGTGTACGGGATGCTGTCGTTCTATGGCACCCGCGGCTGCCCCTACGACTGCAGCTACTGCTCCGCCCACGCCATCAGGGAGAAGCTGCCCGGCCACTTCCGGCTCTGCGGGCCCTCCCGCTACGTCGACCACCTCCAGTACCAGTGGAACCGCTACCGCGGCCGGGGGCTCAAGGTGGCCTGGCTCTGGGACCAGGTTTTCACATACAGCGGCGAGTGGTTGGGCCAGTTCGCCGAGGAGTATCGGCGGCGGGGCATGGACCGCCTGCTGCCCTACTCCATCTATGCCCGCGCCGACGAGCTCGACGAGGAGAGGGTGAGGCTGCTCAAGGAGAGCGGCTGCGTGGTGGTGCGCATCGGCTTTGAGAGCGGCGACGAGCGCATCCTGAACGACGTCTACCGCAAGGAGACCACCCTGGAGTCCTACTACCGCGCCGCCGAGCTGCTCCGCAAGGCCGGCATCTCGCTCACCGGGTACTACATCCTGGGCGGCCCCGGCGAGACCCTGGAGACGGTGAAGCGCACCTTCGAGCTGGCCCGCCGGGTGGACGCCGACACGCCCACGTTTTACGTATACAAGCCCCTTCCCGCCACCCGGGCGCTGGAGACGCTGAAGGCCCTGGGCGGGTCGGTGGTGGACCTCTGGCCCAAGAAGGTGGTCGACATTCGCTTCGGCGGCATGGTCTACACGCCCCACCTCACCCCGCGGCAGGTGGAGCGGCTGCAGACCCGGTTTATCCTCTACTTCATCCCCCGCCTGGTGCTGAAGCAGATGCGCATCTGGAAGCTCAAGTACTTCACCCGCCTCATCTCCTACTGGCGGCTGAACCGGCGCTACGGCCTGGGCCTGGTAGACATCCTGCGCAACTACACCTACATGACCGGCATCGAGATGCAGATGGACCGGCGCTTCCGCCGGGCCCGGGGAGGGGGCGGGGGCGCGGCGGGCCGGCCGGGGCCCCCCCCCCGCCGGGGGGGCGGCCCCCCCCGCCGCCCGCCGCGCCCCCGCCCCGCCATCCTGCGGAGCTGGTGGGAGAGCCGG
>JAIMBG010000069.1 GCA_023511555.1 Acetobacteraceae bacterium | reverse complement strand
CCGGGGGCACGGCCCTGTAGCCGGCCAGCGGGGGCGGACAACACCGGGGGGCGCGGGCCGCCAGCCCCCGCGCCCCCGCCACCTTACCCAAGCCTCAGCACCCACCCCCGCACCCCCCGGGCACCCGCAGCCCATGCGACACCCGGGGCAGGGCGCCCGGAGGGGACGTCCACCTCACCTGAAGAACCCTATCACCGCCGCCAGCACCCTGGACAGCATGCCCCCCAACCCCAGCCGCGGTACGGCCTGGACCGCCACCAGGTCGGCGCGGCCCAGCTCCTGGCCCTCGCGCACCACTATGATCTCGCCCAGCTTCTGCCCCTGCTGGATGGGGGCCTGGGGCCACTGGGCCAGCTCCAGGCGCCGCTCCAGCCCCGCCTCCTCGCCCTTGCGCACCGTTACGTAGAAGTCCTCCTTCACCCCGGCCTCCACGAACTCCGCCACGCCCTTGGCCACCCTCACCCGGTCCGCGGGCTGGTCCTTCAACAGGACAGGGACGGAGCTGAAGTTGGCGAAGCCCCAGTTGAGCAGCCGCATGGCCTCGTTGAACCGGGTGGCAGAGTCGGGCGCGGCCATGATCACGGCGATCAGCCGGGTGTTGTCGCGGCGGCAGGTGGCCGACACGCAGAACCCGGCCTTGTCCGTGGACCCGGTCTTGAGCCCGTCGACTCCCGGGTAGTAGTGGATGAGGCGGTTGGTGTTCACCAGCCACAGCCGTCCCCCGCGGAGGTACTCCTCCCACTTGGAGGTGAAGTCCAGCATCCTGGGGAAGCGGAGCGCATGGCGGGAGGTGACCGCGACGTCGTAGGCGCTGGTGTAGTGCCCCTCCTGGTCCAGGCCGTGGGTGTTGGCAAAGTGCGTGTCCTTCAGCCCCAACTCCTGGGCCCTCTGGTTCATCACCTCCACCGCCCTGGCCTGGCTGCCGAACAGGTGCTCGCAGGCGGCGGCCGAGGCGTCGTTGGCCGATGCGATGGCGATGGCGGCGATCACGTCCCGCATCGACATGGTCTCTCCCGGCTCCAGCCAGATGCCGGAGCCTTCGAGGCTGGAAGCTTCCTCGCTGGCCACCACCTGGTCGTCGAGCGTGGTGCGGTTGGCCTCCAGCGCCTCAAAAATGAGGGCCAGGGTCATGATCTTGGTCAGCGACGCGGGGGCCAGGCGCTCGTGGGGGTTTTTCTCCAGCAGAACCCGCCCCGAGCCCGCGTCCATCAGGAGCGCCGACCGGCTCTTGAGCTCAAAACCCGGAGAGGGCCCGGCAGCGGACGCGGCGGGGGCCGCCTCCGCAGGAGCCTGGGCGGGGGGCCGCGCCCTGGGCTCGGCTGGAGGCTCTGCCGGGGGCTGGGCCAGGGTGGCCTGCCATGCCGGGCGGCCCGCATCCACCCCCGCCCGTGCCGGGTATCCCCCCGCCGCCGCTGCCGCAGCGGCCCCGAAAACCAGCATCACCACCAGCGCGAGCCACTGCCACCGCCCGCCCCCGCCCATGCCCCAAGGCCACCTCCTGAGGGCCCGCGGCCTCCCACGGCCGCAGAGCCCGACTCCAGTCTAAACCGTCCCCGTTTAGATTTGCCTCCTGTGGCGCTTTTCATACCGGCCGGGCCGGCGAAGGGAAATTGGGGGGCCCTGCCGTAGTGGAGAGTGCAGAGTGGAAAGCCTTGCCGAGGCGGAGAAACGGGGTGGTGCGAGTGTCTCAGAGGGGAAGACGGAGCTGGAGCCGGGCGGGTATCGCCCTGGCTGCGGCGGCGGCGACGGCGGGAGTGCTGGCGTGGCTGTGGTTTGCGCCCGCCGGAGGCGGGCAGAGGTTCGTGCTGCTCAACTTCCCTGACTCGGGGACCGGCGCCAGGTCGCCCGGCGAACGGTACCTGGTGAGCTATGCCCTGCTGAACGCCTCGCGGCTGGGGGCGACGGTGACATCGGTGGACCTGGAGGCAGCGGAAGGGGTCAGGGTGGTGGGCGTGCTGGCCAGCTCTCAGGGCAGGGTGGCGGCCGCCGGCCCCGAAGGCGTCCTGGAACCGCCCCTGCGGGTGCCGGCCAACGAACAGCTCCGGGTCGACGTCACCCTGGAGGTGAGGGCAAGGCAGGGCGTGGGGCTGCGGGTGCTGACCATCGAGTGCCGCCGGGGGCTGAGACGGTTCGTCGACCAGGTCCAGCTGCGGCTTCCCGGGCTCTCTCTCCGCGCCGCCGGAGCGGCCGCCCGCACCTAGCCCAGAAGCGGGCCCAGCCGGTCAAGGAAGCTGGTGCCGCAGGGAGGTGGCGGCACTCGAAATAGCGCGGCCAGGGTGGCGCCCAGGTCGGCCGCGGTGTCCCGGAGCCCCAGGGGCACCCCCGTCCGCGGCCCTGAGCCCTCCCGCCCCGGGCCGGTGATCAGCACCGGGACATACTCCCGCGAGTGGTCGGTGCTGGGGGTGGTGGGGTCGCAGCCGTGGTCGGCGCAGACCACCAGGAGGTCGCCGGGCTGGAGCCGGGCAAGAAGACGCGGCAGCCACCCGTCGGCCTCCTCCAGCGCCCGGGCGTAGCCCGGGCAGTCGTTGCGGTGGCCGTAAAGCATGTCGAAATCGACCAGGTTGGCCATGATCAGGCAGGCGGGGAGGCCGGCGGTCGACCCCAGAAGCTCCTCGGCGGCTTCAAGCGCCTCCCGGTTGCCGCTGGTATGCTGGGTGTGGCTTATCCCCCGGCCGGCAAAGATGTCGTCTATCTTGCCTACCCCCAGCACCGGCACCCCTGCCTGGGTGAGGCGATCCAGCAGGGTGGGCCGGGGAGCGGGCAGGGCGTAATCGCGCCGCCGCTGGGTGCGCTTAAACTCCCCGGGGCGGCCCACAAAGGGCCTGGCGATGACGCGGCCCATCAGCCACTCGCCCGCCAGCAGCGCCCGTGCCGCTTCACACATCCGGTAGAGGTCGTCCACTGGAATGACCTCTTCGTGGGCGGCGATCTGAAACACGCTGTCGGCCGAGGTGTAGACGATGGGCCAGCCGGTCTCCATGTGTTTCCGTCCCAGGCGGGCTATGATTTCCGTGCCCGAGGCAGGCATTCCGCCCAGCACCCTCCTGCCGATGGCCTTCTCGAACGCGGAGAGGAGATCGGGGGGGAACCCCTGGGGGAAGGTGCGCAGGGGCTGGTCCGCGACCACCCCCATCAGCTCCCAGTGGCCGGTCATGGTGTCCTTGCCCTGGGACTTCATGGCCATGCGGCCGTATGCGCCCCTTATAGCGTCCGGGGGCAGGGGCCGCACCCCCTCGACGGAGGCCAGGTTGCCCAGCCCCAGGGCCTGCAGGTTGGGGAGGCGAAGCCCGCCCACCCGCCGGGCCAGGTTGCCCAGGGTGTCGCTCCCCTCGTCCCCGTAGCGGGCGGCGTCGGGGAGCGCCCCTATCCCCAGACTGTCGAAGACCAGCACCGCGACGCGCATGGCTTACCTCCCCGCGACGGCTGCCCGGGTCGGGGCCGCTCAGGCCCTGGGATGGGTGCGGTCATAGACCTCCTTAAGCCGGCCCTTGGTAATCTGGGTGTAGATCTGGGTGGTGGAGATGTCGGCGTGGCCCAGCATCTCCTGTACCGACCGCAGGTCGGCGCCGTTCTCCAGGAGATGGGTGGCGAAAGAGTGGCGCAGGGTGTGGGGGGTGATGTCCTTAGTGATGCGGGCGGTGCGGGAGTACTTTTTGATAATCTTCCAAAAGCCCTGACGGGTGAGCCGCCTGCCGTGGTGGTTAAGGAACAGGGCCGGTTCGTCCTTGACCCGGAGCAGCTTCACCCGGGCCCGGCTGAGGTAGTCGCGGAGGCTGCTTATGGCCATGCTGCCCACCGGGATGACCCGTTCCCGGGAGCCCTTGCCCAGGCAGCGGACGTAGCCCACGTCCAGGTTGATGTCCCCCAGGTTGAGGGAGACCAGCTCCGACACCCGGATGCCCGTGGCGTAGAGCAGCTCCAGCATGGCGCGGTCCCGGGCCCCCGCGGGAGAGGAGGCGTCGGGCTGCCGCAGGAGCTGGTCCACCTCCCTGACGGTGAGCACCCGCGGGAGCCTCTTCTCCAGCCTGGGGGTCTCCAGGTTGGCGGTCGGGTCACGCTCCAGGCGCTTTTCCCGCACCAGGAACTGATAGAAAGCCTTGATGGCCGCAAGGCGCCGGGCTACGGTGGAGTTGGCCTTGCCCTCGCGCTGCAGTTGCCGGAGGTAGGCGAGGATGAGCAGCGAGGTGGCGTCGGCCAGGCTGGTGGGGCTGGGGCAAGCCTGCAGGTAGCGGTCGTACTGGCAGAGATCCCGACGGTATGAGTCCAGGGTGTTGAGGGCCAGCCCCCTCTCCACGCTGAGGTAGTTGATGAATTCCCCAATCAGTCCGGACATCGCTCCCCCGCACCCTCTTCCCTCCGGCGGCCGGACCAGCCCCTCTGCCTCGCCCTCCTTCTGGCTAACGGATTCAGTATTCAACGTCTTCCCTGAAATTCCTTGCAAAACCATAACTCACCGGCGGCTCCCCGCCGCCCCTCCCCCAACTGGCCCTTTCCAAAGCCACGCCCCGGAGGCCCAGCCGGGCCGCTACCCCTGAAAGGGGCGGGGCCGGCCGGTCCGCAGGCTCAGGGGGCGGGCCGCAGGATCAGGCCCCCCAGCACCCTGCCCACGGCCCGGTACAGCCCAACGACCGCCAGCAGCACCAGGCTTCGCAGATAGGGGGCCGCCCGCCTCCCCAGCGCCCGCCCGTCCACCAGATACACCCGGACCCGCCCCACCGAGGCCACTCCCTCCGGTCAGGCCGCCTCACCGCGCCGCCCCGTCCCCCGGCCCGGCCCCCGCCGCGGATGAAGACGGCCGCAGTATATCCTATGTTGACACGGGGCCGGCCAGAACCGTCCCCTGACGGCGGGCCGAGGCCGATCCGGGCCCGCCGTGTCAGGGCGCCAGGGACAGTATGCCCCGGGGGCGGGCCGCGGCTCGCAGGGCCGGATGCCGGGGAAGGCGCCCCCGGGGGACGGCGCACACAGCACAGGTCGCCGCCTGCGGCGCGCTACGGCAGGGCCCCGGTGGCGCCCACCGGGGCCCGCTCCCTCTTAAAGCGCTTGCCCCCCGCCGCGTGCGCAGCCGCGCCCATCAGGCCAGCGCCTCCTCCAGGGGCGTGTACGGCAGGCCGTGGGCCTCGGCCACAGCCCGGTAGGTGATCTTGCCCCCCACGGTGTTGACGCCGAGGGCCAGGGCGGGATCGCTGGCTATCGCCCTGCGGAAGCCGTTCTGCGCCAGGGCGCGGACGTAGGGCAGGGTCGCCGCGGACAGCGCCAGCGTGGAGGTGCGCGGCACCGCGCCCGGCATGTTGGCTACGGAGTAGTGGACCACCCCGTGCTTGACGTAGGTGGGCTCGGCGTGCGTGGTCACCCGGTCCACGGTGGCTACGGACCCGCCCTGGTCGATGGCCACGTCGACGATCACCGACCCGGGCTTCATGGTCTTCACCATGTCTTCGGTCACCAGGCAAGGCGCCTTGGCGCCGGGGATAAGCACCGCCCCGATGAGAAGGTCGGCCCGCCGGACCGCGTCGGCGATGGCGAGCGGGCTCGAGGCCAGCGTAACCACCTGGCCTTCGAAGAGCTCGTCCAGGTAGCGCAGGCGGTCCAGATTCACGTCGAGCACGGTGACCCGCGCGCCCATGCCCAGGGCCACCCGGGCGGCGTTGGTGCCCACGGTGCCGCCCCCGATGATGACCACGTCCGCCGGGGGGACACCCGGCACCCCGCCCAGGAGCACTCCCCGGCCGCCGTACGGCTTCTCCAGGAAGTGCGCCCCTACCTGGGTGGCCATCTTGCCCGCGATCTCGCTCATGGGCGTAAGCAGTGGAAGTACCCCGGAGCTGAGCTGGACCGTCTCGTAGGCGACGGCGGTCACCCTCCGCTCCATGAGCTGGCGGGTGAGCTCGGGCTCAGCCGCCAGGTGGAGGTAGGTGAACAGGAGCTGCCCCGGCCCGAGGAGAGGGTACTCGGGCGGCAGCGGCTCCTTCACCTTTAGGATCATCTCCCCCGCGGCGAAGATGGCCTCGTGGCCCTCCACGATGACGGCGCCCTGGGCCCTGAAATCCTCGTCTGAAAACCCGCTCCCCAGCCCCGCCGAGGCCTCCACCGCGACCTGGTGGCCCCTCTGCACCAGCTCCAACACCCCTGCGGGGGTGATAGCCACCCGGTTCTCGCCCTCTTTGATCTCCTTGGGCACTGCGATCTTCAACCGCTTCAGGCCTCCTCCCCCAGATGAGGTGCCGGACGGACCGTTCCGTCCCCTGTTCTATTAGGTGGAGGCACAGCAAAATCCTCCTCGATTGGGAGCTTGCCCCTGTGCGGCGCGTTGAGGGGACCGCCTCACTGGCGGGGGAGGCCGGTTGTCGGCCTGGGGACGCGGCTACGCCGTGGGCGAAGAACCGGCCGCGGGAGAGCCCGCGCCCGGCAGGCCCGATGCCCGGGGGGGGCCGGAGCCCGGAAGAGCCGGCGCCCCGGAGGGGTGATGCCCGGGGGACCGGCGCGGGCGCGGCCGCGGAGGCCTAGAGCAGCAGGGGCGCCAGCAGCCGCAGGAACACCGGGGAAAGGTAGGCCTCGAACAGGCTGGCCGCCGTCAGTAGCGAGCCAAGGGCCAAGGTGGCGAGGGTGTAGGCGCCCAGCGCGCGGGAGAGCGGCTCGGCCGAACGGTGGCGGCGACGCACCAGGCGCAGGGTGAAGGACAGCGACTGCACCCCCAGGCTCAGCAGCGCCGGGACGGCGAACAGGCTGGGGGGAAAGAGGGTGGCCAGGCAGACCAGCACCCCGCGGAGCCCCAGCTCGTAGCTGAGGAAGCCGGCGGTGAACCCCAGGATGAAGCCCCTGCCGAACAGCACCAGGAGCACCGCCGGGAGCCCCACCACGGTGGCGCCCAGGAGCCAGAGCAGTCCCACGGTCCCAAGGTTCAGGCCCAGAGAGCGGCGCAGTACGGCCCCGGCGGACAGCTCCGGGCCGCCGGGCACAAGCGCCTGGGCCGCAAGCTGAACCTGGCCGAGCAGCGCCGCGCGCTGGTCGTCGCCCAAGGCTCTGACCGCCAGCGCCCCGAAGACCACCCCCAGTACCAGCAGCAGGAAGCAAAAAAAATACAGGGCCAGGGTGCGCTCCAGGTGGGAGAAGAACCTCTCCAGCCAGCCAGTCAACCGCCACCACCCCGGTCCGCCCGCCGGAGCCCCTGCCCGACCGGCGCGCTGCCGCTAAGCGGGAAGCCCGGTTCATGCATATGCGGCCGGGGCGGGGCCTATCACCCTTCGGACGGAGCGCCCGCAGCCGGGGCCCGCCGGGGCCGCAGGGAGGTACGCCCGACCGGGGAAGGAGGAGGGCGCCCTGGCGACACCAGCCGCCTCAGGGGCTCAGGACCCTGCCGTAGCGGCCCCCGCCGCCGTCGGACAGGGTCAGCCTCCCCTCCCTCGCCGCCACCACCAGCGAGGCCAGGCGTGGGCCCACGGCCCGCTCCAGGTCCTCCGCAGACGCGCGGTGCAGCACCGCCATCTCGCTGCCGAAGGCCTCAAGCAGCCGGGAGAGAGCCGCCGGCCCCAGGCCAGGTAGGAAGCGCAGCGGGACCTGGTGGAGGTAAGGCGGCCGGTGCGGGGGCGAGGCGGGCTCGGGCAGGTCGGCGATGGTCTCCAGGCGGTCCCGCACCCCCACCACCACCCGGCGGCTCCCGCAGTGCGGGCAGCGGAGCTGAGGGGGCGGCGCTTCGGCGATGCGGCCGCAGGCGCGGCAGGAGGTCCGGTGGTACTTCCCCAGCCGGGGATCCAGCCCGAAGTTGGCCGCCACGCGGCGGCCGCGGGAGCGGGCCAGGGCCCAGGCCAGCTCCCGGAAGCTGGGCTCGGCGGCCTGGAGCAGGTTGTACTCGCGCCCCAGGCTGGCGGCGGAGTGGGCGTCGGAGTTGGTCACGAAGCTGAGGTCCCTGAGCTCGCTCAGGCGGTCGGCCATGGCGGTGTCGGCGCTGAGCCCCAGCTCCAGGGCCGAGACCGGCTCGGAGCCGGGAAAGGCCTGGGCCAGCCGCTCCACGCAGGCGCCGAACAGGCTCTTGTGAGGGGTGAAGGCGTGGGCGGGGATAAGGAGGCCGTCAAGCGCGCACACGGCCCGGGCCAGATCTGCGGGCGCCGTGGCGGAAAGCCGCTGGGTGCTGAGCGAGGGGTTGCGAACCCGCGGGCCCAGCCAGGCGCCGAAGCGAGCCGTCTCGCGGAGCCCGGGGAAGAGGCAGAGGATGTGGGCGATTCCCCGGCCCAGGGGAAGCTCGACCTCGGCCCCGGGGATGACGGTGACGCGGCCCCAGAGCCTTAGACCCCCGCCCCCCAGCGCCTCGGCCTCGCCGGAGCGGACGGCGTCCTCGGCCTCGGCCAGGACCTCGGGCACGCCCAGGTCGACCACCCCCAGGAGGTCCAGCCCCTTCTCCCCGGCGGCCGCCTCGGCGGCCCGCCTCAGCGTGAAGCCCCGGGACGCACCCATCTTCACCGGCCGGCCGCGCTGGGTGCTGCCCAGGTGGACGTGGAGGTCGGCGTAAAGGGCGTTCATGACAGCGGCCGCCCTCTGCCCCGATCCGGCCCCCGGCCGGGGCGCGGCCGCAGGGCGTCGCCTCCGCCCGGGGAGGCCCGGGCGCCTGCGCTGCAGCGGGCCAGGAGACAGAGGGCCACAATGGTCTTAGCGTCCCTGACCTCCCCCCGGTCCACCAGGGCTAGGGCCTCGCCCAGGGGGACGGCGCGGACTCTGATGCGCTCGTCGGGCTGGCTGTCTGGCCTGCCGGGCTTGAGCCCCCGGGCGAAGAACAGAAACAGCTTCTCGGTGCAGAACCCGGGGCTGGAGTAGAAGGCGGGTCCCGCCTCCCAGTCCAGGGCCCTGAACCCCGTCTCCTCCTCCAGCTCCCTCTGGGCGCAGGCCAGCGGGACCTCCCCCGGCTCCAGGATGCCCGCCGGGGCCTCGACCAGGATAACGTCCATGCCAATCCTCACTATACTATCCCAAGGTATTATCAACTCCTCTTCTTTACCGAAAAACCCGAGTATGCGGGATGGCCCGGGAAGTACCAGCGCTTGAATTTTACCGTTATCTACGTCGATATCGATATCTTTTATCAACCCCAGGCGCCGCCCGTCAAGAACGTTTATTACCTCTCGCATCCGAAGGTCCGATATCTTGAGCATAGGATTGTCCCCCTCCTCTCAAAAACCTATGCCTTTGCGGCTAAAGTTAGAAGTAACGCCTATACGCAAAAAGCCCTCGACCGTCTTGTGGCGATCGAGGGCTTCATTTCTTGCCGTTGTCTCCCTGAGGAACCTTCTTTCCGAAAATAAAATCCCGGTCTCTTCTACCGGGATCTATTATCCTGCCCTTCGTCCGCTACCGGCGGCTCAATCGGTATTCTTGGCACCTGTCTGCCCTTTCGGGGATTGGACAACCTGCTTGAGCGGAATTCCCAGGTGCCTGCGCGCTATCTCCCAGAACCGCGAGCGAAACTGTACCCGCTGACCGTCCGCGCCGCCTGCAAGGGCGACGCTGTTATCCGAAGCCTCCACGCTTACCATGCAAAGCGGCGGGAAAAGTACACACCACCAATTGTGCCCTTTACCCGCGCCAAGGACTATCCGGACGGCCTCGTACTTACCCGCAGGTAGAGTAAGATTACCATACGTCTTCTCCGGGAAGTTGAAGCGCCCGTGATAAACACGTACGTCGTAGCAGGCCCCGGCGAGCGCAACCTCGCGCGAGGCAGCCCGCTTTATCCGCCACATATTGCAGTCCACCAGTCTGCGGGCCACGCGTACGTCCTTGACCCCCCTGAACTCCGGCGCCATCACCGCGACCACCGCCCGGCGGACGCGGTGCTTCAGCGCCTGGTCCACCGCCGAATCGCTGTTCGGGACGATATGGAGCCGGATGAGGTTGGTTGAATTGTACGACTGGACCGCGCGCTCGTGCGCAAGCATGCCCACGGCCAACCCGCCGCAGATAAGACCCCCAACAACTATCGCCAACAACCGCCGTTTCATAACCTTTCCTTCCCTACTCCGTTTCACATGTACTTGCGCATATGGCTAAGCGCCGCCTTTTCCAGGCGGGAAACCTGCGCTTGTGAAATGCCTATCTCCTCAGCAACTTCCATCTGCGTCTTGCCTTCGAAAAACCGCATGGTCAGAATCAACTTTTCCCGGTCGCTCAGCCGCTGGAGCGCATCCCTGATGCCGATCACCTCAAGCCAGTTCGCGTCCTGGTTCCTCTCGTCCCCGATCTGATCCATTACATAAATAGGGTCGCCGCCATCATGATAGATCGGCTCAAACAGGGAAACAGGCTCCTGGATCGCGTCAAGAGCCAGCACAACTTCCTCCCGCGGGACGTTCAGTTCCTCGGCTATCTCGTTCACCGTAGGTTCCCGCGCGTTTTTGCTCGCGAGGGCGTCGCGTACCTGGAGAGCCTTATAGGCCACGTCCCGGAGCGACCGCGAAACCCTGATTGCGTTGTTGTCGCGCAGGTACCGGCGGATTTCGCCGATGATCATCGGTACCGCGTAGGTCGAAAACTTTACGTTCTGCTTGAGGTCGAAATTATCAATCGCCTTAATCAGGCCGATGCAGCCGACCTGGAAAAGGTCGTCCACAAACTCTCCCCTGTTGGTAAAGCGCTGGATGACGCTCAAAACCAGCCGGAGGTTCCCGTTTATCAACTCGGTCCGAGCGTTTTGATCACCTTCCTTAATTGCCTCAAAAAGCTTCTTCATCTGGGCCGCGGTCAAAACCGGAAGCTTAGCTGTATTGACCCCGCAGATTTCGACCTTGTTGATAACCGTCCCCGCCCCCTTCTTTTCGCCTCATTTTTTACATTTTTTAAACGAACATATCCGCTGTCATTATTGCCGCAGCGATTTTTGTTTATACTTGAAAATTAATTGAAAAACAAAAATCGCCTTATTTTGCTCACATACAAATTTTTGTAAATAGAGTCCGACGGTGACTAATTAATTTGCAAAAACCGGCTAAACATTAAAAAGCCGCTATGAAATTGATACCGGGCAATCCCGCGGTGTTTAAGAAAAACGGGAGCGCATACGCAGCGGTTTCGGATTTTTTTAATGTACGGGCAGCAAAAATGCAGCTTCAGAGAGGTAACTTAAAAAAACTCAAAACTGTGGGTTATTTTTGCTATACTACATATGTTGACACGCGGGAACTACTTGCGGTCTTAAGCCAATCAACACGTTAAAAGCTGATGGGAAACAACGCGCGGATCTTAACCAAAACCTTGAACTATTTCTCCTGGCGCTGGTCCTGCGAGGGCGGGTACAGGGAATTTTTAACCGTGGCGGTCCCCCTTATCCTGGCGACCGGTATGTGGTCGGTACAACAGTTTGTAGACAGGATGTTTTTAACGTGGTACTCGCCGGTCGCAGTCGCCGCCGCTATGCCCGCCGGGATGCTGAATTTTACGCTTGTATGCGTATTTCTGGGCACGGTTACCTATGTTGATACGTTTGTCGCCCAGTACTACGGTGCGGGAAGAAACAAGATGATCGGCCCAACGGTCTGGCAGGGCGTCTACATTTCGATGGTGGGCGGCCTGGCTTTGCTTGCGATCGCTCCTTTCTCCCGCCACATTTTCGAATTTATAGGGCACGACGCGGCGGTAATCGAAAATGAGGTTGTTTACTTCAAGATCCTTTGCCTGGGCTCTTTTCCCGCCCTCGCGCCGGCCGCGCTGGCAGGTTTTTACGCCGGGCGGGGAAAAACGTGGACGTTGATGTGGGTGAACATTGCAGGGACGATCGTCAACATAGTCCTCGACTATTGCTTGATATTCGGCCGCTATAGGTTTCCCGAGTGGGGTATTAAAGGGGCCGCCGTGGCAACAGTCATATCCGGATGCTCCGTCAGCATAATATATCTTCTGCTGATTTTGAAAAGCGCTTACCGGAATAAGTACCGCACTCTTAAATGGCAGCTTAACTGGCCGCTACTCGCAAGGATCGTAAGGTTCGGCTTACCCAACGGGGGCAATTTT
>JAIMBG010000068.1 GCA_023511555.1 Acetobacteraceae bacterium | reverse complement strand
CGGGGTTGAAAACCGGGGCCTGGGCGCTACACAAAAAAACGGGCCCGGGGGTGGGGGGGGGGGGGGCCGCGGGGGGCGCCCCCGCCCGGCTGTGGGAGGCCGACCTGGCCGGGCCCCTGGCGGTGGTGGTGGGCAGCGAGGGCAGGGGGCTGGGGCGGCTGGTCCGTGAGACCTGCGACTCGCTGGTGAGCGTGCCCATGTACGGCCGCATTTCCTCGCTCAACGCCGCCGTGGCTGCGGCGCTGGTGCTTTTCGAGGCGCGGAGGCGCCGCGAGGGTGCGCCCGGCCGGCCGGCCCCACCCCGCGGGCAGGGTGGCTCGGGAGCCGCGCCCAGCGGGTCCGGCAGCCCGCCCGGCGGCCCCAGAACCTCGGCCGGCGGCCCGCCCGGCACAGGAAGGGGCGCGGGGTAATATTCGCCATCATAACATAATATACAGGTAGTGGGACGGCCTGGATGCCCCGGCCGGGGCACGCGGGCCGCCCTAGGCCCTGGGCGGCGGGCGCCGCCTTGACTGCCTCTTGTCCTCTGCGATATAATAAGGATACGGCCTGGACAACTCCCGGGCCGAGCCCGCACGCTTCCGGCCGGTGCCGATCCCCTCACGGCCAGGCGCAATGGATCGATTGGCGAGCTCCATTTGGGGGCGATCTCGGGTGAGTGTCAATCCTCAGCGGGGCGGTCACGCCGACTACGAGGCGATGCTGGACGAGGAGGTCGTGGAGTCTGCCCGAAATGGCAGCAGTTCCGCGCTCGAGTACCTGATCAACAAGTACAAGAACTTCGTGCGGGCCAAGGCGCGGTCCTACTTCCTCATCGGTGCCGACAGGGAAGACATAATTCAGGAGGGCATGATCGGCCTGTACAAGGCCATCCGCGACTTCCGCAGCGATAAGCTCTCGTCCTTCAGGGCCTTTGCGGAGCTGTGCGTCACGCGGCAGATCATCACGGCGATCAAGACCGCCACCCGCCAGAAACACATCCCGCTCAACTCCTACGTGTCGCTCAACAAGCCCATCTACGACGAGGATTCCGACCGCACCCTCCTGGATGTGATATCGGGCACGAAGATCACCGACCCCGAGGAGCTCATAATCAGCCGCGAGGAGTTCGGGGACATCGAGGAGAAGATGGGGGAGATCCTCAGCGACCTGGAGTGGAAGGTGCTGATGTCCTACCTGGACGGCAAGTCCTACCAGGAGATTGCGTCTGACCTGAGGCGCCACGTGAAGTCCATAGACAACGCGCTTCAGAGGGTGAAGCGCAAGCTGGAGAGGTACCTGGACAACCGCAACGGCGGGTCGGAGGACAGGGTGACCAGGGGGGGGGAGACGGCGGGGGGGTAGCGGCTGGCGGCCCGGCGAAGGGGAGCTTCCCTGTGCTGGGGTCTGAGGGGGGTGCCCTTGACCGTCGGGGGCTTAAGGTTTATAATAGATGTTGCCGCGGGGCGGAGGCGCGCCCCGGGAGGCTGGCCACCGTAGCTCAACGGCAGAGCAGGTCCCTTGTAAGGACAAGGTTGTGGGTTCGAGTCCCGCCGGTGGCTCCAGCTTGCGTCCCGGCGGTTGGTGCGGAGAGGTACCCAAGGGGCTAAAGGGGGCAGACTGTAAATCTGCTGGCTGAAATGCCTACGCTGGTTCAAATCCAGCCCTCTCCACCAGCTTGCCCAGTCCGGGCCGGGCTCCCGGCCCGATCAAGGTCGCGGGGTAGAGCAGTCAGGTAGCTCGTCGGGCTCATAACCCGGAGGTCGTAGGTTCAAATCCTACCCCCGCAACCAGCAGTTAGGCGGGTCCGAGTTGAGGCTCGGGCCCGTTTTCCACTTCAGCCGCAAGTCTTGTCCGGCGGGCGGCGGCCGGCGGGGAGGCGGGACTTTGGAGCAGGACCAGCCCTGGAGCCGCTTGAGTTCCTGGGAGGAGAGGCTCAGGGACCGCATCACCGGCCCCCTGGTCTGCTGGCTTCCGCGCTGGCTGAAGCCCACCCACCTCACCCTGGGCCGCGCGGGGCTGGCGGCGGTGGCCATCGGGCTCAGCCTCGCAGGGGACCTGCTGACGCTGCAGGCCACCCTGCTGCTGCTGGCGGCCGCCAGCGACTCGCTCGACGGCACGCTGGCCCGCCTGCGGCGCCAGACCAGCCGGCTGGGCGGGCTGTTGGACGGCGTCGTGGACTGGGTGGTGGGCGTCTGGATGGCATGGCTGGTGTTCTGGGGAGGGCTGCTGAGCTACTGGGTGGCGGTGTGGCTGGCGGCGGCCCAGGGGGTCACCATGGCGACCGACAGCCTGCGCCGGCGCAGGCTTCGCCGCCCTGCGGCCTCCTGGCCGCCTTGGCAGCACACCACGCTGGCCCGGCTGCAGGGCGTGGGCGTGATCCTGGGGTGCTTCCTTCTGCTTGTGGGGGTGGACCGGCAGGCGCCAGGCCTGCAGTGCGCCGGCCGGCTCCTGGTCTGCGGCGGGCTGGCGCTCTCCCTGGTCCAGGCGGGCTGGGGCCTGGCCCTGCTGGCGCGCCGCCGCGTGCGGCTTGACGACGCGGGCAGCGGGCGGCTATAATATAAGCATGGTAGTCTGCCTGTCGGCCCCGGTCGCCCCGGGGGAGGCCGACCGGACGGGCTCACATAGCTCAGGTGGTAGAGCGTCGCCTTGGTAAGGCGGAGGTCACGGGTTCGAATCCCGTTGTGAGCTCCAGGCATTCGGGCCGGGGGGGTGCCCCCGGCCTTTCCCTGTGGTTTCGGGCGGTGCGGTTTCCCTCTCTCGCCGGCGTGGCGGGGCCCCACCCTCCGGTGCGCCCCCGGAGGAGGGCCGCGGGGAGGCCGCCCAGCCCTTGCAGATCTTGAGAGGTTCGGGTAAAATAGAGGCAAAACCAGCCCGGGAACGCCCTGCCGCAAGGGGGGATGAAGGATGGGGAAGAAGCGGTTTGAGCGGACGAAGCCGCACGTGAACGTGGGGACGATAGGGCACGTAGACCATGGCAAGACGACGCTGACGGCGGGGATGACTTTGATACTGAGCAAGTACGGGTGGGCGCAGTACGTGCCGTTTGAGGAGATAGACAAGGCGCCGGAGGAGCGGGAGCGGGGGATAACGATAGCGACGGCGCACGTGGAGTATGAGACGTCGAAGCGGCACTATGCGCACGTAGACTGTCCGGGTCACGCGGACTACATCAAGAACATGATCACGGGCGCGGCGCAGATGGACGGGGCGATACTGGTGGTATCGGCGGCGGACGGGCCGATGCCGCAGACGCGGGAGCACATACTTTTGGCGCGGCAGGTAGGGGTACCGGCGATGGTGGTGTTTTTGAACAAGGTGGACATGGTGGACGACAAGGAGCTTTTGGAGCTGGTGGAGCTTGAGGTACGGGAGCTTTTGACGCAGTATGAGTTTCCGGGCGACGAGATACCGGTGGTGGCGGGTTCGGCTTTGAAGGCGCTGGAGTGTGGGTGTGGGAAGCGGGAGTGCGAGTGGTGTTCGAGCGTATGGAAGCTTTTGGACGCGGTAGACGATTACATTCCCACGCCGGTGAGGGAGGTAGACAAGCCGTTTTTGATGCCGATAGAGGACGTGTTCAGCATCACGGGGCGGGGGACGGTGACGACGGGGCGGGTAGAGCGGGGCAAGGTTAAGGTAGGGGACGAGGTAGAGATCGTGGGTTTTGCGGACGAGCCGCGGAAGACGGTGGTCACGGGGGTAGAGATGTTCCGCAAGGTGCTGGACGAGGGGGTGGCGGGGGACAACATAGGGACGCTGCTGCGGGGGATAGACAAGGACGAGGTGGAGCGGGGGCAGGTGCTGGCTCGTCCGGGGTCGATCAAGCCGCACATGAAGTTTGCGGCGGAGGTGTACGTGCTGACGAAGGAGGAGGGGGGCCGGCACACTCCGTTTTTCAACGGCTACCGGCCGCAGTTTTACTTTCGGACCACGGACGTGACCGGGGTGGTGAAGCTGCCTCAGGGGGTGGAGATGGTGATGCCGGGTGACAACGTGAGGATGGACATCGACCTCATCACCCCCATCGCCATCGAGGAGGGGCTCAGGTTCGCCATCCGCGAGGGCGGCCACACCGTGGGAGCGGGCGTCGTCACCGCCATCAGAGACTAGCGGCGGGGTGGGTGCGGGTCCCCCGCGCCGGAGGGGGTGAGAGCATGGCACAGCAGAGGATCAGGATCAGGTTGCGGGCGTTCGACCACCGGGTCCTGGACCAGTCGGCGGAGAGGATCGTGGATACGGCCCGCCGCACCGGGGCGAGCGTCTCCGGCCCGGTGCCGCTGCCCACGGAGAAAAGCATCTTCACGGTGCTCGTGGCCCCCAACGGCGAAAAGGACATCCGGGAGCAGTTCGAGATGCGGACGCACAAGCGCCTCATCGACATCCTGGAGCCCACGTCCAAGACGGTGGACGCGCTCATGCGGCTGGACCTGCCCGCGGGCGTGGACATAGAGATCAAACTGTGAGGCTTCTGCGGGGTGAGGACCGTGGCTTCGCGGGTTAGAGCGAAGGGGATCCTGGGCCGCAAGGTGGGGATGACCCAGGTGTTCGGCGAAGGGGGAGAGGTCATCCCCGTCACCGTGGTCCGGGCCGGTCCCTTCGTGGTGGTGAGGCTGAAGACCCCGGAGAAGGACGGGTACTCCGCCGTGCAGCTCGGATTCGAGCCGGTGAGGGAGGGGCGGCTGAGCAAGCCGGAAAAGGGCTCCTTCTCCCGCGCCGGGGTGCCGCCGGTCCGGGTGCTGAGGGAGTTCAGGCTCAGCGGGGAGCTCAGGCCCGGCCAGGAGATCAGGGTGGACGCGTTCTCACCCGGCGAGCGGGTCGACGTCACCGGTGTCTCGCGGGGCAAGGGTTTTGCCGGCGGGGTGCGGCGGTGGCACTTCAAGCGGGGGCCCATGGCCCACGGGTCCAAGTACCACCGCGGCCCGGGCTCGCTGCAGTCCCGCGACGCGGCCCGGGTGTTTAAGGGCCGCAAGCTCCCCGGCCATCTGGGGGGCGTGCGGGTCACGGTGCGGGGGCTGCAGGTGGTCCGGGTGGACCCCGAGCACAACCTGCTGCTGCTCAAGGGTGCGGTGCCCGGCCCCCGCGGCGGCCTGGTGGCGGTGCAAAGCTCGGTGTAGGCCCTTTGGCGGCCGGGGCGGGGAGAAGGGGGTTGGCGGGATGCCTAAGGTTCCGGTTTACGACATGGCCGGCCAGGCGGTGGGGGAGCTTGAGCTTTCGGAGCGGGTGTTCGGGGCCGAGATAAACCGGGCCCTGCTCCACAGCGTCCGGGTGGCGAGCCTGGCCAACCGGAGGGTGGGCACCGCCTCCACCCTCGATAGGTCCCAGGTGTCGGGGGGCGGGCGCAAGCCCTGGCGCCAGAAGGGCACCGGCCGGGCCCGGCACGGCAGCATCCGTTCCCCGCTGTGGCGGGGGGGCGGGATCGTTTTCGGACCGCGCCCCCGCGACTACAGCCAGCGCCTGACCCGCCGGATGAGGAGGCAGGCGCTGGCCTCGGCGCTGTCCGCCAAGGTGAGGGACGGCGGGCTGGTGGTGGTGGAAGGCCTGGAGCTGGCCGAGCCCAAGACCCGCGAGATGCGGAAGGTGCTGGACAGTCTCCGGGCGTCGTCGGGGGCTCTGGTGGTGACGGCCACAGGAGACGAGGCCGTGTACCGCTCGGCCAGGAACCTCCCCGGGGTGAAGGTCTCCCGGGCCGGCGACCTTAATGCGTACGACGTCCTGTGCTACCCCTCCCTGGTGATGACCAGGGAGGCGGTGGCCAGGGTGGAGGAGGCTTTGGGCCGATGAGGAATCCGCGGGAGGTCGTGCTCAAGCCCATAATCTCCGAGAAGAGCATGGCGGGCATGAGGGCCGGCAAGTATACCTTCGTGGTGGCGCGCGACGCCACCAAGACGGAGATTCGGGGCGCGGTCGAGGCCATGTTCGGGGTGAAGGTGGTGCGGGTGAACACCATCAACCAGGCGGGGAGGCTGCGCCGCATGGGCTACACCCGGGGCTTCACCCCCGCCACGAAGAAGGCGGTCGTCACCCTGGCCCCCGGCCAGGCCATCAAGGCTTTCGAGGGCATGGTTTAGGGCCTGCTGGAGGAGGTGAGAGCGGTGCCGGTAAAGCACTTCAAGCCCACGTCTCCGGGACTCAGGGGCATGACGGTCAGCACCTTCGAGGAGGTGACCCGCCGCCGTCCGGAGCGGTCCCTGGTGAGGAGCAAGCCTCGCCGGGCGGGGCGCAACGTGCACGGCCGCATCACCTGCCGCCACCGGGGGGGCGGAGCCCGGCGGCTTTACAGGCTGGTGGACTTCAAGCGCGACAAGGACGGGGTCCCGGCCCGGGTGGCCCAGGTGGAGTACGACCCCAACCGGTCGGCCCGGATAGCCCTGCTGCACTACGCCGACGGCGAGAAGCGGTACATCGTGGCTCCCCTGGGACTTTCCCCGGGGGACCGGGTCGCTTCGGGCCCCGACGTGGACATAAAGCCGGGCAACTCCCTCCCGCTGCGCTACATACCGGCTGGCACGGTGGTCCACAACGTGGAGCTCAAGCCGGGCAAAGGCGCCCAGATGGTGCGGTCGGCAGGCTCCTGGGCGCAGCTCATGGCCAAGGAGGGCGACTACGCCCACCTGCGGTTGCCCTCGGGCGAGGTGCGGCTGGTGCACCTCGACTGCCGGGCCACGGTGGGCCAGGTGGGCAACCCCGACCACGAGAACGTGACCGGGGGCAAGGCCGGGCGCTCCCGGTGGCGGGGGCGGCGGCCCACCGTCCGCGGCGTGGTCATGAACCCGAGGGACCACCCGCACGGCGGCGGCGAGGGCCGGTCTCCGGTGGGGCGCGTCCCCAGCACCCCCTGGGGCAAGATCGCCATGGGCAAGAAGACCCGCCAGGCCCGGAAGCACTCCGACCGCTACATCGTGAAGCGGCGCAAGTGAGCGACGGGGTGGCGAAAGGGAGGGCGAGAGCTTGGGCAGGTCGCTGAAGAAGGGCCCTTACGTTGACCAGCGGTTGCTCAAGAAGGTCACGGCCATGACCGCGAGGCGGGAGAAGAGGGTGCTCAAGACGTGGTCCCGCGACTGCACCATCGTCCCGGAGATGGTGGGCTACACCATCGCCGTCCACGACGGCAGGCACCACGTGCCGGTGTACGTCACCGACGAGATGGTCGGCCACCGGCTGGGAGAGTTTGCGCCCACCCGCACCTTCCGCGGTCACGGGGCCCACACCGAGCGCTCCACCGCGCTGAAGTGACCGGGCCGGGGTGAGGGAGGATCGGGCATGGAGGCCAGAGCGGTAGCCAGGTTCATCCGCATAGCCCCCCGAAAGGTCAGGACGGTGGCTGCGCTGATCCGGGGGAGGCCGGTCGAGGAGGCGCTTTCCATCCTGAGGTTCGTGCCCCGGCGTGCCTCGCGGCTGCTGGAGAAGGTGGTGCTCTCGGCCCTGGCCAACGCCGAGCACAACCTCAACCTCAAGCGGGGGGATCTCGTCGTGGCCGTGGCCAACGTGGACCAGGGACCCACGCTCAAGCGCTGGCATCCCCGCCAGCGGCGGCGTGCCTACCCCATATTGAAGCGTAGCTCCCATATCACCGTGGTGGTGCGCGAGCGGGAGGAGGGGAGGTAGTGGGGCAGAAGGTACATCCGCGGGCCCTGCGCCTGGGAATCATCAGGGACTGGGATGCCAGGTGGTTTGCGGACAAGAAGCAGTTCAGCAGGCTCCTGCATGAGGACCTCAGCATCCGCGACCACATCAAGCGCAAGATGTACGCGGCGGGCATATCCCGCGTGGAGATCGAGCGTGCCGCCAACCGGCTGAAGCTGACCATCTACACCGGCCGCCCCGGCATGGTCATCGGGCGGGGAGGGGCGGGGGTGGAGGAACTCAGGCGGTCCATTGAGCGCATTACCGACAAGCAGGTGGCCATCAACATCGTGGAGGTCAAGGTGCCGGAGCTGGACGCGCAGCTCGTGGCTGAAAACGTGGCGGCGCAACTGGAAAAGCGCATCTCCTTCCGCCGGGCCATGAAGCAGGCGGTCTCGCGGGCCATGAAGCTGGGTGCCCGCGGCGTGAAGGTCATCTGCTCGGGGCGCCTGGGCGGGGCGGAGATCGCCCGGCGGGAACGCTACGTGGACGGGACCGTGCCGCTCCACACCCTCCGGGCGGACATCGACTACGGGCTGGCTGAGGCCCACACTACATACGGCCGCATAGGGGTCAAGGTGTGGGTCTGCAAGGGGGAGCCAGGCGCCGCGGGATCGCGGCCCGCGAGGGCCGGGGCGGAGCAGCGGGCCCAGGCCGGCGGCAGGGCGGGGGGCGGGTAGGCCGTGCTGATGCCCAAGCGCACCAAGTTCAGGAAGCAACACCGCGGCCGGATGAAGGGCGCGGCCACCCGGGGCTCGGAGGTCTTTCACGGGGAGTTTGGGCTCCAGGCGCTGGAGCCGGCCTGGGTCACCGACCGCCAGATCGAGGCGGCCCGGATAGCCGTCACCCGCCACATACGGCGCGGGGGCAAGGTGTGGATCACCATCTTCCCCGACAAGCCGGTCACGGCCAAGCCCGCCGAGACCCGCATGGGGAGCGGCAAGGGCAGCCCGGAGTACTGGGTGGCGGTGGTTAAGCCGGGGCGGGTGATGTTCGAGCTGGCCGGGGTGCCCGAGACGGTGGCCCGCGAGGCGCTGAGGCTGGCGGCGCAGAAGCTTCCCTGCCGCTCGCGGTTCGTGAGGCGGCAGGACTACCAGGGTGATGCCCGGTGAAGGCCAGGGAGCTGCAGGAGCTTACGGTCGAGGAGCTGGAGCGCAAGCTGAACGAGCTGAGGACCGAGCTGTTCAACCTGCGGCTGCGCCTGGCCACGGGGGACCTGGAGAACCCCATGCGGCTCAGGCTCCTGCGCAAGGACGTGGCCCGGGTCATGACGCTGCTGCGGTCGCGGGGCATAAGCCCCGGGGGAGCGCCCGCACGCCCAGGCCGGCGCGGCGCCGCGCGGCGGTGAAAGGGGTTGGCGCCTGTGACGGAGGAGACGCGGGGCCGGCGCAAGGTGCGCATAGGCACCGTGGTCAGCGCAAGCATGCAGAAGACCGTGGTGGTGGCGGTGGAGAGGCTGGTGGCCGACCCCAGCTACGGCCGCCGCGTAAAGCGCACCAAGAGGCTCAAGGCCCACGACGAGGAGAACCGCTGCCGGGTGGGCGACAGGGTGAAGCTGATGGAGACCCGCCCGCTGAGCAAAGACAAGCGCTGGCGGGTGGTCGAGGTAGTGGAGAAGGCGCGGTGAGGCGGGCCCCGGCGGGCGCTTCGCCCCGGGGGGCCGGGCGGATTGGGGGGAGGAGCCGTGATTCGTCCTCAGACCAGGCTTGCAGTGGCCGACAACACCGGCGCCAGGGAGATCATGGTCATCCGGGTGCTGGGCGGCTCCAACCGGCGGTACGCCAACATCGGGGATCTGGTGGTGGCGTCGGTCAAGGAGGCCATCCCGGGCGGGGTGGTGAAGAAGGGCGACGTGGTCCAGGCCGTGATAGTGCGCACGCGGCGGGGGCTGAGGCGGCCGGACGGGTCCTATATCCGCTTCGACGAGAACGCGGCCGTGCTGCTGAAGGAGGCGAAGGAGCCGAGGGGGACCCGGATCTTCGGGCCCGTGGCCAGGGAGCTCAGGGACAAGGAGTTTATGAAGATCATCTCCCTGGCCCCGGAGGTCATCTGAGGGGCGGCGGCCGCAGGGGGTGGGGGTATGGCGGAGAAGGTCCAGGTGAAGAAGGGCGACCAGGTCCTGATCCTGGCCGGCAAGGACAGGGGCAAGCGGGGCAAGGTCCTGCGGGTCTTCCCCGGGGAGGGGAAGGTCCTGGTGGAGGGCCTCAACAAGGTGAAGAAGCACCAGCGCCCCACCAGCAAGGTCATGCAGGGCGGGATCATCGACCAGGAGGCCCCCATCGACCGGTCGAAGGTGATGCTGATATGCAACAAGTGCGGCCGCCCCACCCGCACCTCGAGGAGGGTGCTGGAGGGCGGGCGCTCCGTCCGGGTGTGCCGGCGCTGCTCTGAGATAGTGGACAGGTAGGGCAGGCAGAAACCCCGGGCCCCGAGGGCCGGGGGAGGAGGTTCGGACCGTGGCTGCGAGGCTGAAGATCCATTACCGGGAGAGGGTGCTCCCGGCCATGATGAAGACCTTCGGGTACAAGAACCCCCTCCAGGTCCCGCGGCTGGAGAAGGTGGTGGTGAACATGGGCGTGGGCGACGCCATTCAGAACCCCAAGGCGCTTGACGCCGCCACCTCCGACCTGGCGCAGATCACCGGCCAGAGGCCGGTGATAACCAGGGCCAAGCGCTCCATCGCCGCGTTCAAGATCCGGACGGGGATGCCCATAGGCTGCAAGGTCACCCTCCGGGGGGACCGGATGTATGACTTTCTGGATAAGCTGTTCAACGTCGCCCTGCCAAGAGTCAGGGACTTTCACGGGGTATCACCGAAGTCGTTCGATGGCAGGGGCAACTACACGCTTGGATTGCGAGAGCAGCTTGTTTTCCCAGAGATAGAGTACGATAAGATCGACAAGCTGCGGGGTATGGAGATAACAATAGTCACGACAGCCAAAACCGATGAGGAAGCACGCAGGTTGCTTGAGCTGTTGGGAATGCCCTTTAGGAAATAGGAGGAGAAGTGGCCAAGAAGTCAAAGATAGCCAAAGCGGCGCGACCAGCCAAGTACAAAGTGCAGGAGCACAACCGGTGCAAACTGTGCGGTCGACCGAGAGCCTATATGCGCAAGTTCGGAATGTGTCGAATCTGTTTCCGCCGGCTTGCGCTGGCCGGTGAAATACCCGGCGTCGTCAAGGCAAGCTGGTAACCTGGCGTGATGTGTCTGCCGCTCCTCAATAGTTAGGAAACGCCTTGAACAAGTGTAGGCTGGACGCCCAAGTCATTTGGGCGTCCTAAGCTGGGAGGAATTCGTAGTGAATATGACCGACCCAATTGCCGATATGCTTACCCGCATTCGCAACGCGGCGATGGCCCGACACGATTACGTGCTAATACCGGCATCACAGCTCAAGATAGCCATCGCCAAGATCCTGAAAGAAGAGGGCTTCATTCGGGACTACGAGGTCCTGAAGGATACTCCTCAGCGGACTATCAGGGTGTGGCTGAGCTACACCGGTAAGAAAGAGCCGGTCGTTACCGGGCTGAAGAGGATCAGTAAGCCCGGCTTACGAGTGTACGCTAAGAGCCGCGAGATGCCGCGAGTTCGCGGAGGACTCGGCATAGCCATCGTGTCCACACCACGTGGCATAATGTCGGCCAAACAAGCAAGACGCCTCAACGTAGGTGGCGAGATTCTTTGCTACGTTTGGTAAACGACCGGCGGAGGCACAGTCTCCCCGAGCAGTGATGTTGGCATCCTTTCGCGAAGGGACTATTATTGGCGACATTCGGCCGGTCGAGGAGGGTTTGAATAGTGTCAAGGATTGGGCGAGCACCAATTCCAATCCCACAAGGGGTGCAAGTTGAGATAAGGGATGGCTTGATCACAGTCAAAGGGCCTAAGGGCGAGTTGACTCGCCAGATCGCGCCGCAGATCAAGGTCGAGGTGGCTGACGGAAATATCGTTGTCTCAAGGCCATCGGATAGCAAGCTGCATAAGTCTCTACACGGGTTGACGAGGACTCTCATCGCTAACATGGTCACTGGCGTGACCAAGGGGTTCGAGAAGAACCTGGAGATCCACGGCGTGGGCTATCGGGCGGTCAAGCAGGGACGGCAGGTGGTCCTGCAGGTGGGGTTCTCCCATCCCGTGGAGGTGACGCCGCCGCCCGGGGTGTAGATCGAGGTGCCGGCGCCCAACCGCCTGTCGGTGGTCGGCACCGACAAAGAGCAAGTGGGACAGATGGCCGCGTCGCTGAGGGCGATTCGGGTACCGGATCCCTACAAGGGGAAGGGAATCCGCTACGCCGGCGAGCGGCTGCGGCTGAAGGCGGGCAAGGCCGGCAAGGCCGTGGGCAAGGCGTAGGACTTGGGATGGGAGAAGACAGGCATGCACACGCGACCTGATCG
>JAIMBG010000067.1 GCA_023511555.1 Acetobacteraceae bacterium | reverse complement strand
CTGTCGTCCTCGGTGGGCATCCGAACGATGCCCTTGTGGGTCTCAATGGGGATTTGCTGCCCGTCCAGTGTGGCCGCGAGGGGCAGCAGCCTCACGTCGTCGATCCAGAAGCGGCCGCGCACCCGCTCTCTGAGGTCGGCGCTGAACCCGCTAGCCGAGAATAGGACGGGTCTCTCCTGGCGCGCCAGCACCAGGGCAGCCTGCCGGTTGTAATAAAGCAGGGAGTCGGTCGGCAGTATGCCGGTAACCAGTCGCACGTTGTCGGAGCGGTTCATGATGGCTGCCTCGAGTCCCAGGGCCTTCATCTCCGCTCTCAACTGCCCAAGCTTCGCCCGAGCCAGATCCTCGCGGGGCGGCGCCCCGAAGTGCCGTTCGTCTAACACCTTGGGCCTCCTTCCGGCCGGCGCCCGCCAGGGGTGCCTGGGATCGCACGGTGGTCGTTCCAGGGCCGATCTACATGGCGAAGGGTCGGTCCCACAGCTTCAGCCTCTGCCCGGCCCCCCGCTCTTGCGCCTCGCGGTACACCCGGGTGGCGCAAGCCACGTCCTCGATGCCCATGCCCACGGAGCCAAAAAAGATGGTTTCGGTGCTGGTCTGCCGCCCCGGCTTGCGGCCGCTCACTACCTCGGGGAGTTCTGCGTGCAACCGCTCCCGCGGAAACCGGCCTTGAGCTACCATCTGGGCCAGGGTCTGCGCTCCCCGGTGGACCAGTTGGTCGAGGTTGTCAACCACCACTTTGTCGGCCTGGAGCACCACGTCTTGGTGGCATTCCATCCCCCCCACCTGTGAGACCAGGCTCCCCGGAGGAACCTGTGACGCCCTGAGAAAGGGCTGGCGGGAAGTGGTAGCCGTTACCACGACTTCGGCACCGTCCAGACAGGCGTCCAGGGACGCTGCCGCCCTCACCTGGAGCCCGGTCATCCGGCGCATCTCCTCAGCGAAGGCCTGGGATTTCTCCGCTTGCACATCGTAGACCCTGATCTCCCGGAGGCGGGGAAGAGCCACCTGAAGGGCCAGGAGCTGGGTTCGAGACTGTACGCCCGCACCCACCAGAGCCCCTACCTTGGCCTCCTGCCTGGCGAGGTACTTGGCCGCCACGCCGGTGACGGCGCCAGTCCTCATGGCGCTGATCAGTGTCCCGTCCATGACGGCCAGTGGAACGCCGCGCTCCGGGTCGTTCAGGACTATGACCCCCGCCGCCCGGGGCAGCCCGTGGCGGGAGGGGTTGGCGGGGAAGCCGGCTATCCACTTGATGCCGCCCATCCGGTACCTTCCACCGATGTACCCCGGCATGGCGTTGATCCGGCCTCTGGTGGCCTCCGTCTCAACCCCGCCCCACCGCAGAACCACCTTGAAGGGCAGGACATAGTCACCGGCGGCGATGAGGCGGAAAACCTCCTCCACGTCCTCAACGGTGCGCCTCATGTCTGCCCCACCGCAGGCTGCCACTTCCTCCTGCGTCAGATACAGGAAGGTCAGCGCACCCACAAGACACCACCCCCCTGGAAGGTGTTTGCTCCCCACCGCCGGTGACCGGCTCGAGAGACGGTCAGTCCAGCAGCAGCCTGCCCCCGGCCAGGAACTGCCGGCCGTCGACCTCAAGCTCGGCCCTCCGTATCACCATGTCGCCGTGCACGCGGTAGGGAATGTCGGCCTGGAAGCCCCACCAGCCGCCATACGCGACGTGAGCGCTTCCCAGGGCCTTCTTGGCTACATGCAGGAGAGACGCGCGCCGACAAAACGGGTTGGTGCCCACCCCTACCTCCGAGATCCACCCCTGATCCAGGCTATCGATGAACTCCTTCAGCCTGCGTGCGTCCCGGCCGCCCCCAATGCCCTTTATCCTGCCGGCCTCCACCAGCACCGTTATGGGGCGGTCCGGCCCACCCTGGCAGATGTTGGCCACCGGCCCATCGACCACCACGACCCCATTGATGCTGGCGGGCGGCGGGGGTATGTGGACTTCCCCGTCGGGCACGGCCCCAAAGGCCCCCGGTTCCAGGGCCCAGCCTTCGTGGGACAGCCTGGCCCAGAGGCGCTCGTAGTCGATGGGTTGCAGGGCGGCCTCAAGGTCGGTGCCTGCAGGACTCCGAAGTCGAAGGCGGCGGCCGGACCGGAAGATCTCCTTGAGCCGCTGGTTGACCCTGGAGATCTCAGCGTAATCGGCCCGGTCGGCCATCACTGCCTTCAGAGACCGCTCACATAGGCTGAGCATCCTCACCCTGCTGCGGGCCTCCATCAGGTCCCGGAACTCCTGGGGCCGGCCGTAGAGGGCGGCGCTGGAAGATCGGGTGACTGCGATGACCAGGTCGGCGGCCGGGTAGGCCTCACGCGCGGGCGGCGTGAGCGCGTACCGGTCGACTGGATCCCAGCCGGCGTCAGGCTGGACGAGCACGGTGTACACGGCGCCGAGCTGCTCCACTGACCAGACCAGGGCCTTAAGCAACTGCCGCTCAGTGGAGCGGTCGGCCACTATGAGAACGTGCTCGCCAGGCTTGATCCCGGCCCGCTGATGCAGTATCCGGTGCAGCGCTCGCGCCGCCCGCGTAGGCATTCCTCGTTTCTCCCCGGCTCAAAGGCTGGCAGTGGCGCCGGTGGTGACGGCCTAGGAGCCCTTCACGTCACGCAGCTCCAGCCACTCGGTGGGCTGGACCACGAGCCCGGTGATGCCCTTCCTGACGCCTACAATCTGCTTCTGTGAGTGCAGCCAGAGGAACGGCGGATCCTCCTGGAACACTATGCGCTGGACCTCCTCATACATCTCGCGCTGCTTGGAGGTGTCGAACGTCGTCCGGGCCCCGGCCAACAGCTCGTCCACTCGGGGGTTGACGTAGCCCGTCACGTTCATGGTGCTCGTGGAATACCACAGCCGGTACATCATGTAGTCGGCACCGAACACGGCGCGCCCCATCATGAAGAGTTCCCGCTCGGTCTCAGCCGTGGGGATGCCTTTGGTCACCTCTCCGTACGGCGCCCACTCCCAGATGCGGAGGTCGGTAGTCACCCCGGCCTTGGCCAGGTACTGCTGGACAGCCTCGGCCGTCTCCTTGTCCTTGAGATACCGACCGCTGGGGGCCCACAGCTTGGCCTTAAAGCCGTCGGGGAGTCCGGCTTCGGTCAAGAGAGCCTTCGTCCGTGTGATATCGTACGGATAGGGAGGGAAGGTCTTCCTGTACATCTGCCCGGGGCCGACCGCGGACACGGCCACGTCCCCCAGGCCCTGGAGAATGTTGTCCACGATGGCCTGCCTGTCTACCGCGTAGTTGAGGGCCTTCCTCACCCTCACGTCGGTAAAGGGGGGCTTGCGGGTATTGATCTCAAAGGATATCTGGTACATGCTGGGAAGAACCTGGATGGCGAAGTCGGGGTTGCCCTGCAGCCGAGTGACGTCCTCGGGCGCGATTTTAACCACGATGTCGGCCTCACCCGTCTGCAGCATGGCGGCCCGGGCGCTGGCCTCGGGCACAGCCCTCTGAACGATCTCATCCCAGTAGCCCTTGGGGCCGGGCCAGTAAGGGTTCCGCTCCAGCCTGACGTAGTCGGTTCCCAGTTCCTTGAGCATGTACGGGCCGCTTCCCACCGGGTGCTGGGCGTATTCCTTGCCCCACTTCTCAATGGCCGCGGGGCTCTGGATGGCCGCGGAAGGGATGCAGAGGCTCGCCAGCAGGGGTGAGAACGGCTGCTTGGTAACGATCTTTACTGTGTAAGGGTCTATCACCTCAGCCCCTGCGATGACCTCGTACAGCGAGCGGTAGACGTGTCCGTAGTTCTTGTCAGGGAACTTCTCAATGTTGTACTTGACAGCCTCTGCATCCACCGGCGTGCCGTCGGAAAACTTGTAGTTCTTCTTGAGCTTGAACGTCATCGACAGACCGTCGGGAGTGGAAGACCAAGACTCGGCCAGATCGCCGACAATGTTTTGCCTGCTATCCAGCTTAACCAGGGTCTGATACAGGAGGATGTGTACGTGCCTGTCGGGAGTCGCCGTGGAGTGATGGGCGCTCAGGGTGGTTATAGCGGTTCCCTCCACGACCGTCAGCTTCTTGGGAGCCTTGGTACCAGGGGCACAGGACATAGCCGACAGGCAGACCAGCAGGCACAGACCGATCACGACCGCTCTGGTGGCCCTCATGGTGCCCCCTCCCATTTGGTATCGATTCTGCCCAAGTTGTTGCCGACGCCTCTCCTCCCCCGCGGTTCACTCTCTCCAAGGGTAGACAGGATCTGCCTCCTTCGCCTGCCTTAGCCCCCCTTCGGCACCGCGGTCGGGCTCCGGTTCCACGATGCGGAACCCTGTTCCGCAGGCGTTTAACGGTATTATTCAATAGCCGGCTTAAAAATTCCTTCGAGAATTTTGCCACTGTTTAAAAATCTTGCCTTCGCAGGTGGAGCTTAGGTCCCAGACCGGGCCCTCAAAAACCATGCATCGGGAGCAGACCGCAAACGACGGGTTGGACCCCGGCAGCCTGTCACCCGTGGTGCGGACCAGACCGGCTCCCTGACCACCCGGAAAAGCCCAGGAGCGACACCGAACGGCTGTTGCCCACGAACCTCTTGACTCACGCCCCCGCGTGGGGCAGTGTAACATTTCAGTAGGGGAGTGAGGTCGAAGGATAGAAGTGGAGACCTCACGGAGCGACCGGTAAGGGCATCCCGACCAAGGGAGGTGAGGTCTCCGTGGATAGGCTGCGGCGGCTGACGGAGAGGTCCTGCAGGCCGACGAGACGGTCGTGCCCAGCTTAACGCTCGGGCCCGGGTGAGCAGGCGGCCATTGGGCCTGGCGGTGGAGCTGGCCTGGTGAGGCCTGCCGGCAGGGGGAACTGAAGGTAGAGGCGGACGCGGTAGCGGTGAGGCTGCAGCGGTCCACAACCAGGGGATGGCCCCTACTGAAGCGTGACACGGTCTGCTTCCCCTTCTTTTTTGACAGGCGCCGTCTCTCACCACTATAATGGAACTATCCCCAGCGCGCTCCTGGACGGCGGTCCAGGATCGGTGCCGAAGCAGAGGGCCGGGGGTGCAGCCACCCTGGGGCCACAACCGCCGTTCCACTTGAGGCTCCTGGGGAGGGCCCGGGCCTCCCCTTCGGCCTCAGGGTAGGAGAATGCCGCCCGGCGGAGAACTTACTATCCCAAGAACGGAGGCGGGTGGGCGGTTGGATCAGGCGAGGTCACCCCTCTTGGAGGCTTTGCTCCGGCACGCCCGGGCGGGCTACGTTCCCCTTCACCTGCCGGCCCACAAGCAGGGGCGCTGGTCGGGCGGGCGCCTCCCGGGGCCGGGACGGCGGTGGGCCGCCCTTGACTTCACTGAGCTGCCGGGGCTGGACGACCTTCACCTTCCCACCGGCCCCATCCTGGAGGCCCAGGCCCTGGCGGCAGACGCGCTGGGCGCCGACCAGGCCTTCTTCCTGGTGGGGGGCAGCACCGCCGGCGTGCAGGCCATGATCCTGGCCGCCTGTTTCCCGGATGACGTGCTGCTCCTGCCGCGCCATGCGCACCCCTCGGCCGTGGGCGGGCTGGTGTGGAGCGGGGCCCGCCCCGTCTACCTCCGGCCGCAGGTGGACGAGGGCCTGGGGCTGGCGCTGGGCCTGGACGGACCGGAGTTAGAGGCAGGGCTGGCGCGCGCCCGCCAGGTTAGGGCCGGCGGCGCCCGCGCAGTGCTCCTGGTGGACCCCACCTACTGGGGCCTGGCTGGTCCCCTGGCGGAGCTCTGCGCCCTGGCCCGAGGTGGGGGCTGCCTGATCCTGGTGGATGCAGCTCACGGCGGGCACTTTCGGTTCCACCCCGGCCTCCCTCGGGATGCCCTGGCTGCGGGCGCGGACCTTTGCGTCTACGGCTTTCACAAGACTGCCGGTTCGTTGACCCAGACCGCCGTGCTGTGCCGTCGGGGCGGGGGGGTGGACCCGGCCCGCGTCTCCCTGGCGCTGAAGCTGCTGCAGACCAGCAGCCCCTCTTACCCGCTGCTGGCCTCGCTGGATGCGGCCCGCCGCGAACTGGCGGTCTTCGGCCCAGGGCTCCTGGGCAGGGCCATGGAGGCCGCCGACTGGGCCCGGTCCCGGCTCTCGCTCCTGCCCGGCCTGTCCTGCCCGGGGCCTGACTTGGTGGGCCGGCCGGGGGTGGCTGGCTTCGACAGACTGAAGCTGGTGGTGCACCTGCGCCAGGAGGGCTGGGGGGGGCGGTCGGGGGCCGGGCCGGATGGCACCGCGGTGGCGGCTGCGCTACGCGAGCGGTTCCGGGTGCAGGTGGAGATGGCCCAGGGGCGGAACCTGCTGGCTGTGGTGGGGCCGGGGGAGGGCCGGGCAGGGGTCGCGGAGCTGGTGAGATCTCTGGGACGCCTGGTTGCCGTGCGTGGACGTGGGGAGGGGCATGGGGCAGCCCGGGGCCGGGCGTTCCCGACCTTGGCCACAGACGCGCACCGGGCCTGCCTCAGGCTCATGCGCCTGACCCCGGCCCAGCCGCTCACCCCCCGGCAGGCGATCCTCGGCCCGTGCCGCGAGGTATGGCTGGAGGAGGCCCAGGGGGAGGTGAGCGCGGAGCTGGTCTCGCTCCACCCGCCAGGCCAGGTGGTGCTGTTCCCCGGCGAGGAGATTCTGCCGGAGGCGGTGGACGCGCTCCGGCTCTTGAGGCGCGCGGGGATCGCGCCGCAAGGGGCGGCCGACCCCACCCTGCGCAGGCTCAGGGTGGCCGCGGGGGGCTAGCTGCGGGCGGGGCCGCAGGGGTCCGGCCTCGGGGTGCGGAGCCATCGGGGCTGCTCTCCGGCGGGCGCTTCTGGCGGAGGGGGTGCGGGGGATGGAGGCCGGGACTGAGAGGTGGCCGTTCATCACCCTGGAGGGCATAGACGGCTCGGGCAAGAGCACCCAGTTCGTAATGCTGGTGAAGAGCCTCGAAGCCCAGGGCGTCCCGGTGGTGGGCAGCCGCGAGCCCGGCGGCACGCCGGCGGGAGAGCTCCTGAGGGGGCTGCTCCTGGATCCCGCCACCAGCCTGTCGGCCCCCGCCGAGGCCCTGCTCTACGCTGCAGCCCGGGCGGAGAACGTGGCCCGGGTTATCCTCCCCGCGCTGCTGGCCGGGCGGGTGGTGGTGTGCGATCGCTTTGTGGACTCCAGCCTAGCGTACCAGGGGCGGGGCCTGGGCCTCGACCTGGAGTGGGTCCGCCAGGTGAACCGGGGTGCCGTCCAGGGGCTGAGGCCGGGCCTCACCCTGCTGTTTGACATCGACCCCGCCCAGGACCTGAGGCGGTCCGATGCCGGGCCGGCGTTTACCCCCGACCGCATCGAGGCGAGAGGGGAGGAATTCCGCCGCCGGGTAAGGCGCGGCTACCTGGAACTGGCGGCGGCCGAGCCAGAGCGCATCAAGGTGGTGCGGGTGGAGGGCGACGCCGGCCAGGTCCATGCCAGGGTCCTGGGCCTGGTGCAGGGCTTCCTGGATGGTTTCAAGCTGGGGAGGTGAGCGGGTCTGAAGCTGATCGTGGCCGTAGTGCAGGACAAGGATGCGCCGCGCCTGCTCCAGGCCCTGGTGGCCAGGGGCCTCAGGGCCACCAGGCTCGCTTCCAGCGGTGGTTTCCTTCGAGAGGGGAACGTCACCCTGCTGCTGGGGCTGGATGACGGCAGGGTGGAGGAGGCTCTGGCCATAATCGCTGAGACCTGCAAGTCGCGGCAGCAGTTGGTGACGCCGCTCTCCCCCATCGGGGGACCGGTGGACTCCTACGTTCCCTACCCCATCCAGGTCCAGGTCGGGGGGGCCACCGTGTTCGTGCTCCAGGTGGAGCGGTACGTGAAGCTCTGACCCGGCTGGGACGGGAGCGGCTCGGTCCGAGGAAATGGGGGGAGCGGGCCTGACTGCGGAATCTTCGGCCCAGCGCGCGAGGCAGAGGCTGGCCGCCGCTCTCCGGGGGGGCAGGGCGTCTCATGCCTACCTCATCGTGGGCGGAGGCGAAGGGGAGGGGGCGGGGCTGGCCCGGGAGCTGGCCCGGGCCATGCTCTGCCTGGATGCCCGCGGCGGATGGGCCTGCGGCGCCTGCCCTTCCTGCCGTCAGGTGGAGGGCGGATTCCACCCGGCGCTGAGGTGGCTCGCCCCCGAAGGGGCTTACGTGAGGACGGACGCGGTCGGGAAGGCGCTGGCGGAGCTCTGGCTCCGACCCCGGGGCGGGGGGCGGCGCGTCCTCGTGGTGGAGCAGGCCGACCGCCTGACCCCTGCCGCCGCCGGCCGGCTGCTCAAGACGCTCGAAGACCCGCCGGTCCACGCGGTGCTGGTGCTGGCCGCTTCCGACCTCACCTCCCTGGCACCCACCGTGGTGTCCCGCTGCCAGGTGCTGAAGCTGGGCGCGGGCGGCGGGGCCGGGTCGGGGCGCGCTGCGGCGATGGGGCCGGCTGCGGCCCAGGTCCTGGAGAGGCTGGGGAGCGGACCGCCGGGCGCCTTCCTTGCGCTGGCCCAGGAGGTCCTGGAATCGCCCCTGCGCCAGCCGGAGGCCCTTGCGGCCCTGATCGAGCGGCTCCAGGGCGCCTTCCGCGACGCCCTGGTCCTGGCCCTGGCCGGGGAGGCCGTCCCCCTGCTCTATCCGGATGCGAAGGAGACGGCGTTGCGGCTGGCCCGAACCTGGCCGCTGGCCCGGCTATGGGACGCCTCCCAGGCGCTGCTTCTGGCCCAGGAGGCTCTCGCCAGGAACGCTAACCGGCGGCTGTGCGTGGAGGCTTTGTTCCTGAGATTGCGGGGATGATAAACCGGTGGTCCTGCGGCCGACCACCCCGGAGGTGACGGGGCGTGGCCAGAGTGGTGGGGGTGCGGTTCCGCAAGGCCGGCAAGGTCTACTACTTCGACCCCGGCCAGTGGTCGCTCCAGCCGGGGGATGCCGTGGTAGTGGAGACCGCGAGGGGGCTGGAGTTCGGCTGGGTGGTCGCCGGTCCCCAGGATGTGCCCGACGACAGGGTGGTGACGCCGCTCAAGCAGGTGGTGAGGAAGGCAACGGCCCGCGACGAGGCCCAGGTGAGGGAGAACGAGGTGCGAGAGAGGCAGGCCATGGAGGTCTGCTCCAGGAAGATAGCGGAGCACGGCCTGGAGATGGACCTGGTAGACGCAGAGTACACGTTCGACCAGGGCAAGATAGTGTTCTACTTCACCGCCCAGGGCCGGGTTGACTTCCGCGAGCTGGTGAGGGACCTGGCCTCCGCGTTCCATACCCGAATAGAGCTGCGCCAGATCGGGGTCAGGGACGAGGCCAAGATGCTGGGGGGGATCGGCCCCTGCGGGCGCCTGCTCTGCTGCGCCACGTTCCTGGACGAGTTCCGGCCGGTGTCCATCCGCATGGCCAAGCAGCAGAACCTTTCGCTCAACCCCTCGAAGATCTCGGGGCTGTGCGGCAGACTTATGTGCTGCCTGCGCTTCGAGTGCGAGTCGTACGAGGGCGGGAGGGACGGCCTGCCCGCCGTAGGCTCCCGGGTGCTAACGCCGGAGGGCGAGGGCAGGGTCATATCCCTCAACCCCAATAGGGGCGCTGCGCTGGTGCGGTTGGACAGCCGGCGCGAGGTGGAGTTCCCCATCGAGGAAGTCGAGGAGAAGAAGGCCGAGGGAGAGGCGCCGAGTGCGCCGCCCGCCGGGGAGGACAACCGGGGGGAGAGCTGATGGCGACCGTCAAGCGGGGGGGTGGGAGCCGGCCGGAGGCCGGCGACGGCCGCCCCGGGGTGCTTTACCTCTGCGGGACCCCCGTCGGCAACCTGGAGGACATCACCTTCAGGGCGCTTAAAGTTCTGAAGGCGGTCGACCTCATCGCCGCCGAGGACACCCGGCGGACCCGACGCCTCTGCACGCGCTATCAGATCAAGACCCGGCTCACCAGCTTCCACCGCTTCAACGAGGCCAAGAAGAGCCAGGACCTCCTGCAGCTTCTGCGCGAGGGCCGCGACGTGGCGCTGGTGTCGGAGGCCGGCACCCCCGGCATTTCCGACCCGGGGGAGCTTCTGGTGCGCCTGGCGGTAGAGGCCGGCATCCGGGTGGTGCCGGTGCCCGGGGCCACCGCCGTCGTCCTGGCCCTCGTGGCCTCGGGACTGCCCACCGGTCGCTTTGCGTTTGAAGGGTTCCTGCCCAGGCGCCGCAGCCAGCGCCGAGCCCTTCTCTTCAAGCTCAAGGACGAGCCGCGGACGCTGGTGTTCTTTGAGGCGCCCCACCGGTTGATCGAGTCCCTGGAGGACCTGGCCTGGGCGCTGGGCGACCGGCCCATGGCGGTGGCCTGGGAGCTGACCAAGCGGTTCGAGGAGGTGCTGCGGGGGACGCCGGCGCAACTGGCGGCGGCGATGGCTTCCCGTCCCATGCGGGGGGAGATCACTCTGGTGGTGGCCGGCGCCGAGGCTGCCCCTGAGGCTTCACTGCCAGGTCGCCTGCCCGGGGACGTCAGCCGGTCTGACCCCGGACGGTTCGGGCCCGGGGCGGTCATAACGCCCCAGCGCCTGCGGGCGAGGGTGGAGGCGCTTATGGGCGAGGGCCTAAGCCGCACCGAGGCAGTGAAGGCCGTGGCGCGCGACCTGGGGCTGGCCCGGTCGGAGGTGTACCGGGCGGCCCTGGGGAGGGGCCGGGGGGGAAAGGCAAGAACGGGGAGGACACACCTTGCCCCCCAAGGGACAGACTCCTCCCCGTGAGGTTTCGCGGAAGGACCCTGCGGGAACCGGCGACGGCTAGACCGCCTTGCTCGCCATGGCCGCCATGCAGCCCCTGCAGACGTTCTTGCCCTTGAAGTTCTCGACTTCGTAGGCGTTGCCGCAGAAGACGCAGGCGGGCTCATACTTGCGAAGGATGATCTTGTCGCCGTCCACGTAGATCTCCAGGGAGTCCTTCTCCTCGATGTCCAGGGTCCGCCGTAGCTCGATGGGGATGACCACCCTGCCCAGCTCGTCTACTTTGCGTACGATGCCCGTTGACTTCATCATCCGTTTCGCCCCCTCGTTCTACATCGTTCGACAACCCTGCGTAAAAACTACCACGAGTGGTAGAAAAAGTCAAGGTCCGTAAGGGGTGGTTTAAGAGGCGATTCGCCCGATTATGGAAAACATCTCCTTGCTGAGCGCTTAGGCAATCTTTTTCGTCATTTTTTTCACTCGCTCAGCCTGGCCCAGTCGCGGCGGAGGCGGCTGTCTTCCGGCCGTCTTCCTGCCTGGGGCTGCTGCAACAAGGCTTTCGGCCCTTAGGGCCCCCCGGCGGGGCGTCGGAGACTTGTCGAAGCAAGTCGAGGGGGAAACATTCCAGCGGGTAGGTGAGTGGCAGATGGCCCACCTGGAGTTCTGGGGGCTTGCGACCCTTCCCGAGGTCCGGCCGGGCGATGACCTGGCCCTGCTCATTTGGGAGGCGTGCGGGCGCGAGGGGCTGACACTCAGGGAGGACGACGTGGTGGTGGTCACCTCCAAGGTGGTGTCGAAGGCGGAGGGGCGCGTCTTCCCTCTGGAGGGCATCCGCCCCGGCTGGCGGGCCCGGGCGGTGGCGAGGGCTACCGGCCGGGATCCTAAGCTCCTCCAGGTCATCCTGGACCAGTCGCGGTCCATACTGGGCGAGATACCGCTGGGCCTTGCGCATCGCTACCTGGGGGCGCTCCCCCTGGGGGAGCCGGAGCGGGTGAGCCGGGTGCTGGCCGAGGACCGCGGGCTGCTGCTCACCGTCCTTCCCTCCGGTCTGGTGTGCACCGATGCGGGCGTGGACGGGTCCAACGTGCCCGGGGCCTATGCCGCCCTGCCCCCCGACCCTGACGCCAGCGCCGCCAGGCTGCGGGCGGGCCTGGAGCGGCTGGCGGGGTGCCGCCTGGGCGTGGTCATCGCCGACACCGAGATGAAGCTGCTCCGGATGGGCAGCGAGGACATAGCCGTGGGAGCCTCGGGGGTGCAGCCCATGAAGAAGGAGTTCGGCGCCCCCGACCGGCTGGGGAGGCCAAAGTTCGGCGGGGTGGACGCGGTGGCCGACATGCTCTGCTCCGGCGCCGCGCTGCTGATGGGCCAGACCTCGGCGGGGGTGGCAGCCGTGGTGGTGCGCGGCCTGCAGCGGTCGGGGGAGGAGGCGGGGGCCTCCAGCCTGGCCATCCCCGCGTCCTGGCTGGGGCTGGGCCTGGCATTTTTGCTCTACTCCCGGGTCAAGATACGACTGTACCTTATGGCCTACGGCCTGGCCGACCTGTTCGGCCGTCCCCTCCGGTGGCTGCGCCGGGGACGGGCCGGGCCGGACCGCCTCAGAATGTGAGTAAAATTTATCGGGGGGCGGGATAGGACAGGTCCCTCTGAAAGAGAGGGAAGAGAGGGCTCGCTCTAGA
>JAIMBG010000066.1 GCA_023511555.1 Acetobacteraceae bacterium | reverse complement strand
CTTACAGGCCCACGCACTCGGGCCAGCGGAGCATCCGGAACAGGTCGTCAAGCCCCGGCGTCCTCGGAGTGACCGGCAGCCCCAGCTCCCGGTTCTGGAGGTAGGCCAGCGTGGGCACCAGGAACAGCACCCGGAGCGGGGTGGCCTTGAGCTCCTCCAGGCAGAACCTCACCCCCCTTATGCCGTCGACCAGCCCCATGCCGTAGAAGGCCTCCGACACGGTCGTGGTCCCGTGCATCAGCAGCACCCTGGCGTACTCCGTCATGTTGAGGTGGCTCTCGTAGGAGTGCTGGTGGGTGTCTATGAAGCCCGGGACCACGAGGGCCCCGGCCGCGTCCAGCACCCGGGTGCCAGGCCCCGTCGCGGCCCCGACGTCGCCCACGGCTGCCACCCTGTCCCCTTTTATGGCCACGTCCGCCGGGTACACCGCCGCGGTGTGCACGCAGACCAGACGGCCGCCCCGCACCACCAGGTCCGCCGGAGCCCTGCCCAGCGCCACATCCATCAGCGCAGCCCTATCCACCGTATCACCCCCAGCCTCTGAGCCCGCCCCCGAAAACCGGGCACCCGGCACCCTAGGCGAGGAAGTCTTCTTCCAGCGGGCACCGGGTGAGGAGCTCCACGCCGTCTTCCGTCACCACCAGGTCCTCCTCCAGCCTGACCGTCTGCTCCAGCCCGGGATGGCCGGCGAAAGTCTCCACGGCAAACGCCATCCGCGGCTTGATGACCGCCGGGTACTTCAGTGAATACGCCCGGGAGATCCACATGCCCTCGTACAGCGAGAGCCCGATGCTATGCCCGAACTGCTGGAGGCTCACGCTGCCGAACCGGTCGTCGGCGTAGACCGGGAAGTGCTTCGCCACATCGGCGGTGGTGGCGCCGGGCTTAATGGCGCCTATCGCCGCGTACAGAGACTCGTAGCACTCCTTGTAGAGGTCCTTCTCCTTGGGAGTGGGCTTGCCCGCCACCTTGAAGCACCGGACGAAGTCCACGAAGTACCCGCCGGGGCCCACGGCGTTGATGTCCACGATGACCAGGTCGCCCTGCCTCAAGATCTTGTCGGTGTGCCACCGCCGGTAGGGGCTGGTGTTGCCTCCCGAGGCCACGATGATGTCATAGACGAAGTCAAAGCCCTCTTCGTAAAGGAACTCGTTGACCTTGGCGCATATATACGACTCCTTCACCCCGGGCCGCGCCCACTCGTGAATGACGCGCCACATCGCGGCGTCGCCGAAGGCGCTGGAGATCTTGAGGCACTCTATCTCGTCGGGGGTCTTCACCACCCGGGCGGCGGACATGGCCGGCCACGCGTTCACGATGTTGAGTCCGCAGCCGGTGAGGGCGGCATAGGCGCGGAGATCCATGATGTCGATGCCGATGCGCTCCTTCTCCACCCCGTGCCGCTTGAGCACCTCCAGGATGCCCGAGGCCATCCTTTCCGCCATGTACTCCTCAGCGCCCTCCGCCCACTTCCAGGTGATGGCGGGAAGTATCCGGCCGCCCAGCCAGGGGGCGTCGATCTTGGCGCACTCCATGTCGGACCCCACGGTCTCGAAAAGGTAGGGCTCGCCGCCCCGGGGCAACACGGCGTAGCGGATGAAGATGTTGTTCTTCCAGTTTCCCTGGAACACGCCCGTGACGTACCTGACGTTCTCGCCCACGAAGAGAATGAGCGCCCCCAGATCGAACTCTTCCATCATCTGCTTGGCCCGCGCCAGCCTCTCCCACCGCATCCGGTCGAAGTCCACCCTCCGCTGCCAGTCCGTGGAAGTGGTGCTGTAGATGCGGCGGGTGAGAAACTCGTGCGGCCTGCCTATGAAGCTGAGGTCCATGCCCGGGTCTGCCTTCGGCTCCTGCCCCCCTGCCCCTGCCCTGGACTTCTCCCCGACGCCCGCCATGATGCAGCCCCCCAAGCTCGTTATTTGGGCCTCGCCCCCGTTCCTAGAGCCGGCTCGTCCCCTACGCCCCAGTCACCTCGGCCACGACGGCCCTGAACTCCTCGGCGTTAAGCAGCCCCTTCTTCTCCAGGGACTTGGCCTTGACCCGCTGGACGATCAGCTCCAGCTTCCGGTCGTCGGGGCACTCCAGACCCAGGTCCTTGAGCCACAGGCGCACCGAGTCAAGGCCGCTGCTCTTGCCCAGGACGGAGACAGCGGGGGACTGCCCTACGAGTTCCCAGCGGAAGGGGCACAGCTCCAGGAAGTGCTCGTAGCCGCAGTTCTTGAGCCAGGTGGTGATGATGCCCGACTCGATCTGGAGCAAAGCCTCGCCGACAATGGGCCGGTTGGGCCTCACCCGGATCCCTGCCAGCCGCTGAACCAGCCGGGATACCTCGCAGAGCTTCTCGGTCTTTATCCCCAGGTCTATCCCGTACATGGTCAGCAGGGCCAGCACCACTTCCTCGTATGCCGCATTCCCCGCACGCTCGCCGGTGGAGCTCACGGTGGTGTGGGCCACCTCGGCGCCGGCGGCCAGCGCCAGTATGGTGTTGGCCGCGGCCAGGCCGAAGTCGTCGTGGAAGTGCGTCTCCAGCGGCTTGTTCACCCGCTCCCTGATCTTCCTGACGAGGTAGGGTATGGCGTGCGGCGAACACCCCCCAAAGGTATCCACCACCACCAGGGCATCCATGTGTCCCTCGTCGGCCACGCGGCCGATGAGGTCCAGGAACCAGCCGAGCTCGGCCCGCGTGGCGTCTATGGGGAAAAACACGGTGTAAAGCCCGCACTCGTGGGCGTAGCGGGTGGCCTCGATGGAGAGCTCCACCGCCTTCTCCAGGGGCCAGCGGTAGGCGTGCTGGATGATGTGCTCGCTCGAGGGTATCTCTACCACCACTCCGTCCACGCCGCAGTCCGCCGCCCGCTTCACGTCCTCCTTCATGCACCGCGAAAACGCGAAGATCTTTGGGCCCAGGTCCCTCTTGACGATGTCCCTGATGGCCCGCTCGTCCTCGGGCGAGACCGCGGGCATTCCCGCCTCTATACGGTGGACCCCGGCCTCGGCCAGCTTCTCGGCTATGCGCAGCTTATCGTCGCGGGTGAACTCCACCCCCGCCTGCTGCTCCCCGTCCCGCAGCGTGATGTCGTGGATGGCTATGGAGCGGGGGAAGGCCAGGCCGGCGGTGACCTCCGGCGCGAAGTTCCACGGGCTCACGAACCACCGGTCCGTCTTCCAGGGGGTGCTCACTTGGCAACACCTCCGTCTTCCCGGACTCGAAACCCGATGAAGCCTCCCGGCCTATGCCTTACCCGGGAGGGGACGCGGCTTCACCTCTCTGTTGACCAGGCACCGGGGCTGCCCCCCCGTCAGCACACTCGTCACCTCGCCGACCGCCTTGGCCTGCAGGTCGCGCACCGATTCCTCGGAGTAGTAGGCGACGTGCGGGGTGAGTATGATCCGGTCGGACTTGACGAGCGGGCTCGACGGGTCAACCCCCTCCCGCGCCAGGACGTCCAGGGCGGCGCCGGCGATCCTGCCCTCCTCCACGGCGCGGACCAGCGCCTCCTCTTCCACGATCTCCCCCCGGGCGGTGTTGATGAGCACGGAGGTGGGCTTCAGGCTGCAGAGCTCCTTCCACCCCAGCATGCCCCGGGTCTCCGGGGTGAGGGGGGTGTGTACGGACAGGAAGTCGACCTCCCTAAGGAGATCGGCGAACTCCACCATTTTCACCCCGTGGCGGGCCGCCTCCTCCGCCGGGACGTAGGGATCGTAGGCCCAGACCTCGAGGCCGAAAGCGCGGGCCCTGGCTGCCACGGCACGGGGGATCTTCCCGAACCCCACCAGCCCCAGTATCCTGCCCCTCAGCCTGAAGAACGGCCTGAGCCCTCGAAAGTCCCATACCCCCGACTTGGCCGTGGCGTTGAGCCTGACCACCTTCCGGGCCAGGGCCAGCAGCAGGGCCATGGTGTGGTCGGCCACCTCCTCCACACAGTAATCGGGGACGTTGGTGACATATATCCCCCGGCGGGTGGCCGCGCCCAGGTCCACGTTGTCCACGCCGATCCCATAGCGGGCTATGATCCGGCACCGCTCCATGGCCTCGATGACCCTGGCGCCCACGGGGGCGTAGCACACCAGGACCCCGTCCGCGTCTCGGGTGCGCTCCAGGATCTCCTGCTCGCTGGTGTCGCGGCAGATCACCATCTCTGCGCCGATAGCCTCAAGCGCCCGGGTCTCCACGTCAAGGTTGGGGAAAGGAGCGTCGGTTATGGTTACTTTCAGAGTGCGGCTCACTGCCCCCAGCCTCCCGTCATCCGTGCTCGCATGGTCTGCCTCCCCGCTTATCATATATAGGGATTGTCTGACCGTCAGTGCTAGAAAAAGGGGACGGGCTCTGCGCCCCGCCCCCTACCTCAAGGCCAGCAGTTCCTTCTCAATGTTGTCCAGGTGATCGTACATGATCTGCCGCGCCATGGCGGCGTCCTGGGCGCGGAACGCCTCGATCAGCTGCCGATGGTCGGCCCGCGCCTGGTTGATGATCCTCCTCACCCGGTCCTGTTGCTCCTGGTCCTGGAAGGCCTCGTAGAAGCTGTGCGACTGAAAGAGCAGCTCCCGCACCGCAACGTAGAGCTCATGCAGGACCGCGTTCTGGGCCGCGTCGGCGATGGCCTGGTGGAAGGCAACGTCGGACCTCACAAACGCGTCCACCCCCGCGTCGTCGCCCTGCAGTGCCTCCAGCATGACCTCCAGGTCCTCGTCGGTTATACGCCTGGCTGCCAGCTCGGCCAGCCCCACCTCGAACAGCTTCCGGGTCTCGAACACCTCTTCCACGGTGGTCCGCTTCAGCAGGAGCTGAAAGGCCAGGGGCTCCTTGAGCACGGTTTCGTCGTTCACGAAGGTCCCTTCCCGGGTGCGCTTAATGAGGCCTATCGAGGCCAGGGCCTTAAGCGCCTCCCGGATCGAGGTCCGGCCCACGGAGAACTTCTCGCCCAGCTCCCTCTCCGAGGGCAGCCGGTCGCCCGGCCTGAGCTTGCCGTCCAGAACCAGGCGCTTGACCTGCTCGATGATGGCATCAGGCAGGGTGCTCCTGACCACCGGCTTCACTTCCATGGGCATCGCCCCATCCTCGGGGACCCGCCTCTGCGACCGACTTCGATCCGCCGCCTGCGGCCGGAGGCGAGTCCTTGTCTGCCTATCTTCCTGTCTGACCATGATCTCTATTTCGCCACCCGTTTTCGGATTCCTGCCTGGCCGCGCCCGACCCTGCGCGGAAAGCCGCCGTGCCCTTCCCGAGCCCCAGCCGGTACTGCCCCGCGACGCCGGAACCCACCCCGAAGCCCCTCTTTCTCCATCCCTCCCCAATTCCCTGCCGTCCGCCCCGGCATTTTTCCAGGGCGCCCAGGCAAGCACTGGCAGGCAGACAGGGAATGCTGTCCCGCCCGGCCAGGAATGCTAGGGTCGGCCGGACCGGAACCCTCAGGTGCCGGCCCCTCGTGGGGCCCGGCGCCTAAAACAGGGCCAAGGCGTCGGGCCCGGCGACTCGCCGCCGGCCGCAGCCGACGCACCGGCAGGCCCACTGCCAGAGGAGGAGGTTGAGAGTATGAACCGGCGTTCCACGAGACCTGCTGGCCGCCCCTGGGACAGGGCCTGGGTCAGGTCGCTGGCCTGGGCTGCTGTCGCCGTCACCCTCCTGGGTTGCCTGGGGGCCACCATCTCCGGCTGCCCGCGACCGGGAGCCGAGGCCACACCCCAGCAAAGGTCCGAGCTAAAGCGCGTCACCCAGGAAAGGGATCGCCTCCGTGAGGAGGTGGCCTCGCTCCGGCGGGAGTTGGAGGACCTCCGTTCGGCGGCGGGAGAGGCCACGATAGCGCTCTACTTCGTCAAGTCCACCTCCAACGAGCTCTACCTCACCCCCGAGCTCCGGCGCGTCCGGCGGCAGCCCGACATGCTGTCGGCGGCACTCAAGGAGCTCATCAAGGGGCCGTCGCAGGGCAGCGACCTGGGGCCGGTCCTGCCCAAGAACACTGTAGTCCGCAGCGTGAAGGTGGAAAACGGCATCGCCTACCCCGACTTCAGCCAGGAGGTCACGCGGCTCAACGTGGGCTCCCGGGGGGAGGCGCTCTCGGTGGCCGCCATCACCAACACGCTGACAAAGTTTCCTGAGGTGGAGAGGGTCAAGATCCTGGTCGAGGGTAAGACCGTGGAGACGCTCGCCGGCCACGTGGACGTCACCCAGCCGCTGGCCCGCAACGACACCGTGGTGGTGCTGTAAGTGCCCCGGGCTGAAGCGGCGGTGCGCGGGAAGGGAGCAGGCCAAGGTGCCGGGCCGCAGCGTCAAGCGCCACGCTGAAGGGTGCCGCTCAACACCCCGGCTGCAACGAAAGCCAAAGCCCAGCCGCTAGCGGGCCCCACCGCCGGCGGCCCCGGCTGGCCCGGCCCTGACCCCCTTGAGGAACAGGTCCACCAGCCCCCGGGCCAGGCGGTCCCGCTCCGGCCTGTCCGCGGCATCTGCACCTCCCTCAAGCTGCAGCTCCAGGCCGGCCCAGGCGACCATCCCCACGAAGGCTCGGGCAGCGAGCTCGAGGTCCAGCTCCTCGCGCACCCGGCCGGCGCCCACGCCCCGCCCCAGGCACTGGACCACCGCCTGCACTCTGGGGCCCAGCACGGCGTCCCGCATCCGGCCCGCCTGGCCGGGCGCCTCCAGGACGGCGTAGAGCAGGGCCCGGAGCCATCCCGGGCTGCCCACCGGGGCGGAAAGGAGGTCCTGGGCCGTCCTCTCCAGGAACTCGACCTCGCCCCCCGCCCGGGCCAGCGCCCCCGGGACCGGCCACACGGAGGAACGGGCAGGGGGTGAGGCCTGGGACGCCGCCCTGAACAGGTCCTCCTTGGTGGCGAAGTGCCGGTAGATCAGCGCCTCACTGACCTGGGCGCGGCGGGCGATGTCACGGATAGAGGCCCCCCTGTAGCCGTGCTCTGAGAAGGCTGCGGCCGCGGCCCGCACTATCAGCTCGCGCCTGGTGGCGCGGTCAAGGCGCACGGAGAACCTTTCGCCTTCCTTCGTAGCCGATCCCTCCATCCCCGGGCCGGCCGCGCCGACGCCGGGGGAGACTGAGCCCCTAGGCCCGGGCGGGCGTCAGCCCTGGGGCCCGACCAGGTGCCACACCTCCAGAGCCTGGGGCAGCCCGCCCGGCGCCACCTCGGCCTCCGCCATGTGCCGGACCGGCACCGACGGCCGGGCCCGCAGAAACTCGTCCACGGGTGCCAGGGGCCAGTCGCGTATGGCCGGGGTGAGGTAGTGCATGGGCACCGCCACCTTCGGCCGCAGCGCGCCCACCACCTGCCACGCCTGGCTGGCGTCGATGGTGTAGTGCCCCCCCACCGGCACGAAGAGCACGTCCACCGGGCCTATGTCCTGCGCCTGGTCGGGCGAAAGCACGTGCCCCAGGTCGCCGAGGTGCAGGAACCTGAAGTCTCCCGCCTGGACCAGAAACGCCATGTTCTTGCCGCGCTCCCCGCCCCGGCCCGGGTCGTGGTACGTAGGGAAGCCTTTGACACGGAGGCCCTTCACCTCCCGGTCGCAGGCCACCCAGTCCTTCCCCTTTCCCGAGGTACCAATGATCGTTTCCGGCCGCCCTCCCACCGCGCCGGAGGCGCAGTGGTCGAAGTGGTCGTGGCTGGCCACCACCAGGTCCGCCGAGACCTGGAGCGGTCCGTAGCCCATGTCGGCCGGATAGGGATCGGTCACCACGCGCACCGGGGCGGCCCCGCCCTCCGGCTGCCACTGCAGGAGAAAACAGGCGTGCCCCAGAAAGCGCACGGCCACCCTGCCGCCGGCCCCGGCCCCAGACCTTGATTCCGCCTCCGACGGAACAGCCCCAGCATAGCCCGCAACCAGTAACGCGCCAGCCAGCGGGACCACCTCCAGCAGCCTCCCCAGCCACGTCGCCTCCATCGACCTAAACCCCCCTTGCTCGCCCAGGTTTAGCGTTTCTGGCCCGCGGGGCCGGAGGCCGGGGCCGTTCGCCGCCCCGGCCTCTGACCTAGAATGCCCCCGTCAGGTGGGTGATCCGGCACCTTTTGCCCGGCTCCACCTCCACCGAAATGAGGTCGAACCGAAGGCCCGGACCTGTGGCCGGCCCGGCCCCGTGGCAGTGCCGCTCCAGGTAGTCATGCGCCGCCCGAAGCAGCCTCAGCCGCTTTCCGGGGCCGACCGCCTCCTCCGGCGACCCAAATCCGGTGCCCCGGCGGGCCTTGACCTCCACGAAGGCGATCACCGACCTCCCCCGTTCCCCCGCCTCCGCCACCACGTCGATCTCACCCCTGGCGCAGCGGAAGTTGCGGGCCAGCACCCGGTAGCCCTGGCACTCCAGGAAGCGGCACGCTGCCTCCTCGGCCCGCCGCCCCCAGGGCCCTGGGCCGGCCCGCCGGGCCCCGCCGGCGCTCACGGCGACACCCCCGCCGCGGCCAGCGCCCGCTCCAGCCCGTCCTCCTCCAGGACCTCCGCCACCATCACCGAGGCGTAGCGAACCAGCTCGAGGTCCGACGGCGGCCGCAGCCGCCTGCCGTCAGCGTCCAGGATGAGGCGCACGCGGGGCCTGAGCGTCAGGCCCCGCCGGACGGCGGCCACCAGTCCGACCTGGCCGGTGTTGAGCCGCACCGCCGTACCCACGGGGTAGACCGCCACGTTGCTCAGGAAGGCGGCAGCCACCCGGTGATCGAAGCAGAAGTTTTGGGCCCCCGACACCATCTCCGCGGCCTCGTGGGGAAGAAACGGCGGGCGGTAGACGCGGTCCGCCACCAGGGCGTCGTAGACGTCGGCCACCGCCACCACCTGGGCAAAGGGGTGGATCTCGTCACGCTGGAGGCCGCGGGGGTAGCCCTCGCCGTTGTACCGCTCGTGGTGCTGGTAGGCCACCACCGCGGTCAGGGGCGTTACCATCCCCTGGGCCCGGAGGATGTCGTACCCATAAACCGCGTGCTTCTTGATCTCACTGTACTCCTCGGGGCTCAGCGCGCCCCGCTTCTTCAGCACCCTCTCCGGCAGCCTCACCTTGCCCAGGTCGTGGAGCATCGCGCTCACGCCCAGGTCAAGCAGGTTCGACCGGTGCATGCCGAGCGTCATGCCCGTCATGATCGCAAGCACGCACACGTTCACGCAGTGGGCGCAGGTGTAGTTATCGGCGGTGCGGATGTCCATGAGGTCGACCACCAGGTTGCGGTTGGCCAGGAGAGCGTCAACGATCTCGGCCACCGTGCGGCGGATCGCGGCCTGGCATCTGTCCAGGCCGCTGGGGTCGGCCGGGGCTTGCGCGGCCCTGGCCAAGACCCTTCCCACCAGCCTCTGGGCCTGGATCCGGGTGCTGTCCGGTATGACGTCCCTAGCCACGATATCCGCAGTGAGGCGGTCGGAGACGTAGAGGAAGGGAACCCCCAGGGCCGGAGGCGCGCCGCGTAGGAGGGCTTGAGCTCCACCCCGGCGGCGAGCAGGAGCTGGCCCCCCGGCCCAAGAACGGGCCTGGCCAGTTTCATGCCCGGCTGCACGTGGCCTGGAGTCACGCGGCGCAAGGGGCCTCACCCCCGCGCCCCGCCCGGCCCCGGGTCCCAGCCATGGACGGGACTGAAGCTCCGGCGGTGAAGGGGGCAGGGGCCGTAGCGCCTCAGCGCCTCCAGGTGCTCGCGGGTGCCGTACCCCTTGTGCCGGCAGAACCCGTACTGGGGGTAGCGGGGGTCAAGCGCCCGCATCAGCCGGTCCCGGGTGACCTTCGCCACCACCGAGGCCGCCGCCACCGAGTTGCTGAGCGAATCCCCCCGCACCAGGCCCCGCTGGGGCAGGCCCAGCCCCGGTACCTCGAAGCCGTCCACCAGGACGAACCCTGGGGGCACGGGCAGCCGCCTCACCGCCCTGGCCATGGCCAGGTGAGTGGCCCTCAGCACGTTGAGCCGGTCTATCTCCCGAACCGAGGCCATGCCTACCGCCAGCGCCTCCGCTGCCGCCTCGATGAGCCGGAACAGGCGCTCACGCTCCCCCTCCAGGAGCCGCTTGGAGTCGTCCAGGCCGGGCAGCAGCAGGCCGCGGGGAAGCACCACGGCGGCCGCCACCACCGGTCCGGCCAGCGCCCCCCGGCCCACCTCGTCGACCCCGGCCACGGCGCCAAAACCCCGTCCCAGCGCCTCTCGCTCGAACCGGTAGCGGCGCCTGAGGCGCCGCGCCTCCGCGGCGCGCCCCCGGCGGCGCCTGTCGGCCAGACGCCCTGTCGCCCGGCACCGGGGACGGGGCCGAGACACGGTCAAGCCCCGGGCTCCCACGGGCTCCCACCCCCGGGACTGTCTTCGACGCCTGAAACCCTTTCCCTCCCGGCGGCACGCCCTGGCTCCTCCAGGGTGAAGCGGCCGAGCAGGCCCCGGCCGAAGTCCTTGAGCAGCGCCCGGGCGGCCCGAGCAACGTCAGGCCGGCCCCCCGTCAGGAGATAGCCGCGCGCCCGGGCCAGGGCGTCCAGGAAGGCATGGGGATCGCCGGCCGCGGCTGGCGGGGAGCCTCCCGGCCTCCCGGGCCCCGTCGCGCCCGCCGAGGGCAGCGGGACGCCCAGGCGGCGGGACAGCGCCAGGACGACACGAGCCCCGAGGCGCTGGAGCAGCCAGCAGGCCGCGTGCTCCGGCTGGTACTCGGCGGGATCCAACACCCCCAGCGCCGCCAGGCACAGGTAGGAGGAGGCGTCCCGGGGGCGGGGGTAGAGGATGCCGGGGAGGTCGAGGACGTAGAGGCCCTCCCCTGCGGCCACCCAGGCCTCGCCCCGGGTCACTCCGGGCAGGGCGCCGGTGGGGGCCTTGCGCCTTCCGGCCAACCGGTTGATAAGCGCCGACTTGCCCAGGTTGGGGAGCCCCACAACCATGGCTCTGACGGCCCCCGCAGCCCGGCCTGGGGCCAGGGCCCTGACCTGGACGGAGAGTTCGGCCACCCCCCAGCCGCGGGCGGCGCTGGCGGACAGGGCCTTGAAGGCCGGCCCCGCGCCGGGACGGCCCAGGGCGCAGAGCCACCGCCGCGTGAGGGCGGGATCCGCGAGGTCGGCGCGGTTCAGCACCAGGATCCGGGGATGGGAAGCAAACAGCCGGTCCCCATTGGGGTGCCGGCTGGATCGGGGAGCCCGCGCGTCCGCCACCTCGATCACCACGTCCGCACGGGAAAGATTCTCCTCGATCGCCCGTACCGCCCGGGCCATGTAGCTGGGATACCTGGGCCGAGGCACTTCCCCCACCCCCTGGCCCGCCGGCCCCCGGCATCATGAGGGCTCAGGTCGCCGGGCGCAGCACCCTGGCCCGCTGCGGGGGCCAGTAGACCAGGAAGGCCTTGCCCTTGACGTTGCGCAGGGGCACAAACCCGAACGACCTGCTGTCCTCGCTTATGGCCCGGTGGTCGCCCAGGACGAATAGGAAGCCCTCGGGGACGGTGGTGGGGGGGACGTAACCGTCGCCCCCCTCCGCCACGTAGGGCTCGTGGAGGACTTCGCCGTTGACCAGGACCTGCCCGCCCTTCATCTCCACCGTCTCCCCTCCCGTCGCTACCACCCGCTTCACGAAGTCGCGCCTGGGGTCGACCGGGTAGCGGAAGACGATGATGTCGCCGCAACGGGGCCGGGTGAAGTGGTAGATGAACTTGTTGACCAAAAGCCTCTCCCGGTTGAGCAGCGTCGGCTCCATCGACGGCCCCTCTACCAGGAACGATTCCACCACGAAGGTGCGGACCACAAGGGCCAGCACCAGGGCGATGAGGACGGTCTCGGCCGTTTCCCTCAGCCACCCACCCTTCCGGAACATGGCCCGGCCCCCTCTGCCCAACCCCCTTGCCGGCTCAGTCCTCGCGCCGCTCGCGGATGCGGGCAGCCCTGCCGGTCAGGCGCCGGAGGTAGTAGAGCTTGGCCCTCCGTATGTGGCCCCGCCTTACCACCTCCACGCTTTCGATAGCCGGCGAGTGGAGGGGGAACACCCTCTCCACGCCCACCCCGTAGGACACCCGGCGCACGGTGAAGGTCTCCCGCACGCCGCCGCCGCGGCGACCGATGACCGTCCCCTCGAAGGTCTGCACCCTCTCACGGCCGCCCTCCACGACCTTGACCTGGACCCGGACCACGTCGCCGGGCCCGAAGTCGGGTAGATTCTCCTTCATCTGACCCTGCTCCACCAGTCTGGTGAGATCCACTCGCCCCACCCCTCTATAACGCCCTCGCGCCACCGGCCCTAAACACGTGCCTATTATAGCACAATCCAGGCGCGGTGGGCAAGGAGTGGCAGCCCGGGGTGTGTGTCAACAAGTTCGTGGGGAGCGTCCCTTCGGGCTCGTTCCTGGGGGTTTTCCGGGCCGGTCAGGAGGGT
>JAIMBG010000065.1 GCA_023511555.1 Acetobacteraceae bacterium | reverse complement strand
TCGGTACCCAGCACCGTGTCGAGCGCAGCCGTGTCCGAGTACTGCCCGCGGATCTCCGTCGACAGTCCGGCCGCTTCGATCGCCGTCACCGCCGCACCGCGATCGAGACCGTCGGTGGTCGGGACCGCGGTGAAACGTCCCGAGCCCATCCACCAGCCACCGAAACCCACCGCGAGGGCGAGCATCAGGATCACGAGCAGCCACACGATCGTCGTCCGGCGCGACCGCTGCCGTTCGGCGGCGAAGTCGGGGTAGTGGTAGCCGTCGTCGGGTTCGTCCTCCACCGCGAACGACGGTTCGTCGATCGGCGGGCGCGGAGTCTGCGTGGTGACGACCCGCGTGTGCTGGACACCGGGCTGCGCCGGCAGCGGGCTGGGCGGCGACTTAGTCAGGCGGCTGCTGGCCGGGAGCATACTCCGCCAGGTGCTCCTCTACATCGCCAGGAACCCTGAGCGCAACCTGCGGAGGCTGCTCTCGCTGGGGGAGCGGCTGGCCATAGTCGAGGGCCACCGCCAGGTCATCCGCAGCCTGAAGGAGTATGTGGAGCAGCACCCGGTGCAGTTCGACTACACCGTCCGGCTCCTCCGCGAGTGCCACCCCAACGTGAGGAAGCGGCTACTTTACAACTTCTTCGTCAACGAGTTCCTGCTCGGCATCCCCAAGCAGGCGCGGCTGGGGAAGAAGCTGGGCGTAAACGTCCCGGCCCTGATCCTGGTCGACCCCACCAGCGCCTGCAACCTGCGCTGCAACGGCTGCTGGGCCGGGGCCTACCACAGGGGCGACAGCCTCGACTTCGGCCGGCTCGACCGGCTGGTGGCCGAGGCCAAGGAGCTGGGCATCCACTGGATAGTGATGTCGGGCGGTGAGCCGTTCCTCTACCCGCGGCTGTTCGAGCTGGCCCGCCGCCACCCCGACGTGGCCTTCATGCTCTACACCAACGGCACCCTCATCGACGAGAAGAAGGCCGACGAGCTGCTGGCCGCGGGCAACATGTCGCCGGCGTTCTCCCTGGAGGGGAGCAGGGACCGCACCGACTCGCGGCGCGGCCCCGGCGTGTTCGACCGCATCATGCGGGCCATGGACCTGCTGCGGGAGCGCGGGGTGCCGTTCGGGTTCTCGCTCACGCTGACTCGGCACAACTGCCGGGAAGTGATGAGCGAGGAGTTCATCGACTTCCTGGTGAAAAAGGGCTGCCGGTACGGCTGGACCTTCCATTACATCCCCATCGGCAGCGACGTCGACACCGACCTCCTGGTGACGCCGCAGCAGCGGGCCTGGCTGGCCAGGCAGGTCCCGAAGCTGAGGATGTCCTACCCGCTGCTGTTCGCCGACTTCTGGAACGACGGGCAGCTCACCGGGGGCTGCATCGCCGGCGGCCGCCGCTACTTCCACATCAACGCCCGGGGCGAGATCGAGCCCTGCGCCTTCGTGCACTTTTCGGTCGATTCCATCTACGACAAGAGCCTGAAGGAGGCCCTGGCGTCGCCGCTGTTCAAGGCCTACCAGTGCCGCCAGCCGTTCAGCTCCAACTTCCTGCGGCCCTGCCCGCTGATCGACGTGCCCCAGGCGCTGAGGGACATCGTAAAGGAGTCGGGGGCCAGGCCGACCCACCCCGGCGCCGAGACGGTGCTCACCGGCCGGATCGCCGAGTTCCTGGACAAGAGGGCCGCGGAGTGGGAGCGGCTGTCGCAGGAGATCTGGGCGGAGCGCCAGCAGGCGGTCGAACCCACGCCGGAGCACGCCAGACTGAGCGCGCCGTAGGACGGCCGGCCGGCGCGGCAGGGCGTCCGAGGAAGGCGGCGGAGGCAGCCCGCCTCCTGCCGCGATGGAGGCCGGGAACGCAGCCCTCGTGGGGTGCGGCAGCCGAGGCTGACAGGGTTTCTCGGTGCATAACGCCCCGTCCCTGACGGGGCGTTGCAGTGCCGCGGCAGGGCCGCTGCCGGGACGCCGGCCCCCTACCGCCCTCCGCCCGCCCGCCGCGCCCTCCCCAGCGAGCGCTGGCACCTGAGGCAGAAGAAGTGGGCCTTGCGGTCGGTGTCCTGAAGGCTGTTGGAGAAGTGCATCACGCACTCCGGCCGGGGGCAGTGGCGGAGCCCGAACAAGTGGCCCAGCTCGTGCACCGACTCCTTGAGCGCCCGTCCCAGGAAGAGCCCCTCGTCGGGGGGGAGCCCGTAGCGCTCCGGCCGGAGCCGGAACAGCGAGACCACGGCCGCCCGGCGGCCGGGCTCAGCCTGGCCCAGCACGAAGTTCATGCCGGGGAGGAAGAGGTCGACGTCGACCACCCCCAGAAGGCAGACCCCGGGCCCGGCGGCGCCGGCCAGGGCCTCCACCAGGCGGTGGGACACGTACTGCCGCCGGGAGGCGTCGTATGAGCCCGCGGGCAGGGGCATCCCCGGCCCGATCTGAACCTGCCGGCCCAGAAGCTCCTCCAGCCGCCGCCTGAGCCAGGTCATCACCTTCTCCTCCACCGACCCCACGGGCACCATGGCCACCGTCAGGTCCGGCCCCATCGGCCGCCGGGCGCGCGCCTCCCCGCCGCTCTGGGCGGGCGGCATCCTGCCCGGCAACACCCGTCTCACCTCGTGCACCTCCCCTTGGGCGGCCTTGACACCTTCAGCCCCGACCGGGCCAGGGCCGCCGCCGCCACCCCCATTCCCGGCCGGGTCGTCCCGCCCTCGCCGTGCACCCTCGCCACCCCGCAGGAAGGGCTCAGGTCCTTGAGCCAGGCCCGATCCGCGCCCACCGCCCGGGCCAGGAGCAGGGCCTGCTCCGCCCCCCTGAGGAAGGCCGCCGTGACGTCGCGGCCGTCCGCGTCCTGCACCCACGCCCTTCCCTCCAGCACATCGACCCCATCGCCCCCCACCAGGCGGGCCGGGGGCCGGGGAGTGGACAGCCCCCCCAACTGTTCGGGGCAGAAGGGCACCAGCCGCTCCCGTCGGGCCCTCTTCCGGACCCCATCGTCAGGGCAGGAACCCCCGTCGTAGCGGCAGCAGAGCCCCAGCAGGCACGCGCTCACCAAAACCGCCCCGGGGGCCCGGCCCGGGTCGGAAGCCCCGCTCACGCACCGTCACCCTTCAGCACCGACCGGGCCACGATCAGCCGCTGTATCTGGTTGGTGCCCTCGTAAATCTGGGTTATCTTAGCGTCGCGCATCAGCTTCTCCACAGGGTAGTCGCGCATGTAGCCGTAGCCCCCGAAGATCTGCACCGCATCCACCGCCGCCCTCATGGCCACGTCCCCCGCCCAGTACTTGGCCATGGCGGCGGCCGTCCCCACCGGCCGTCCCTGGTCCAGGAGCCAGGCGGCCCGCCACACCAGGAGGCGAGCCGCCTCCAGCTCGGTGGCGATGTCGGCCAGCATCACCTGGATGGCCTGGTAGGATCCGATGGGCTTGCCGAACTGGACCCGCTGGCCGGCGTACTCCGCCGCCGCCTCCAGCGCCGCCCGGGCGATGCCCAGGGCTATCGCCCCCACCCCGGGGCGGGCCCGGTCCAGCGTGTCCACCACGATCTTGAAACCCGCGCCCTCCCGGCCGATGAGGTTCTGCTTCGGCACCTTCACCTCCTCCAGCACCACCTCCGCCGTCTGCGAGCAGCGGATGCCCATCTTCCGCTCCTTCTTGCCCGCGGACAGCCCCGGGGTCCCCGCCGGCACGGCGAACACCGCCAGCCCGCGGGCGCCGCGGGTTCTATCCACGGTGGCCACCACCAGGTAGAGGTCGGCGATGCCGCCGTTGGTGATGAAGCACTTGGAGCCGGTGAGCACGTAGTCGTCGCCCACCTTCCGGGCCAGGGTGGCCACGGCTCCGGCGTCGGAGCCGGCCCCCGGCTCGGTGAGGCAGAAGGCAGCCAGCCTGGGCTGGGTAGTTATGGGCGGGATGAGCCGCTTCTTCTGCTCGTCCGTCCCGGCCAGCAGGAGGGGGGTCAGCGCCAGGCCGTTGGAGCCCAGGATCGTGGCCATGCCGGCACAGCCTGCGGCCAGCTCCTCCGTGACCACCACCGAGGTGAGGTTGTCCAGCCCCTGCCCCCCAAGGTCGGCGGGCACGGTGAGGTTCATCAGCCCGGCCTGGTGGGCCTTCTTAATCACCTCCCAGGGCACTTCCTCCCGCTCGTCGTAATCCCTGGCCACCGGCCGTATAGCCTTCTTGGCGAAGCTTGCGGCCAGCGCCCTGATCTCCTCCTGCTCCGGGGTAAGGTCAAACCCTACCATGACGACACCTGCCCTCCTCTAGACTGCAGGTCTGGGGGCCGCGAGGCCGCCGCGGCAGCAGGGCTCCCGCGGCCGAGGGGCGCGCGCCCGGACCGGCCCCCTCGCCATGGCGCGGCCTGCCGCGCCGCACCGGAATGCCGGCCCCGCGCGGCCCTCCCAGGGCGCCCCGCCGGGGGCGCCAGCCGGCAGGCCAACCCCCGTCCGTCACCGCCCCTTCCACTGGGCCTTCCGCTTCTCCAGGAAGGCGCTGGTGCCCTCGCGCCGGTCCTCGGTGCCGCAGACCAGGCCGAAGTTGGCCGCCTCCAGGGCGCAGCCCCGGTGGATGTCGGCCTCCATGCCCTGGTCGATGGCCTCCTTGGCCAGCCTGACCGCCACCGGCGCCTTCTCCGCCAGGGTGGCGGCGAGCGCCTTCGCCGCCTGCACCACCTCGGAGGCGGGCACCACCTTCTCCACCAGGCCGATGCGCAGCGCCTCCTGGGCGCTGAGGTGCTCGCCCGTCAGGATCATGTATTTCGCCATGCCCCGAGGCACGCGGCGCGGGAGGCGCTGGGTGCCGCCGAACCCCGGAATCAGCCCCAGGTTTATCTCCGGCTGGCCGAACCTGGCGGTGTCAGCCGCCACCCGGATGTCCCCCGCCATGGCCAGCTCCAGGCCGCCCCCCAGGCAGTAGCCGTTGATAGCCATCACCACCGGTTTAGGGAAGCGTTCCAGCTTGAAGACCAGGGCCTGGCCCCGGTGTGCGTAGTCCACCGCCGCCTGGGGCGAGGGGAGGGCGTTGAGCTCGCCGATGTCGGCCCCGGAGATGAACGACCTGGGACCCGCCCCGGTGATCACCAGGGCCCTTACCTCGGGGTCCCGGGCCAGTCCGTCCAGGGCCCCTTCCAGCTCGTCCAGGGTCGCCAGGCTCAGGCAGTTCAGGGCCTGAGGCCGGTTCACCGTTATCAGAGCCACCTTGCCTTCCCGCTCCACCAGGATGTTCTGGTATGCCATGAGGAGACCCCCCTTCCCGCCCCTTCGTTCGACGGCGGGGGAGGGGATTCCTGCGGACGGGTTCGGGGCCGCCGGGAAACGGCAGAGGGCAGGGGGGAAGGAGCGCCTGGAAACTCCCCTGCCCCGGGGCGGCGTGCGATGAACCGGCTTTTCGGGAAGGATTGTGGCAAAGTAAGGAAGAATAATAGCAGTGGCAGGACAGAAGCAAGCGGGGAGGAGACCATGGGAGAGGACGCAGACCCCTTGTCCCATGAGCTGATCCTGAACGTCGCCGAGAGCCGCCTGGAGTACCAGCGATCAAGCCTGGAGGCCTCCGACGTGAAGACGGGGGTGCTGCTGGGCGCTCAGGCTGTGCTGCTGTCCCTGCTGTTCTCTGCCGCCGGGCCGATTTCGCCGCTGACGCTGATTGCCGGGAGCCTGCTGCTCCTGAGCTTCCTGCTCGCGCTGCTGGCGTACCTGGCAGGCCCATTCCGCTGCGACCCGAACCCCGCGGCCCTGTTTGCCAAGTACTGCGACGAACCGCCGGCCGAGATCCGCTATGCCGTGCTCTACCAGGTGGTGGACGCCTACTCGCGGAACCAGGTGATTCTCCAGCGGAAGGAGTCCCTCATAAGATGGAGTATGGGAATACTGGTAGTGGCCCTGCTGGCTGTCGTCTTCGCCCGGGCCCTCTGGAGGTACTGAGAATGAAGACCAACCGCCACGCGGCCCAGCCTCGCGCGGCCCCAAAGCGCGGCGCGCCGTTCGCCTGGCTGTTCGGCCACTGGGGAGCGGCAGGGAGCACCAACGGCGACCCCGACCTCATCTCCTACCTCAAGCGGCGCGACCGCCACGCTGAGCACTTCAAGCTGCCCCCGCCCAGCCGCTTCAAGCGCTGACCACCCGGGCCGCCTCGGCGGCGGCTCCGGGCCTGCCCTGCCGGAGGGCCGGAACCACGTCCCTGGCCCGGGGTGCCCAGCCCGCCCCGGCGCGAAGAGAGGCCCCCGAGCGGCCGGGGGCGGGAGGCGCCGCCGCGGCGAAGCCCTTGCGGCGGCCCGGGAGTGGAAAGCGCCGCCGCCGGGAGGCGGCCTACCCCACCGCCCCCCCAAACAGCCTGGCGCGGCTGGCCCGCGCTGCCCACACCAGCACCAGCATCACCGGCACCTCGATGAGCGGGCCGACCACCGTGGCCAGGGCCACGGTGGGGTTGAAGGCGGTGATAGCGATGGCTATCGCGATCTCAAAGTCCCGCCCCGTGGAGTTGAAGGCCACCGCTACGGAGTCGGCGTAGCCCAGACGCAGCCGCCACCCCACCAGGTAGACCACGGCGAACATGGCCCAGAAGAAGATGGTCATAGGCAGGGCCATGAGCCCGATGATGCCCGGGCGGGTGAGGATGAGGTCGCCCTTGAGCGCAAACATCACCACCAGGGTGAACAGCAGGCCCACGATGGACAGCGCGTCGAGGTAGGCCCGGGCCCGCTCGAAGCCCGCCTCCCCCACCCGCCGGATGGCCAGGCGCCGCGTGAGGTAGCCGGCGAGCAGCGGGAGCCCCAGGTAGAGCACCACGCTCTCCCCCACCACCCACACGTCGAAGGCCACCCTGCCCAGAAGGAGCCGGGCGTACACCGGGATGAGCAGCATCTGCATGATGGAGTTGATCGCCACCAGCACGATGGCCAGGGCGTTGTTGCCCTGGGCCAGGAAGGTGAAAACGATGACCATGGCGATGCAGGGCGCCAGCCCGTACAGCACCAGGCCGGTGTAAAGGTCCGGCTGGCCGGAGAGAAACAGGTTCGCCAGCCCGTACATGAAGAACGGGGCCACGGCGTAGTTGAATAAGAGCACCACCAGGAGCTGCTTGAACGACAGCGCCGCCTTCCCCAGTTCCTCGAACCTTATCTTGGTCATCGCCGGATACATCATCAAGAACAGCCCCACCACCACGCCCAGGGCCAGGGTGTTGGGCAGGGTAAACTGATACTGCCCCCGGAAGACGGCCTTTATCGCCTCTATGGGAGGCGTAATGGCGAAGTTGGAGATGCCGTAGGCCTTCCCGATCCCGATGCCCAGCGCCATGCTCACCACGACGAACGCCGGCAACAGCCTGAAGTCCTGGAGCCGCTCAAGGAACCGCCTTCCCCCCATACTGCCCGCAGAGCCCCCCTTCCACCGTCCTCGCTCATCGACCCGAGGCCCAAAACGTGTCATGATCTTCCTTGTGACGCCTCAACGCGGCTTTGGACCGGCGCTGCAAAGCCGCAACTTCGCCATCCTCCTGGCCACCCAGTGCAGCGGCGACCTGGGGCTGGTCCAGGCCGCGGGCTCATTCGCCTCGCTGGCGGCCGGACTGGTCCCGGGGCAGTTCTTCAGCCGGAGCCGCCGCGGCGCTGTTCGGGGCCTGGCTCTGCTACGGCTGCGCCAGCGCCGCCCGGGGCTTCGCCCCCAGCCTGCCCCTGGCCATGGCCGGGGCGGCGATGCAGCACCGGCCTATGCCTCCTCCCTGATCCAGCCCTTGATCTCCTCCTTGGTGGGCACCCGCCCATACATCTTCAGCTTTCCGTTGACCACCAGGCCGGGGGTGGCCAGCACCCCGTAGTCCAGGAACCTCTGGCGGTCGGTGATCATCTCCACGTCCGCCGCCACGTCCAGCTCCGCCAGGGCGTCCATGGTCCGCTGCTGCAGGGTGTGGCAGCGCGCGCAGCCCGGCCCCAGCACCTTGATCTCCATGGTCTTGACCTCCTTTGCGCCCGCGCCCGGCGTGCCTCGGGACGACCCCGGCGGACCGGCCGGCCCAGGGGCGGCAGGCCGCCCCGAGGCCGGGCCCCCCGCTCCAGCCGGCGCCCTCTGAGGCGCACCGTACCGGCGCTCGAACTCCTCCACCAGGGCCCAGGCGTAGTCCTCCCGGGCCGCTGCGGCCACATAGTTCTTGGACTCGACGCACCGCAGAAGCTCGGCGGCCAGCCGGTCGGGGGCGAGGGGGCCCAGCCGGCGCACCTGCTCCAGGCACTCCTCCAGCCCCACCAGCCCCACCTTCATCCCCCGCACCACGACCTGGGTGACGGCGTCACCCCGACCGCAGCACCCTTGCGCCATCAGCCCACCTCCCCTCTGGGGGCCGCCGGCCCCCTCGCCAGCCCGGCACTGGCCTCACCGCTACCCGCCCTCAGGGCGGGTGAGCATCCGCCACTCCTGGGGCCTTGGGGAAGGAGGCAGCGGCGTTGTCCAGGCAGACGCCGGTCACCCCTGTCCCACCAGCCCACCGAAGAGCATGCCCACCGCGGCGGAAAGCGCCGCCACCAGCACCACGTAGAGCAGGGTCTTCTGCGTCCCCATGATGTTCCTGATGGCCAGCAGGCTGGGCAGGCTCACCGCCGGCCCGGAGAGCAGCAGCGCCAGGGCCGGTCCCTTCCCCATGCCCAGGTCCAGGAGCATTCGGAGGATGGGCACCTCGGTGAGGGTGGAGAAGTACATGAGCGCGCCGAACAGGGACGCGCCGAGGTTGGCCAGGGCGGAGTTCCCGCCCACCAGCCGCGACACCCACTCCGGGGGCAGCACCTGCTTGAGCATGCCCGCCACGAACACCCCCGCCAGCAGCACGGGGAATATGAGCCGCACCAGCCGCAGCGTCTCCCGGCCCCAGTCCTTGAGCTCCTCGGCGTCAAACCAGCGCCAGCAGACCGCAGCCAGCCCCGCCGCCAGGGCCGCCAGCCCGCCCAGCTTGGGCCACAGCCCTACCCGGGCGGTGCCCCACAGCAGGATGGCCACCAGGATGCCGAAGAAGACGAGCAGTTGCAGCCCGCTGCGGCGGGGCTTCACCGCCACCTCCGCTAGCCCGTCCGCCCGCCGGCGCCGCTCCTCGCGGCGGTACGCCAGGGCCATGATCGCCCCGATGCCGATGGAGAACGCCACCGCGCCCAGCGCCCGCGCCAGGCCCAGCTCCCACCCCAGCTTGCGGGCGGTGAGCACTATGGCCAGCAGGTTTATCGCCGGCCCGGAGTAGAGGAAGGCCACGGCCGGCCCCAGGCCGGCCCCCTTGCGGTAGATGCCGGCAAACAACGGAAGGACGGTGCAGGAGCAGACGGCCAGGATGACCCCCGACACCGACGCCACGCCGTAGGACAGAAAGCGGTTGGTGCGGGGTCCAAAGTACTTTAGCACCGAGGGCCCGGAGACGAACACGGCGATGGCCCCGGCGATGAAGAATGCGGGGACCAGGCAGGTCAGGACGTGGGCGGAGAGGTACTCCAGGAGCTCCCGGCCTCCGCCGGCCAGGACCTTGAACACCAGCGCCACCGCAGCCACCTCCTCCACTCTAGCCGGCATCCCCAGGCTGCCGCCCGGGCCCGGAGGCCGGCCCCTCCGCCGAGGGTCTCCCCTCCACCAGGGAGTGAAAGCGCCGGGCCTCGTCGGCCAACACGTCGCCTGCCGCGTCGAGGAGCCAGGCGACCCGGGGGTGCCGGAGCCAGTACATGACCCTGAGCCCCTCCTTGCGGCAGCCCAGCACTCCGAGGCGCCTGAGCACCGCCAGGTGCTTGGACACCGAGCTGCGCTCATGCCCGATGCGGGGCACTATCTCGCAAACGCACCTTTCCCCGGAGCGCAGCACCTCGAGGATCTCCAGCCGCGTAGGGTGGGCCAGGGCCTTGAGCAAGTCGGCCTTGGCGGAAAGCAGGTCACGGCTCATGAGCCACCCCCTGGCAGGACTGCGTGAATAAGTGAGCACATAGTCCCCAGGGGCATTATACTCCCCCGCCGCGGGCCTGTCAAACCCCCTCTCAGCATCGGGCCACGGCTGCCCCACCCCGCTGCCGCAACGCAGGGTACACCCCCCGCCCCCGCAGCGGCCGCTCCCACCGCCGGCCAGCCCGACCCCCGCCGCCAGGAAGGAAACCCGTGCCGCGGGGTTGAACATTATCGCCACCGGAGGTGAGAGGCTGTGAGCCAGGCCGAGCGCGATCCCATAAGCCAGCACGAGTCGGTCAGGTCCCAGTATCCGCTGCTTCAGGAGTCCGGCGCGTCCAGCGTGGTGGACCGCTTCCAGGCGCAGGGGGTGCGCTGCGGGTTCTGCTCGCAGGGCCTGAGCTGCAGGCTCTGCTCCAACGGACCCTGCCGGGTCTCGCCCCGCACCCCGCGGGGCGCCTGCGGTATAGACGGGAGCGCCATGGCCATGCGGAACCTGCTGCACCTGGTGATTATGGGGGCGGCCGCCTACACCCACCACGCCCAGGAGGCGGCCCGCACCCTGGAGGCCACCTCCCACGGCAGGACCCCCTTTGCCCTCCAGGACCCCCGGAAGCTTGAAACCCTGTCAGAGGCCCTGGGGATCGGGACGGGAGGAGAGGCAGAGGCCCAGGTGGCCGCCGACCCAACCCTGGAGCTGGCGGGACGGGCCGCCCGGGCGCTGCTGCACGCGCTGCACCAGCCCTCCTGGGAGGAGTCGGTGCTGGTGCGGGCGCTCTCGCCCGCCCGGCGCCAGGAAGCCTGGCGCCGCGCCGGGCTCTTCCCGGGAGGCCCCGCCGCCGAGATCATCGACTCGGCGGCGAGAGGGATGACGAACATCGACGGGGACTACGTGTCGCTGGCACGGGCGGCGCTCCGGCTGGCCATCTCCGTGTGCTACGGGGCCCTGGCGCCCCTGGAGATGGTCCAGGACGCGCTGTTCGGCACCCCGCGCCCCCACCCCGGCGAAGTCGACCTCGGCGTCATCGACCCGGAGTATGTGAACATCCTGCCCCACGGCCACGAGCCCTTCCTGGGCGCCGCCCTGATCCTCCGCGCCAGGAGGCCCGAGGTCCAGGCGGCGGCGAGGAGGGCCGGGGCTAAGGGGCTCAGGGTGGTGGGCTCCATCGAGACCGGCCAGGAGCTTCTGCAGAGGTTCGAGTGCGACGGGGTGTTCGCCGGGCTGTGCGGCAACTGGCCCTTCCAGGAGTTCGCCCTGGCCACGGGGGCGGTCGACGTCCTGGCCATGGACATGAACTGCTCGCTGCCCTCGCTCAAGGAGGTGGCCGACCGCTTCGGCACCCGCCTGGTCGCGGTCTCCAGGCTCATCGGGGTGCCGGGGGTGGCCGACCGCTTCGACTACGAGCCGCACCTTGTAGAGCGGCAGGCGCGGGCCATCGTGGATCTCGCCATCGAGAACTTCAGGCAGCGCCGCGGCCGCCCCGCCCGGCCGGTGCCGAGGCGTTCCCGGGTGGTGGCGGGGTTTTCCACCGAGGCGCTGCTTTCCGCGCTCGGGGGCAGCCTGGACCCGCTGCTGCAGGCGCTGAAGTCCGGCCGGCTCAAGGGCGTGGTGGCCCTGGTGAGCTGCAGCTCGCTCAAGGGCGGGGGCCAGGACACCATGACGGTGGCCGTGGCCCGAGAGCTCATCGCCCGCGACCTGCTGGTGGTGGCGGCCGGCTGCGGCAACGCCGCCTGCCAGGTGGCGGGCCTCAGCGCCCCCGAAGCGGCGGCGCTGGCCGGCCCGGGCCTCAGGGAGGTCTGCCGCGCCCTGGGCGTCCCGCCGGTGCTGAGCTTCGGCACCTGCACCGACACCGGCCGCATAGCCCTGCTGGCCGGGGCGGTGGCCGACGCCCTGAGGGTCGACGTCCCCGCCCTGCCCCTGGCCGTGACCGCCCCAGAGTACATGGAGCAGAAGGCCACCCTGGACGCGTTCGCCGCCGTGGCCCTGGGCCTTTACACCCATGTGGCCCCGCTCCCGCCGGTGGCCGGGGCGCCCGAGCTGGTGAGGCTGCTCACCCAGGACGTGGAGGGGCTGGTGGGCGGCCGGCTGGCGGTGGAGACCGAGCCCGGGCCGGCGGTGGCCGGGATAGAGGCCCACATTCTGGGCCGGAGGAAGGCCCTGGGGATGTAGAAGCCCCAAGGGGAGGGGAGCAGGCAGCGGGGGGGAGCACCGCCGGCGGTGGGGCGGCCTGGGGCGAGGCAGACGCACCCCTGCGGCCGGAGCGCTGGAGCTGGCGCCAGGCGCTGGAGCGTCGCAGCGGACCAGCGCTGAGAAGACTGGCTCTCGCCGGACTTCCGTCCCATCGGGAACAGGCAGGCCATCATGGAGGACCGGGGCACTCCGGTCCTCCTCTGTCGATCCCTCCGCACCAGGTCACCCAAGAGTGACTGGTACCCCGTCCACCTCCCTACTTCTCGGGCCACGGGCACGAGACCGCACTGTCCAGTATCCAACGGCATGTGAGTAAAGTTTTTCGTGGGGGGCCAAGGGAGAAAGAGGGAAGAGAGGGCTCGCTCTTGAAGGGGTGTTGAGC
>JAIMBG010000064.1 GCA_023511555.1 Acetobacteraceae bacterium | reverse complement strand
CCCCAAGGACACCAGGCCGACGATCGGTCCGCATCCGGCGTCAACCGGGACGGCACCCGCGAACCGCCGCCTCCTCATGAACTCACTCCCTCACCTGGCTGACCGGCGGAAAGGCGCCCGCTCGACCCGGCCGCAGGAGGGGTGCGCCGCCGTGAACATCCTGCGGCCTGGCCAGCGCCACGCCTGCCCCGGCGGCCTCAGGCCTCCAGAACGCGGGCGTAGAACTCCTCGTACCGCTTGACCCACAGATCGGTCGGGAATACCGTAGCTGCACGTTCGAAGGCGGCCTCGGCCATCTGCCGGTGCAGCACGGGATCCGTCAGGAGCTTTATCGCCTTGCAGGTCATCCCCTCCAGGTCGTCAGGCGGTAGGAGGTATCCGGTCTCACCTTCCACGATTACCTCGGGTAGCCCGCCTGCCCTGGAGGCCACCACCGGGACACCGCAGGCCATCGCCTCCAACGCCGCAAGGCCGAAGCTCTCAGTCGCGGACGGTAGCAGAAAGAGATCCACTCCGGCCAGGATGGCGGGAATGTCCTCCTGCTTGCCCAGGAAGGCCACCCGGTCCCTAACCCCGAGCGCGCACGCCCTCTCGTAGGCGCGGCAGACGTCAGGCCCGTCCCCCACCATGAGCAGCCGCACGTCAGGCACCTGCTTCTGGATACGGGCAAAGACCTCGACCACCACCTCAACCCGCTTCACCGGCCGGAAGTTGGAGACGTGGGCTATGACCTTGGTCCCGGGCGGGCCGAAGCGCCTTCGGGCGGCCGGGGGCGACTGGGGCCGATACTGCTGCGGGTTAATGAAGTTGTATATCACCTCTATCTCCTTGTCCGGTCTGAACAGTTCCATGGTCGTCTGCCTGAGGTGTTCCGACACGGCGGTGACGCCGTCGCTTTGATTGAGACTGAACACCACAATGTTGGCAAAGGACGGGTCGCTTCCCACCAGGGTTACGTCCGTGCCGTGAAGCGTGGTAATCACCTTCAGCCCGTCCCCCAGCATCTTCTTGGCCAGGTAGGCGCTGGCGGCGTGAGGGATCGCGTAGTGGACGTGGACGAGCTCCAAGCCCACCAGCCTTGACACCTCGACTATCTTGTCCGCCAGGGCCAGGAGGTAGGGCGGGTACTTGAACAGGGGATACGCCGGGATCTCCACCCCATGGTAGGTCACGTTCTCCTTGAAACGGTCCAGCCGGAAGGGCAGGTCGTAGCTGATGAAGTGAACCGTATGTCCCCGCTCTGCCAGGGCGAGTCCAAGTTCGGTCGCCACGACGCCGCTTCCACCGTAGGAAGGGTAGCACACCATTCCGATTTGCACCTTCAGGGTCACCTCCTAGACCAGAATCGACGGTTCCACCAGGCTGGGTGCGGGGCTTACGAACCCCTCGGCGTACTCCACGCCGGCCAGCCATCCCAGATAGCGATCGCGGCCCTCGATGCCTGCCAGGTACCAGGGCCGGTTCAGCGGGGTGGGGACACTGTGGTTCCCGAGCTCGAACTGGCTGCGGTGGGCGGCCAGGGCCCGACGCTTGATGTCGTAGACCGAGCCCACGTCCACCAGGAAGGTCGGGGTGGCAGCGGAATTGACCAGATACGCCAGCACCCGCCGGGGCCGGTGGGGGGCCAGGCCCAGCGACGGTCCCACTCGCGTCAGGGCGGCGGAGAGCGCCGCCTCGCGAATCAGCTCCCAGCAGCGGATGTGGTCGGGGTGGGGGTCCTCCCAGTGGGGCGCCAGGATCAGGACCGGCCGATACCGTCGGATGAGGGCCACCGCCCGCAGCACAGACTCCTGACTCACCTCGATCCCCCGGTCGGGGAGGGCCAGGTTTTCCCGTACGGCCAGACCCAGGACGGCAGCAGCCTCGGCTGCCTCCTCAAGCCTGCCCTCCAGTGTGCCGCAGTTGGCCAGCTCCCCGCGGGTGAGGTCCACCACCCCCACCCGCCGACCCAAGGAGGCGTACAAGGCCAGCGTGGCCCCCGCCCCGATTTCCACGTCGTCTGGATGGGCGCCGAACGCCAGGACGTCCAGGCCCATCGGCAAGCCTCCTTTCAGGCATCCAGATAGGCGATCTGATTCTCCCCGGTGAGGGGCGCCAGCTCCAGTATCGCGGAGATCAGACCGGTGCCGCCCCTGGCCAGCCAGGGCAGGGCCGACAGCATCTGCTCCTGCGGCCGCCCGAGCGGCCACGCCGTCTCTGCCAGGCGCCGAAGCTCCTCGGCCTGCGACCGGTAACGGCGACGGTGGCTCTGCAGGGCCTTCTCCTCCAGGTACTCGATCTGGTGGAGTACCCTGGCGAGGTTGGCGTCGGCGAGGGGTCCTAGCGCGGGGTCAATCCCCTGGAGCTCTTCCTTGAGCTGCCGGTACCGCTCCGTCACGAAGCGCCTTTCCAGGGCAAACCGTTTCCGCAGACCCACCCCTTCGTCCGCCCCCACCAGGTCGGAGACGGCCGCAGGCAGCCCCGCCGCTACCTGGGCGACCCCAACGCCGTGCTGGGCCATCACGGCTGCCTCCCGGCGCGTCAACAGGGTCAGGCTCAGCCGGGGGAAGAGCACCGGCTGGGTTCGCCCGAAGGCCGCGTAAACCTCCTTGAGTTGGGCCATGTAGGCCAGTCCCCCGGGGCCGACGACCTCGGCCAGGGTGGGTATGAGCCAGTCCTGGAGCAGGGCGCGGGTCACCACGTTGGAGCTGATGCACCCCGGGGAAGCCTGGGCCAAGTCCAGAAGCTCCTCCGGCGTCCAGGACCGGCTGCCCCCCCGGTCGCTCAGCCGCCCCTCCCTCCAGAATAGAGCCACCCTCTCCCCGCCGTCGTGCCAGAAAAGCAGGGCGTGGCCCGGCTCCAGATCGAGGCCGGGCTTGAAGCCCATGGCAGCCAGGCGCTCGCCGGCCTGTTCGAGCAGGCGCAGCGGCAGGGTACCGAGCTCCAGCGTCCTGCGCCAGACCGGCAGAGCCAGGGCGCGAAGCCCAGGGAACAGCGGGTCGGCCATCACCAACCCCTCTCCCCCCAGCAGCCGACTATACAAGAGGGCAAAGCTGTGGGCGAGGCTCTCGGCCGACGAGAGACAATCCCGGACGAGGTCGAGCAACTCTCTCCCGTGGGATAGGGGGCCCAGCGCCGCTTCCAGCTCCCGCATTAGACTCTCCGCCGCCGGAGGCACCGGCAGGAAGCCGGCCGGAACCCGCAGACTCGCGGGCGAACCCAGATCCAGCCTGCGGAAGCGGCCGAACGCGTCAATGAACCGCAGCCAGCTTATCTCAGCATAGTCATGGTCCTCGCTGGCCACCCAGAAGACCGCAACCACGGGCCGGCCCAGTTCCGACTGCAACCGCCTGGCCAGCTTGATAGCGGTGAGGGCCTTGTAGAGGGTGAGCAGCGGGCCGCCCACGAATCCGGCCTGCTGGCCCGTGACCACGGCGAGGGCTTCGCCGCGGGCCAGTAGCGCGGCCGCCTCCAGCGCCGGCCCGGGCGCCGACAGGCCCCGGTTATACTCCTCCAGTGCCTTCCCCGCCTCCCTCCAGTGACGGCGGTCGAGCCGGTCCAAGTCCCGGGCTCGGGCGGCGAAGGCGCCCGCGCCCCATGGATTGTATGTGAAGCACTCCAATAGATCCCTGCGGTTGTGCAGGTAGGCCTCGTAGAGGCCCTTGTAAGGGCAAACCCCCGCGTGAGTAAAGGTGACGTACATTCGTCCGCCCCCAAAGCTGATCCGGTCGGCGGGCGCTTCTGCCTGCGCGGGCCCTTCTGCGCAGCCGCTCCCGCCTTGACGGCCTGCCGTTCCTTACTTCTCTCATGTTCCTAGGGCCCCTGGCTTTCCTTGACGCAAACAGGTGTTCGTGTTAGAATGAGCATGAGCAAGGCGGGCCGTGCGCTGCGGGTCCGGGGGTGGCCGGCTTGAATCTGGAACAGGTCCTGGACAGTCTCAAGTGCTCCGAGTCCTTCCGGTCCTGCGCCACCGCCTGGCGACGCCTACCTGCTGTTTCGCCGCAGCATTCCCCTTTCCCTCCCGGCATCGGCCCGGCCCTGGTGGAGTGCCTGCGGCAAAGAGGAATACAGGCCTTGTATTCGCACCAGGCCCGGGCGATAGACCTGGTGCTCAAGGGCCATAACGTGGTCGCCGTCACGCCGACGGCGTCTGGCAAGACGCTGTGCTACAACCTCCCGGTACTGCAGGCCGTCCTAGACGACCCGGCCGCGCGGGCGATCTACCTCTTCCCCACTAAGGCGCTGTCCCAGGATCAGCTTGCCGAGTTGCACGGGCTGATCGACGTGCTCGGGGCCGACATCAAGACCCACACCTACGACGGCGACACCCCGGCGGCCGCCCGCCGGGCGATACGAGCCGCGGGCCACATCGTCATTACCAACCCCGACATGCTTCATACCGGCATCCTGCCCCACCACACCAAATGGATGAAACTCTTCGAGAACCTGCGCTACGTGGTGATCGACGAGCTCCACCACTACCGCGGCGTCTTCGGCAGCCACCTGGCCAACCTGATCCGCCGGCTGAAGCGGGTGTGCCGGTTTTACGGGTCGAACCCGCGCTTCATCCTCTGCTCCGCGACTATCGCCAACCCCGGGGAGCTTGCCGAGGGGCTCATCGGCGAGAAGGTCGAGGTGGTCGCCGAAAGCGGGGCGCCGCGGGGGGAGAAGCACTTCATCTTCTACAATCCGCCGGTGCTGAACGCCCGGCTGGGCATACGGCGGAGCTGCCTACTCGACGCCAAGGCGCTGGCCGCCATGTTTCTGCGGCAGGGCATCCAGACCATCGTCTTCGGGCGCACCCGCCTGGCGGTGGAGGTCCTCCTCTCCTACCTCAGGGAGGCCTGCGGGGCCGGCGGGCCCGGGGCCGGCCCCGAGTGTGTCCGCGGGTACCGCGGCGGCTACCTGCCGCTGCAGCGCCGGGAGATAGAGAGGGGGCTCAAGTCGGGGGAGGTCCGTGGCGTGGTGAGCACCAACGCCCTGGAGCTGGGCATTGACATAGGCCAGCTGGACGCCTGCGTCATGGCCGGCTACCCGGGCACCGTGGCCAGCACCTGGCAGCAGGCCGGACGCGCCGGCCGCCGCAGCGGCACCTCGGTGGCCATCCTGGTCGCCTCCTCCAGCCCCCTGGATCAGTATATCATCAACCACCCCGACTACTTCTTCGGCCTCTCGCCGGAGCACGGCCTTATCAACCCCAACAACCGCTACATCCTCCTCAGCCACCTGAAGTGCGCCGCCTTCGAGCTTCCCTTCGAGGAGGGCGAGCTGTTCGGTGTGGCCACCACCGACGAGGCCTTGCGCTACCTGGAGGAACAGGGGGTGCTGCGCCGGACCCAGGGCCGCTTCTACTGGGCCTCGGAGTCTTTTCCCGCCGAGGACGTGAGCCTGAGGTCCGCCTCCACCGACAACTTCGTGGTGATAGACTGCACCCGGCCCGAACCCCGGGTTATAGGCGAGGTGGACAGGTTTTCCGCCCCCATGCTCATCCACGAGGAGGCCATCTACCTCCACGAGGGGGAGCAGTACCAGGTGGAGCGCCTGGATTACGAGGAGAAGAAGGCCTACGTCCGCCGAGTGGACGTGGACTACTACACCGACGCCAGCCTGGCGGTGAACCTCAAGGTGCTGACCCAGGCCGACCGCGCCCCGGTTCCGGGGGGGGAGCGGTTCAGGGGCGAGGTCCAGGTCAACGCCCTGGCTACAATATTCAAGAAGATCAGGTTTCACACCCATGAGAACGTGGGGTGGGGCAGGATCCACCTCCCTGAGCAGGAGATGCACACCACCGCGTACTGGCTGGCTTTGGGGCCTGAGGCCGACCGGATCCACCCCTCTGAACTGCAGTCGGCGCTGGCCGGGCTGGCCAACCTCATGGTGAACGTGGCCCCGATCCTGCTCATGTGCGACCCCCGCGATATCCGGGCGGTGTCCCACACCCGCTGTCCGTTCACCGGTCGGCCCACGGTCTACGTCTACGACGCCTGCCCCGGCGGCGTGGGCCTGAGCGAGCGACTGTTTGAGCTCCACCCCGACGTGCTCCAGATGGCCCGTGACCTGGTCCGCGACTGCCCCTGCCCCGACGGGTGCCCCTCCTGCACCCTGGGGGGCGGCGAGGAGCCCAACAAGTCAGCGACGCTGAGGCTGCTGGAGATCCTGGGGGCCGCGGGGCCCCGGGCTCATTCGCCAGAGTCGGGCGCGTTGACGGCCGCCCGACAGGAGACCCCCTTGGTCCGGGCGGGTGGAGGTGTCGGGGGGAACGGTGGCGTCCCGGCCTCAGCGAGCGCGGAAGAGGAGGGCCCGCCCGTCGGAAGGAGCCCCGGCCATGCCGGAGGCTGAGGCCCGAAGCGAGTTCTGGCCGGCTGTGGAGGACCTTGTGCCGGGAAAGTTCGAGCCCACCCCGATGGGCCGGGCGTTCGCCGTCGAGACCGTCCTTCCGCTCGAAGAGCAGGCGGCCGGCGTACCTCTGGGCGGCTTCCTTCAGGTTCCCATCCATCTTCTGACGGCCGCCTGTGGGTCACTGCCGGGAGGTGCGTCTCTCCGCTTCCTGGGGGCGACCCGCGCCGAAAGAGCGACGGCACCTTTACCGGGCCTCCCTGGAGACCTCAGCCCCTCGCAGGCGGTCTTCCTGGACACCGAGACCACCGGCCTGGCGGGGGGGACGGGCACCCTCGCCTTCCTGGTGGGCCTGGGCTGGTTTGAGCCCTGCGACGGCCAGCCGTCTGCCTTCGTGCTGCGCCAGTACTTCGTCCGCGACTACCCCGAGGAGCCGGCCGTCCTCGCTGCCCTGACCCGCCTCTGGCGGCCGGGCTGGCTGCTGGTCACCTTCAACGGGCTGAGATTCGACTGGCCCCTGCTGGAGACCCGCTGGGCCCTCAACCGCATGCGGCCGCCCTCCCCCGCCGGCCACCTCGACGTGCTACGCGCCGCCCGGAGGCTCTGGCGAGGGCGGGTGGGAAGCTGTGCGCTCTCCAATCTGGAGGCGGCGCTGCTGGGGCTGAGGCGGGAGGTCGACGTTCCCAGCTACCTCATACCCTCGCTCTACTTCGACTACCTCAGGCGCCGGGACGCCTCGGCCCTGCCTGCAGTCTTCGCCCATAACCGCCAGGACATCCTCACCATGGTGGCCCTGGCGACCCTTGCCGGCCGGCGGCTCCAGGCCCCTCTGGCCGCCGACACAGACGCCACGGAACTCGCCGCGCTGGGCCGGACGCTCCTGGCCCTGGGCCGGCACGAGGAGGGCCTGGCCTGCCTCCGCGCGGCGATCCGGGCCTGCTCTCCCGAAGGCGAGGGCAGTCACGGCCTGAGGCCGCGCCTGCCCGCTCCCACCCCCGCCTCTGAGCCCCGGGGCTTTGGCCCTTCCGCGTCTACCACCCGCACCCTCCCCTTACCCACCCCCGCCCGGAGCGACGCCGGGGCCACGGGGGCCTGCGGCAGGGCCGACGGCCTCCGCCGCCGGCTGGTGGCGGAGCTGGGCTGGGCGCTGAAGCGGCTGGGGCGGTGGGCGGAGGCGGTCGAGCTGTGGCAGAGCAGGCTGGGGCAGGCCCGGCCTGAACTTGAGGCCTTCGTGGAACTGGCCAAGTACTGGGAGCACAGGGCGGGAGACCTGGAGGCCGCGCGGCAGCTGGTGCTTGGGGCCCTGAAACACCTGGAGGCCGGCGCTTTAGGGCTGGATGCCGGCCAGGAAGCGGCGGCCAGGCGCGCACTCGGGCAGCGCCTGGCCAGGCTGGAGAGGAGGCTGGGCCGCCTCCAGGCCGCCCCGCTTCACCGCGCGGGATAGGGCGGGACCGCCCCCGTCCAAGCATAGCCGCTCCCGTCGAGGAATAAGGTGTAGCAGACCGGGCGGCGGGGGGAGCGGCGTTGCTGTTCGTAACCGTGAGCCGCAAGGCCAAGAGGTGGCTGCTGGCTGGGCTCAGCCTGGCGGCGCTGCTGGTGCTGGTGCACTACGGGGTAAGGCTGGGGCCGGGGCTGCTCGTGGCCGGCAAGCTTCACCCCATAAGGTCCGTCAACACCAAGCTCAACCAGGCCGCGCTCACCTTCGACATAAGCTGGGGCGAGAAGGTTCTGCCCCCCGTGCTGGAGGTGCTGAAGAAGTACGGGGTGCGCAGCACCTTCTTCATCTCAGGCCCCTGGGCGGCCGCCCACCCCGACCTGGCCCGGGCCATAGTGGCGGCAGGGCACGAGCTGGGCAGCCACGGCCACCACCACCTCAACTACAGCCAGTATCCCAAGGAGGTCATCCAGGAAAACCTCAGGCAGGCCCACCAGATCATCCGCGACGTTACCGGAGTGGACTGCAACCTGTTCCGGCCCCCGAATGGCGACTACGACGACCTGGTGATCAGCACCGCCCTGGAGCTGGGATACGCCACCATCATCTGGGACACCGACTCTCTCGACTGGAAGAACCCCGGCGTGAAGTTCATGGTCGACAGGGTGACCAAGAAGGCTCACCCCGGGGACATCATCCTCATGCACGCCTCCGACTCCGCCCAGCAGACGCCGGAGGCTCTGCCGGCCATAATCGAAGGCCTGCGCAAGGAAGGCCTCGAGCTGGTGCCGGTGTCGCAGCTTCTGCGCTCGGCGGTCGAGTGACGGGCCCTCAGCCGGGGCAGCTCTGATCCAGGCGGGACTTCACTTCTGCAGCGGCCCGCAGCAGCGCGGGGCAGGCCTGGTGCGGCGGCAGCCCTTCAAGGTCAGCGCGCGCGGCCTCGGGGTCAAAGGGGAGGACTCCCAGCAGGGGGATATCCCCCACCCCCTTCCGGATCGCCTCCTCCTCTCCGGGCCGCGCCTTATTGCCCACCGCCATGACGCGGGGCACGCCCAGGTCCGAGGCCAGCCTGAAGACGCTGGCGGCGGTCTGAAAGCTGCGCCGGCCCGGCTCCACCACCACCAACAGCGCGTCCACCCCCCGCGCCGTCCCCCGGCCCAGGTGCTCCAGGCCCGCCTCCAGGTCCACGATGACGGTGTCGCTGCGCTCCAGGAGCAGGTGGCGCAGGAGCGCCTGTACCAGGGCGTTTTCGGGGCAGGCGCACCCGCCCCCGCCCCCCTTGACCCCGCCCATCACCAGGAGCCTGATCCCCCCGCGTTCCAGCCAGAAGCGCTCCGGGATGTCGTCCACCCGGGGATTGAGCAGGAAGAACTGGCCAGGCCGCCCCGGTTCTGCCCCGGTCCTCTCCCGCACCAGGTCGCTGAGCCCGGCGATGGGCGCCACGCGCTGAAGCTCCTGGGGTGCAACGCCCAGGGCGGAGCCCAGGTTGGCGTCGGGGTCCGCATCTACGGCCAGCACCCTCCGCCCCTCGCGGGCATAGAGGTGGCACAAAAGCGCGGCCAGGGTGGTCTTACCCACCCCGCCCTTGCCTGAAATCGCCAGCTTCAGCGGCACGGTGCGCCATCACCCCCCGGGCCTCACCAGGAAGATGAGGTTGCGGGGAATACCGTCCTCCCCCGCCGGACCCAGGCCAGCGCCGTTGGCGGTGAGCATAAGCCCGCCCGGGTTCCCCGCCCTGAGCCACAGCCTCTCCCTGGCCTCAAAGGACCTTGACTCGCCGGGCAGCAGCGTCTCCTGCGAGGCCAGGGCCCCGTCGACCTCCACCTGGATCCAGCAGCGCTCCTGGGCCAGCAACTCCAGGCGCAGCGCCGCCTCCGTTACCAGGTACTCGGCCTGCTCCCTTGCGTCTGACACCAGCCTCACCGTGACCGGCGGGGGGCCGGGAGGCGGTGCAGGAGCCTCGCCGCTGGCGGGCGCCGGCGTCTGGGCAGGGGAACCGGTCGACGTGCCCCCCCCGGGGCCCGGGGCCGCTGCAGGCGGCGGGGCGGGAACCCCGGTGTCGGGCGCCGACGGCAGCAGGGCCCGCGCTACAATCAGGGCGGCCATGGCCACCGCCACGGCCGCGGTGCCCAGGATCAACGGCAGCCGCGGGCTCAAGGGCCGGGCCAGGGGCTGAAGCGGACGGGGGGCCGCGCGGCCCAGGCCCTCTCCTCGCTCCTCAGAGGGAAAGCGGCGACGTTCTGCGGCGGGCCGCGGCAGGCGCCCGGCGGCCGGGGGCTCCCTGGCTGGCGGAGCGATGGACTGCGCCGCACCGCCGGATGACGGTCCCTCGGTCCCCGGCGCCCCGGAGGAAGGCGGCTCGGGCGCCTGAGCGGGGGCGCTTTTGCCCGGCGGGAGGGTGGGCGTGGAGCCACCACCCCGCCGCCGCCGCCGTGGAACCCGCGTGGCAGCCTCCGCTTCCCGCGCCAGCGCCTGAGCCTCCTTGTAGGCCCGGTACTGCGCCACCAAGGCCCAGCCGTCCAGGCCCAGGTAGTCAGCATACGAGCGAAGGAAGCCCCTCATGTATACCTCGCCGGGAAAGGCTGCCTCGTCGCCCGCCTCCAGCGCCTCCAGATACTTCAGCCTGATCTTGGTGGCGGCCTGCGCCTCACGCAGGGACACGCCCCGGGCCTCCCGCTGGCGGCGGAGAACGTCCCCGATTTCGCGCACCGGCCTCCGCCTCCTTCCTCCCCCCGAGCTTCTTCGACGCCGTCCCGCCGCCTCCTGCCAGGGGTTGCGGCCCTCCCCTCGGGGCAGCACGCCGGCGGGGACAGCCGCGCCTAGGGGTAGATGCGGTGTAGCAAGCGGGGGAAGGGTATGGCCTCCCGGATGTGCTCCAGCCCGGCCATCCAGGCGAGCGTCCGCTCGATCCCCAGTCCGAACCCGGAGTGGGGCACCGAGCCATAGCGTCTCAGGTCAAGGTACCACCCGTAGTTTGCCTCGTTGAGCCCGTGCTCTCTTATCCTGGCCTGCAGCAGCTCCAGGTCGTGTATACGCTGGCCGCCGCCGATTATCTCGCCGTACCCCTCCGGGGCCAGAAGATCGGCGCCCAGCACCACCTCGGGCCGCGCCGGGTCCGGCTGCATGTAGAAGGCTTTACAGGCCGCAGGGTAGCGGAGGACGAACACCGGCAGGTCAAACTGCTGGGAGATATAGGACTCGTCGGGCGCGCCGAAGTCGTCGCCCCACTTTATGCTGTGGCCGGCCCGCTGCAGCATCTCCACCGCCTCATCGTAGCTTATGCGGGGAAACGGCGGCCGAATCTTCTCCAGCTTAGACACATCGCGCCCCAGCACCGCCAGCTCCGGCCGCCGCCGCTCCACGACCCGGGCCACCACCGCAGAGACCATTCTCTCCTCCACCTCAAGGCACTGCTCCAGGTCGCAGTACGCCATCTCCGGTTCGATCATCCAGAACTCGATGAGGTGGCGGCGGGTCTTGGACTTTTCCGCCCGGAAGGTGGGGCCGTAGCAGTAAACCTTGCCGAACGCCATGGCCGCAGCCTCGTTGTACAGCTGGCCGCTTTGCGTGAGATAGGCGCTCCGATCGAAGTACCGGATCTCGAACAGCGTGGTGGTGCCCTCGGCCGCGGCGGGGGTCAGGATGGGGGCGTCCACCAGGGTGAAGCCGTCGCTGTCCAGGAAGTCCCTGCAGGCGGCGATGAGCTCGGCTCTCACCCGCAGCAGGGCGTGCTGCCGGGGCGAGCGGATCCAGAGGTGGCGGTGGTCCATGAGGAACTCCACCCCGTGCTCCTTCAAGGTGAGCGGGTAGCCGGGGCTCCCCTGAAGCACCTCCAGGTCTCGCAGTTCCAGTTCGTAGCCCCCCGGCGCGCGGCGGTCGGCCCGCACCAGCCCCCGGGCCACCACCGCCGCCTCCTGCGGCGCGAAACCGGCGGCCTGAAACGCCCGGTCCGGGAGCTGTCCCTGCACCGCCACCGCCTGCATGAAGCCGGTCCCGTCCCGGAGGATGAGAAAGTGGATGCGCCCGCTGGAACGAGAGTTGTAAACCCAGCCCCGGATCTCCACCTCACGGCCCTCAAAGCTAGCCACGTCCCGGATAAAGGCGCCCTCGGCCACGGCCTCTACCTCCTAAGGCTCTCAACGAGCTGGCTCAAGGTGTCCTCTAGCTCCTTGAGCGCCTGGCCGTACCCCGCCCAGTCGCCCGCCCGGGCCCGCTCCTGAGCCTGCTCCAGAAGCCGGCTGGCGCGTTCGGCCAGCTCGCTGGCCGTGTCAGCCGCGGGCGGCGAGGGGGCGGGCGCCGGCGCTCCCGCTGGGGGTGGGGCCGTCGGGGGCGGCCCCTCGCCGAAGAGCTGGTTCAGTGCCGACTGAAGGTCGAGGTCCATCACCACCTTGCTCCCGAAGGCGGCTATTACCCGCTTCAGCTCAGGCAGGCGGTTCTCGGTGGCCACGAGGTACAGCGGCTCCACGTAAAGCAAGGAGTCGTCGATGGGCACCACCAGGAGGTTCCCCCGCAGGACCTCCGAGCCCTTCTGCCCCCAGAGCGTGAGCCTCTGAGAGATCTCCGGGTCCTGGTTGATGCGGGCCTCGATCTGGAACGGCCCGTAGACGAGACGCTCTTTTGGGAACAGGAAGGCGTGCAGTTGCCCACGATGGGGCTCATCGGAGCGTCCGGCCAGCCAGCCGATGGCGTTCTGCTTATTGACGGGAACGAAGGGGAGGATGAGGAGGAACT
>JAIMBG010000063.1 GCA_023511555.1 Acetobacteraceae bacterium | reverse complement strand
GCGCGGCGCGGGGGCCGGGGGGGCGCCCGCGGCGCGCCCCCGCCCCCCCGGGGCCCCCGGCGGGGGGGGGCCGGGGGGGGGGGCGGGCGACGCCCGTGGCGCCCAGGGAGCCCCGGAGAGGGCTGCCCTCAGGGGTCAGGCCTTGCCCGCGCCCGCCGGCGAGTCTCCATCCCCGCCCTGCGGGGCGGGCGGGGACGGGCGGCCCGGCCGGGCGGCGGGGGACGGGGGCGCGGGCCGCGGCGGGTCAGACATCCAGCCGCGGGGCAGGGGTGCGTGGGGGCGTGCCCGAACGGCGGTGGCCCGCGCGCTCTCCCGGCTTCGCCCTGGGCGGGGCCTGCCCCGGGGGTCGGGGCCCGGCCCGGAGGGGTCGCCTGGGGACGGCGGGGATGCCCGCCGGGCTGGGGGGGGCGGGCCTGGGGCGCCGCCCAGCGGGCCGGGGGCCGGGGCCAGCGCGGGCGCTGCCGGGGCGGGCGGCGGGTCCGGTGCTGGCCTCCAGGCGGGGCAAGGTAGCAGTAGCGCCAGCCGGGGTGCCGAAGCCCAGGGCCCCCCGCCGGTGCTGTCCCCGCCCCACCGCGCCCGGGGGCTGCTGGAACTGGACCCAGAAGAGGTGGTGAGGGTCTGGCATGGCGGGGCCGGCGCCTGAGTGCGGGAGCCCGGGCCCTGCCGTGGACCGGCTGTGCCAGAGGTTCCCGGGGCTGGCGTCGCTGGCTCAGGGGCTCGACGTGGACCTTTCCCGCGGCGGGGCCGCCCGGGTGGGGGAGGCCGGGGTGCTGAGCCTCTGCCTCCACCTCTCGGGCGAGGAGCCCGGCGCGGTGAGGGTCGACCCCGGGGCCGACGCCGGCCGGGTGTTTTACGGCCGCCGGCGGGCCGGCGAGGTGCTGCACCTGGACCTCTTCCACCAGGCGGGGGAGGTGGACCACCGCCAGGTGGCGGAGGCGGTGGGCCGGGCGGTGCGGCGCTACTGGCGCGACTTCCCCCTGCGTCCGGGGGCGTCCCAGCAGGCAGCGGTCGAGGACACGCTGGACCATATCGACGTTCAGACCGCCACCGGGGGCGGCCGGGTCTCAGGGTCGCTGGCGTTCGGGCGCAAGCCGTCGCTGCGCCGCGCCCACCTCAACCACGTCCACCTTGCCCTGCTGCGCGACCCTTGGACGCCGGCGCTCCCCTTCTACCTGGTGGCGGCCCTGGAGGAGGAGGTGGCACGCCAGGGGTTGGAGACAAGGCGCATCGACCGGGTAGAGGTGGTTTGGGGGCGGGGGCGGGACGGGCTTGACCTCTCCGACTACACCGCGCCCAGCGACTCCTGGCTCAAGGAGGCCGGCCCCCGGGAAGGGAGGGGGCCGGGGGGCCGCCCGGCCGCCGAGGGCCCGGGGAAGGGCGACGGGGACGGCGGCGGTGGAGGTGCAGGGCAGGACGGTGAGGGGGCCGGCCAGGCGGCCGGGGCGCCGGGGGACCCGGCGGGGCTCTACGCGTCGGAACTGGCCGACGTCCTCGAGCTGGCCGGCGACTCGACCGCGCTCCGGGAGCTCCGCTCGTTGCTGGAGAGGGTGGCGCGAGGGTCCCGGGATGAACTCAGTCCTGTGCCCGGCCCCGGCCGTCCCCTGGACCCGGAGGCTGACCCGGGGGGGCTGCTGGAGGCCTTGAGGGAGAAGGGCCTGGTGCGCAGCGACGGGAGGCGGGTGGTGCTGACCCCGGCGGGGGAGCGGCTGAGGTTGTACCTCGAGGCCTACCGGGACGACGTGCTGAGGATGCTGCGGCGCCTGGCCCGCCGCCGCCCCAGGGCGCTGGTAAGGGTCTCCTGCCGGGGCGGGCCTGTACCCGCCCCGTCTCGGTCCCGCAGGGGCCGGCGGGGCCGCCTGGCCCGCCCCATGGACCTGGCCTGGGCCGACCAGCTCGCCGTGGCCGAATCCCTGGCCCGGGCGGCGGGGGAGGGGCCCGGACCCTCCGGCAGGCTGCGCCTGGACCGCCGGCACCTTCTGTTCCTTGGGCGCCAGGGCGCCGCCCCGCCGGAGGTCTGCCTCCTGCTCGACTCCAGCGCCAGCATGGCGGGGCGCCGCATCCGGGCGGCCAGGCAGCTGGCCCACCACCTGGTGCTGTCCACCCGCAGCCGCGTGGCGGTGCTGACCTTCCAGGAACGGCACACCCGGGTGCTGTGCCCGTTTACCCGCGACCGGCGGCGCCTTGAGGCCGGGCTAGAGAGGATGCAGGCGTTTGGGCTTACCCCCCTGGCGGGGGCGCTGTGCGACTGCCTGGAGTTCCTCCGGGCCTCCCGCTGCCGCAGCCCCCTGCTGCTGCTGGTGAGCGACGGGGTGCCCACCGTTCCCCGCTGGTCGCTCAACCCCGTGGTCGACGCGCTCAAGGCCGGGTCGGAGGTTAGGCGGCGGCGGGTGAACTTCGTGTGCGTAGGGCTGGAGCCCAGCCGGCCGTTTCTGGAGAGGCTGGCGAAGGCAGCCTCGGGGAGGCTGTACGTGGTGGAGGAGCTCGACCGCGACGCGCTCGTGGCCATCGCCAGGCAGGAGGGCGAGAGGGCTTAGGGCGGCAGGGCCTGGGGGCTGGCGCGGCGGCAGTCCCCGAGCCGCGCCCGGCGTGGGCCTGGGGCCGCCGGCTGGCTGTCCCCGCGCCGCTTCCGGCGCGGCGAACGCGGGGGCAGGGTGCAGGATTCCGCGGGCCGGGGCGCGAAGTCTCCATCCTGGCGTCCCAGGGCCGGGCGCCGGGAGGGAGGGGCGAGGCGTGTTGCTTTTCCTGGCCCTGCTGCTGATAGTGCTGGTGGCCGTCTTCGCGGTGCAGAACGCTTTCCCCGTCGCCGTCACCTTCTTCGCCTGGAGCTTTGAGACCTCCCTGGTCCTCGTCATCCTTGGCGCGGCCGTGCTGGGGGCGCTCACCGTCGGGGTGCTGGGCCTGCTCAAGCAGGTGAGGCTCAATGTCCGGCTGTGGGGGACGCGGGGCCAGGTGCGGCGGCTGGAGGCGGAGCTGGCCCAGGCTCGGGCGCGCTGCAGCCGGCTGGAGGAGGAACTGGCCCGCGCCTCCGCCGGCCAGGCGGGAGGGCCGGCGGAAGGTCCGGGGTCGGGGCGCGGATCGGGGCATCCGGGTTAGGAAGGCGGGAGTTGAAGCGGGGGCAGGGGCTTGCCCGTGCCCTTTTTTGATTTGCCTTTGCCCCCCGGGGTTACCATGTACTATAATGTTATTGTACGGCGGGGCTGTCAGGGAGCGGGGAGGGCCGGGGGATGCCGAGGGGCCTTGCAGGACGGGGCTGGAGGAGGGAGTGGCAGGTTGCCGCGCCGGACCCGGATGTGTGCCGCAGGCTGGAGCAGGCGCTGGGCATCCGGCGGGTAACGGCCCAGGCCCTGGCCAACCGGGGCCTGGCCGACCCCGACGCCGCGCGGCGCTTTCTTCATCCCACGCGTTCCCAGCTCTCCGCTCCCGGGGAGCTTCCTGACCTGGCGCTGGCGGTGGACTTCCTGCTCCGGGCCCTGCGGGGCGGGGAGACGGTGTGCGTGTACGGGGACTACGACGTGGACGGGCTGTCCTCCACCGCCCTGGTGCTGGAGATGGTCCAGGCCCTGGGTGGACGGGCCTTCCCCTACATCCCCCACCGCCTGGAGGAGGGCTACGGCCTTCACGCCCCGGCTCTGCGGGAGATCCGGCGGCGCGGGGCGTCGATGGTAGTCTGCCTTGACTGTGGGGCCACGGCCCTGGAGGAGGCCGCCCTGGCCCAGGAGATGGGCCTGGGCCTGGTGATTTGCGACCACCACGAGGTGGGGGAGGCGCTCCCCTCCGCCCTGGCGGTGGTCGACCCCAAGCGTCGCGACCTGCCCTGCCCGCCGGGGGCCAGGGAGCTGGCGGGCGTCGGGGTGGCGTTCAAGCTCTGCCAGGGGTTGGCCCGGGCCGCCGGCCGCCCTGGCCTGGAAGAGGCGGCCTGGGCGGGCCTGGACCTTGTTGCCCTGGGCACCGTCGCCGACCTGGCGCCGCTTCAGGAGGAGAACCGGGTCCTGGTCCGTGAAGGGCTCGCGGCCTTAGGCGCCTCCCCCCGGCCGGGCCTTGCGGCGCTGCTGCGCGCCGCCCAGGTCACGGGCCGGGTCGACGTCTACCACCTGGGCTTCGTCCTGGGACCTCGGCTCAACGCGGCGGGGCGGCTGGGCCGGGCCGACGACGCGCTGGAGCTGCTGCTAACCCGCTCGCCGGCGCGGGCCCAGGGGCTCGCCGCGGCGCTGGAGGCCATGAACCGCCAGCGCCAGGAGCTGGAGGACTCGCTGTTCCAGGAGGCCTCGGCCCTGGCGGAGGCCGAGCTGGGTGGGCCCGGCGGGGAGCCGGCGATGCTGGTGCTTTCGGGCCGCGGGTGGCACGAGGGCATCATAGGTATCGTGGCTTCACGCCTGGTGGAGAGGTACTCCCGGCCGGCGATACTGGTGTCGGAGGGGGAGGGGGGGGTGGGCCGGGGATCGGGGCGCAGCCTGCCGGGGTTCAACCTGTTCCAGGCGCTGTCCGCCTGCTCTCGGCACCTTTTGCGCTTCGGCGGGCACGCGCTCGCCGCGGGGCTCCTGGTCCGGATGGAGGAACTGCCCCGTCTCAAGGCAGGCCTTCTGGAACAGGCGGCTCGGGTGCCGCCGGGTACGTTCGAGCCCAGGCTTCAGGCCGACGCCGAGGTGGCGTGGGAGGAGCTGGATCAGGGGCTGGTCGTGGAGCTGCAGCGTCTGGGACCGTTCGGCGTGCAGAACCCCCGGCCGATCCTGGCCTGCCGGGGCGCAGCGGTGGCGGGTTCAAGGCTCATGGGCCGCGCTGGGGAGCACCTTTGCCTCAGTCTGGGGCCGGGGGGCTGGGAGGCGGTGGCGTTCGGGGTACCCGCCGGCGAGCGGGTGCCGCTTCCCGGGGAGAGCGTCGACCTGGCCGTGTGCCCTGTGGTGGAGGAGTGGCGGGGACAGCCGCGGGCGCGGCTGCACATCCGCGGCCTGGCGCTAAGAGGGTCGGCCCCGGACAGGCGCCTGGCCTGGGTTGACGGCCGGCGGCTGGGGGACAGGCTGGGCTATGTGGGTCGGCTGCTGTCCGCGGGCCCGGCGGCCGTCTTCTGCCACGGGGCCCGGGCCCGGGCGGAGCTGGCTTTGGACCTGGCGCGGAGGTCCGGCCGGGCGCCGGAAGAGGTGCGGGCTCTGCTGCTCCCCTACCCGGGCGAGGGCGGGGAGGGCCGACCCTCTGCGGCGGGGGACGACGCCGGCGCGCCCGGGGTGGGCCGGGTGGTGCACCTGGTCCCCACCCTGGAGGAGGGGGGGTTCGCCCTGGCGTCGGCGGCGGCCGGCCCGGGGGCTGAAGTGCACCTGGCGTTCGGCCAGGGGGAGGTGGCGCTGTCCTGGGAGGCATTCCGCCGGAGCTGCCCCGACCGGGAGGCACTGGCCTGGGTTTACCGGCGCCTGGGCCGGCTGCTGGGTGTGGGGCAGGGCTGGCGGGGGAGGAAGAGGGAGCTGCTGGAGGCGCTCTCGGACCGCCCTGCCCAGGCGGCCCCGGTGGACGAGGAGGGGCTGGCGGTGTGCCTGGAGGTCCTCGCCGAGCTTGGGCTCTTCTCGTTTGAGGCGGCGGGAGGGGAGGTGGCCGTGGCCCGGCTGGACCGCCCCCGGACCCGGCTCGACCTGGAGACCAGCCCGGCCTACCGGAGGGCCTCCGAGCGCTGGCGGGCGGCCCAGGCCTTCGGGCGGCTGCTTCAGGCGGCCGGCGCAGACGAGCTGGGCCGGCGGTTGGAAAGGCTACTGTGGGAGGGATAGAGGTGGGAGAGGAGGCTTCATCCCTGGACCTCAAGTCGAAGATAAGGGTGATCCCCGACTTCCCCAAGCCGGGGATAAGGTTCAAGGACATCACCACCCTGCTCAAGGACGGGCGGGCGTGGAGGGCGGCGGTTGACGGGCTGGCGGCGCTGTGCCGGGGCAAAGGGGCCCAACTCGTGGCGGCGCCGGAGGCCCGGGGCCTCATCCTGGGGTCGGCCCTGGCCTATGCCCTGGGCGTAGGGTTCGTGCCGGTGCGCAAGGCGGGCAAGCTCCCCGCCGAGACGCTGCGGGGCGAGTACACGCTGGAGTATGGCAAGGACGCCCTGGAGGTCCACCGGGACGCGGTTCAGCCGGGACAGCCGGTGCTGGTGGCCGACGACCTTCTGGCCACCGGCGGCACGATCAAGGCCACCATCGACATGGTGGAGAAGCTGGGCGGGCGCGTGGTGGGCGTGGCCTTCCTCATCGAGCTCACCTACCTGCCTGGCCGCAGTGCGCTGAGTGGCTACGACGTGGTGTCGCTGATCCGGTTCTGAGCGGGGTGAGCGGGTTGCGTCTGGAGGAGCTCAAGGAACTGGTCAAAGCCTCCTCCCCGGAGGGCGACCTGGGCCTGATCGAGCGGGCTTACAGGTTCAGCCGGCTGGCCCACCAGGGCCAGTACCGGGTGTCGGGGGAGGACTTTATCCAGCACCCGGTGGCCGTGGCGGCGGTGCTGGCCGAGCTGGGCCTCGACGTCACCACTGTGGCCGCGGGACTCCTCCACGACGTGGTCGAGGACACCGGGGTGACGCTTAAGGAGATCGAGGCCGAGTTCGGGCCGGAGATGGGCCGGCTGGTGGACGGGGTCACCAAGCTGAGCCGGCTGGAGTACCGGAGCCGGGAGGAGGAGCAGGCCGAGAACCTGCGCAAGATGTTCCTGGCCATGGCCCGGGACATTCGGGTGATCATCATCAAGCTGGCCGACCGGCTGCACAACCTGCGCACGCTCAGGCACCTGGACCCTGAAAAGCGGCGGGAGATAGCAAGGGAGACGCTCGACGTGTTCGCCCCCCTGGCCCACCGCCTGGGTATCTTCCGCTTCAAGTGGGAGCTGGAGGACCTGGCCCTCTACCACCTCGAGCCCGAGATCTACCGCGACCTGGTGGAGAAGGTGGCCAAGAAGCGCGAGGAGCGCGAGGCCTACACAGCCCAGGTCATCGCCCGCATCCGCGGCCGCCTGGAGGAGGCCGGCATAAAGGCCGACATCCAGGGCCGCCCCAAGCACTTCTACAGCATCTACAAGAAGATGTACCAGCAGGGCAAAGACTTCTCGGAGATCTACGACCTCACCGCCGTGCGGGTGATCGTCGAGACGGTCAGGGACTGCTACGCCGCCCTGGGCATCATCCACACCCTGTGGAAGCCCATACCCGGAAGGTTCAAGGACTTCATCGCCATGCCCAAGCCCAACATGTATCAGTCGCTGCACACCACCCTGGTGGGGCCGGACGGGGAGCCGTTCGAGGTGCAGATCCGCACCCCGGAGATGCACCGGACGGCGGAGTACGGGATCGCGGCCCACTGGCGCTACAAGGAGGGCGGCCGCACCGACCCCAAACTGGACCAGAAGCTGTTCTGGCTGAGGCAGGCCATCGAGCTGGAGTCGGAGGCGCGCGACCCCAAGGAGTTCATGGAACAGCTCCGCATGGACGTGTTCGCCGAGGACGTGTTCGTGTTCACACCCAAGGGCGACGTGGTGGATCTGCCGGCGGGCTCCTGCCCCATCGACTTTGCCTACCGCATCCACACCGACGTGGGCCACCGCTGCATCGGGGCCCGGGTGAACGGCAAGCTGGCCCCTCTGGGGTACACGCTCAAGACGGGTGACATCGTGGAGATCATCACTGCCAAGGCCGGCGCCGGCCCGAGCTGGGACTGGATAGCGCTGGTGCGGACCTCTCTGGCCCGAAACCGCATCCGCCAGTGGTTCAAGAAGGAGCGGCGCGAGGAGTACATAGCCGAGGGCAGAAAGACCCTGGAGCGGGAGGCCCGCCGCCAGGGGCTGGACCTGGCCCAGCTCTGGGACCCCGTCTGGGTCCAGGAGGTGGCGGCGCGGTTCAACTGTCCCTCGGAGGAGGAGCTGCTGCTGGCCGTGGGCTGCGGGGGCTTAAGCGGCCAGCAGGTGGTGAACCGGCTGCGTGAGGCGCTGCGCCGCCGGGCGGCCGAACGGCAGCAGGCCGCGGTCCTGGAGGAAGCGCTCCAGGCCCCGCCCCTGGAGGGTCCTGCCGAGCCCCGGGCGGCCCCGGGTGGCCAGGTGGTGCAGGTGGAAGGGGTGGAGAACCCTCTGGTCCGCCTGGCCCGCTGCTGTAACCCCATACCCGGCGACGCCATCCTGGGCTTCGTCACCCGGGGCCGGGGGGTCTCCGTCCACCGGCGGGAGTGCCCCAACGTAGCCCAGTTCCGGTCGGAGCCGGAGAGGCTCATCGGGGTCACCTGGGGCCGCCCGGAAAGGGCTGTGTTCCTGGGCGAGGTGGAGGTGGTGGCCCTGGACCGGGAAGGGCTGCTGTCGGATGTGGCCCAGGTGGTCGCCCAGAACCACACCAACATCGTGTCGGTGAAGGCCCCGCCGCCCCGGGCGGGGAAGGCCTCCATCGACATGGTCCTGGAGATCGGCAGTCTGGACCAGTTGAGCCGCATCTGCCAGGGGCTGGCGCAGGTCCGCGGGGTGCTGGACGTGCGCCGGGTTAAGCGCAGCGGGCGGCAGGGCGGCGCGCGCCGGGCGGGGGCGGGGTGACTGGAGTGAGGGCCGTGGTGCAGAGGGTGTCGCGGGCCGCGGTCCGGGTAGCGGGGCGGGAGGTGGCGGCCATCGGGCCCGGGCTACTGGTGCTTCTGGGCGTGGGTTCCGGGGACACGCCCTCCGACGCGCGCTACCTCGCGGACAAGGTGGCCCATCTCCGATGCTTTGAGGACGAGGCGGGCAAGATGAACCGCGACCTGGGGGCGGTGGGCGGTGAGGTGCTGGCCGTGTCGCAGTTCACGCTTTACGGAGACTGCCGGCGCGGCCGCCGGCCCAGCTTTACCCAGGCCGCGCCCGCGGCTGAGGGGGAAAGGCTCTACCGGCGGTTCTGCCAGGAGCTGGAGGCCCTGGGCTGCCGGGTCCAGCGGGGGGAGTTCCAGGCCCACATGGAGGTGGAGCTGGTGAACGACGGCCCGGTGACGCTGCTGCTCGACAGCTCCCGAGGCGGTTTCGCCGCCGGTGACGACACCGGGGGCAGGGGGTGTCGCGCTTGATAGTGAGATCTGTGACCGTGGGGCCGTTCGGGGCCAACTGCTACCTTTTGGCCTGCCCCCAGACGGGGGAAGCGGCGCTCATCGACCCGGGCGGAGACCCCGTGGCCATAATGGGGCTCGTCGCCCGGACCGGGGCCCGGGTCCGATTCATCATCAACACCCACGCCCACGTCGACCACGTGGGCGCCAACGCGGACGTGAAGCGTCTTACCGGCGCCTCCATACTCATCCACGAAGCTGACGCCCCTCTGCTCACCAACCCGGTGCGCAACCTCTCGCTGCTGAGCCCGGTGACTTCGCGCCCGGCATCGGCCGACCGCACGCTGAGCGACGGCGAGGAGATAGAGGTGGGCACCCTCAGGCTGAAGGTGCTGCACACCCCGGGTCATACCCCCGGGGGTATCTGCCTGCATGTGGGAGGGCTCCTGTTCAGCGGCGACACGCTGTTCGCCGGCTCGGTGGGACGCACCGACTTCCCCGGCGGCTCCATGGAGCGGCTGCTCGAGTCCATCAGGGTGAAGCTCAGTCCCCTTGACGACGCGACGCGCGTGCTTCCCGGCCACGGCCCCGCCACCACCATAGGCGCGGAGAGGTCGCGCAATCCATACTGGGGCCAGGCCACAGCCCGGGGCGAGGGGGAGGCGCCAGGCGGCGGGGTGAGCCAGGACTGAGGCCGGACTCAGGGCCGGCGCCGAAGCGGAGCCCGGCGCTGAAGGCTGGGGGCCGGACCCGTGGGGAGGGCCTGCTTCCCCGGCGGGGGCGGCTCCGGGGCCGGGGACGGCCGCGCAAAAGGCGTCGGAGCCGGCGCTGCAGGTACGCCCGGGGGTATAGGCGCTCCCGGAGCCTGGGCCTCTTCCGCCCGGGCGTGTCCGCCCCGCGCTTCTCGCGGCCCCCGGGACCGGCGCTAGAACCGGAACAGCCGGGGCAGAAGGTCCAGCACCCCGCGGGCCACGATGCCGCCGGCCAGGTTCTGGGTGCGCCAGAAGATGTAGCCTACCAGGAGCGTGGTGGCAGGTATCACCACCAGGGGCTGAAAGAGGTCGGCCAGCGGCTGGCCGGGTCCGGCGGTGAGCAGGGCGGGGATGCCGTAGGCCAGCCCCGCGGCGGCGGCGGTGGCGAACAGCCCCGGCCAGCCGCCCAGCCACCGCTGGAGCGTGGTCTGGAGGAAGCCCTGCTGGTAGAAGGTCTTGACCAGGCCCGCCCCCAGCAGCGAACTCGCCATCCTCAGCGCCACGGTTCCCGGCCCGGCCACAATCAGGCCCTGGGGGTAGGAGAGGGTGAGCGCCGCCGTGGCCACGACCCCCAGGCCCACGCCCAGGCCCAGGCTGCGGCCCAGGTAGCGTCGGTCGATGCCCAGCCGCTTGAGCCCCCAGCCTTCGCTGCGGGCGAACCAGAGGATAAGGGCGCCGAACAGGGCGTAGGTGATGTATGCCGTCTCCGGCTCGAGCAGGCAGGCGCGGGCGGTCACCCAGTGGCTTATCTCCACCAGGAGCAGGCCCGCCAGCAGCACCGCCTCATGGATGGTGGGCCGCCTTCGGCCCCCGCCCAGCCACGGGGGGGCGTGCTGCAGGTCGAGGGTGGCCACGCCCACGAGCAGCATGAGCAGGAGGAAGTTGGAGACGAATATGCCCAGGGTCACGGGGAGGTGCGCGGGGGTGGATGCCAGGCGCAGCGCACCCGGGCCCAGCTCGCCGGCGGGGTTGGGGAAGGAGACCTCCTTTCCCCCCAGAGAGACGAAGGCGAGCCTCACCTCGGGCCCCTCGGTGTACCGTACCTCGCCGTACTGGCGCCCGTGCACGTAGGCCAGGAAGCTCACCGGCCGGAACAGGAACAGGCGCGCCAGGCCGAAGGGGAGGGCCGGGGCCAGCTCCTCCAGGTCTTCCTCCAGGACGGCCTGGGCGCGGGCCAGCGTCTTCGGCTCCGTGACCTGGGTGCTTTGGGCCCGGTAGCGCATCTCGTCCATCTCGGTGTAGTCGCAGGGCAGGTAGATCGACTCGAAGTCGTCCTCAATGGCGGCCCAGCCGATGTCCGCCTCCATTTTTTGGCTGAACGGGGGCGGGGGCCGAAAGGTGTAGGCGCCGCGGCCGAAGATCACTACCCCCTGCACGTCCTGGCCGGCGTAGACCGGCACCAGGCGCCCGTAGTCGACCTGGGCGCGGAAGTAGGGCCGGTCTATGGTGAGGTGCCGGAAGGCGTAGACCTCGTCCCTGGCGTAGACGGCCCCCGGTCGGCCGGCGCTGGCGGGGCTGATGAGGTAGAGGGCCACGGCCAGCCCGCCTGCCAGGGCCGTGGCCAGGAAGAGCCACAGCAGGGTGGCCAGGGTGGCGGGGCGTCGCGGGCGCGGGGCGAACGGGCTTGCGGCCGTCATGTTTTCCCCTCCCCGGCCGGCGGGCCCGGGGCCGCCGGGACTCCTGCCCATATTCGACAGCGGTCGAGGCTTTTCCTACCTCATCGCCAGCGGGTGCCCCCGGGGCTGGGGGGTCGAGTCCCCCCGAAGGTTGCAAGGGGCTGAGGAGGCCTGGCCGCCCGGGGTTGGAGGGCTGGGTCCGCCCGCGATTGACAGGGGACCGGGCGGTCGGCTAGAATAATAGCCACAGGCCTGGGGGTGAGGGCGTGATATCGGCACCCAGAGGTACGCGGGATATCCTGCCCGGCGAGGTGGAGAAGTGGCGCTATGTGGAGGAGCTGGCGCACAGGCTGTGCGCCGAATACGGCTACTCTGAGATCCGTACGCCCCTGTTCGAGCACACCGAGCTGTTCGAGCGGCTGGGGGAGGCCACCGACACCGTACGGAAGGAAATGTACACCTTTCCCGACCGGGGGGGCCGCAGCCTCACGCTCCGGCCCGAGGGCACAGCGCCCGTGGTGAGGGCGTTCCTGGAGGGCGGCCTCAAGGACGGCCCGCTTCCCCAAAAGCTCTACTACCTCGGCCCCATGTTCCGCTACGAGCGGCCCCAGAGCGGGCGCTACCGCCAGCACCACCAGTTCGGGGTAGAGGCCCTGGGCTCGCTCAACCCCGCCCTGGACGCGGAGGTCATCCTGCTGGCGGTGGACTTCTGCTCCCGCCTGGGCCTGGAGGTGCGGGTAGAGATCAACAGCATAGGCTGCCCGACCTGCAGGCCCGCCTACCGCGAGGCGCTGAAGGGGTTCCTGGCCGATCGCGTGGGCGGCCTCTGCGACGACTGCCGGGAGCGTTACCAGCGCAACGTTTTGAGGGTGTTGGACTGCAAGGTGGCCGCCTGCCAGGCCCTGGTGGCCGGCGCCCCGCAGGCCCTGGACATGCTGTGCCCCGATTGCTCCAGCCACTTCCAGGAGCTCGAGGGCTTGCTGGCCGACTCCGGCGTGCCCCACTGCAGGAATCCGCGGCTGGTGAGGGGCTTCGACTACTACACTAAGACGGTGTTCGAGGTCGCGGCCTCCGGCCGGGGGCTGGAGAAGGCGCTGTGCGGGGGCGGCCGCTACGACGGACTGGCGTCCGAGCTGGGC
>JAIMBG010000062.1 GCA_023511555.1 Acetobacteraceae bacterium | reverse complement strand
CCGTGCGGGTGCAGCAGAAGTACCCGGCAAAGAAGTACTACACGGGGCCCCGCCGGGGCGAGTACTCCGGCAACCCGCGGGGCAAGAACCCCGGCGACGTCTGGGTCGTCCCCAACGTGAAGGCCAACCACGTGGAGAAGACCACACACCCCTGCCAGTTTCCCGTGGAGCTCATCGAACGGCTGGTCCTGGCCCTGACCCGCCCCGGAGACTGGGTGCTGGACCCGTTCATGGGCGTGGGCACGACGGCGATCGCGGCGCTCATGCATGGGAGGAGGGCCGTTGGGGCCGAGATCGTGCCGGAGTACGTGGAAGTGGCCCGCCAGCGCATCAGGATGGCGGAACAGGGCGTGCTGCGCATCCGGCCCCGGGAGAGGCCGGTCTATGACCCCAATGCTCCCGGGGAGGCCGTGCCGCCGCGGACGGTGCGGATTGGAGACCGTGAGCCCATGCTTCCTCTCTTCGAAGCCGACGAGGGCGGAGGGAAGCGCCGGAGGCGGTCCAGATGAGGAACAAGGCCGATGTTGGCGTCTAGATCGCGGCAGCGCCGCCGAGCCCGTCACCTCCGTACGGAGCGTGGCGAAACCGGGCCCCGGCAAGCACTGGCTTAGCTTGACATTCCGGTCGCCTCCGTGCTACGATAAAAGCCCAGGAGTGGGGATGTAGCTCAGCGGGAGAGCGCCTGCCTTGCAAGCAGGAGGGCGGCGGTTCGAGTCCGCTCATCTCCACCAGGGAAAGCGAGGCGCCGCAAGGTGTTGCGGCGCCTTTTGTATCGGCTAGAGTACCGGGTGTGCAGTTGCTTGAGGGCTGCTTCCACCCCGCCCCCCCTGCGACTGTGCTATAATGTATCCGCAGGCAGATTCCACCGCCGTTCCGCGAGCCGGCCCTCGCTCCCTGTCAGGGAGGGCGACTCAGCCCCCGCCCCCCCACGGCGGGGCCTCAAATGAGGTGACCATAGTGACCCGCTTCGTTCTGGTCCGCCACGGGGAGACGGAGTGGAACCGCGAGGAGGTGTTCCGGGGCCGGGCTGACATCCCCCTCAACGAGCGGGGCCGGGCCCAGGCCGAGGCGGTCGCCCGCGCCCTGGCCGGGGTGCCGCTTCAAGCGGTCTACTCCAGCCCCCTATCCCGCGCCCTGGAGACAGCGCGGGCCCTGGGCCGGCCCCACGGCCTGGAGGTGCGGGTCCACCCCGGCCTCGTCGACCTCGACTATGGGGCCTGGCAGGGCCGCCCCCACGCCGAGGTCCGGCGCCTGTACCCCCGGCTCTACCGCCGCTGGTTGGAGCGTCCTGAGACGGTGCGTTTTCCGGGGGGCGAGAGCCTGCGTGAGGCGGCCCGCCGTGCCCTGGCCGCGGTGCAAGAACTGGCCCGGGCGCATCCTGCCGGGCCCGATGAGGGCTGGGTGGCCCTGGTCGCCCACCGGGTGATAAACAAGCTGCTGGTCTGCGAGCTCCTGGGGGTGGGCCCCGGGGGGTTTTGGAAGGTGGGGCAGGACACCGCCGCCCTTAACGTGTTCGACTACGGCCCCGAGGGGTCGGTGGTGAGGGTGATCAACGACACCTGCCACCTGGGGCGCAACCCCGCCGGCCCGCCGGAGCGCGACTTTTAGGCCCCAGGGCCACCGCTCCTGCCACTCCATAACCTGTGGTTCAGGCTGTATCCGGCATGCCTTGACGCCGGTGATGGCATATAATGACACGAGGTGGTCCGCCCGTGAAGCATTTCGAAACGTGACTCAGCACTCCAACTGCCACGGGTGGAGGTGGGGTTCAGGCGGCTCCACATCACCGCCATGCGCCGCTGCAACCCCGACCACAGTCCTGCTCCCTCCGACTGTGCCGTCCTGGCCCGGGAGTTCAGCGCCTTCTGCGGCTTCTTCCTGCAGGGAGTGATCGACGGCCGCTTCGAACCGCCTGGGCAGCGTGCTGGATGCCTTCAAGGGTGCGCCACGCCATCCTTTCTTTCAGGCCGCCGTCGACCGGCGCCCGGCCTGCGCCCCCTGCTGGGCCCGCTACCTCCTGCCTCCGCCCTACCGGAAAACGAGTTGCCGGGGAGCTCCCCGACGAGACCTTCCTGGCCCTGGCAGGCGAGGCTGCAGCGCTGGGCGTAAGCCCGGTCAACATCACGGGCGGAGAGCCCCTGCTGAAGGCGGAGCTGGTGCTGGAGATGACCCGGCGCCTCAAAGCCGCAGGCTGTTCGGTGCACCTCCTCACCAACGCCGAGCTGGTGACGGAGCAGCTCGCCAGCGAGCTGCGGGAGGCAGGGGTGGTGAGCGCCCAGGTCAGCCTCGACGGCGCCTCGGCGGAAACCCACGACCGGCTGCGGGGCAAGGCCGGGTCTTACGCGGCGGCGCTCAGGGGCATAGAGCGGCTTCGGGCGGCGGGCGTGTTCGTCAACACTGCCACGGTGGTGAGCCGGGCCAACTACCCCGAGCGTGAAGCCATCCGGGCCCTCGCCTCCAGGGTGGCCGACGCCGTCAAGATCTCCCCCCAGCTTCCCATAGGACGGGGCGCGTCGCCGGGCATGCTGCTTTCGCCCGACGAAGAGGCCGAGGTCAGGCTGCTCACCGCCCGCCAAGAGGACGGCAGCCTCGCCTACAGCTTCATGCCCCGCGATCGGTGCTCGATAGGGTCGGTCCCGGTGGTGACGCCCGACGGCTGTGTTTTCCCCTGCATGCTGAGCGTGCACCCCGGCCTGAGGCTGGGCCGCTACCCCCGTGACTCCCTGGCGGGCGTCTGGCGCAGATCCCGCCTGTTGCGCCGGCTCAGGGCGGTGAGCGTCGAGGAGCTGGAGCCCTGCTCTGCCTGCGAGCGCCGCTACTTCTGCGGCGGCGGCTGCCGGGCTTCCGCCTACTTCAGCACCGGCAGCTTTGCGGCCCGCGACCCGGCGCGCTGTGCGGTGAACGCCCGCATCTTCAAGGCTCTTCTGGAGCGGGGCGACGAGGCCACCCGCGGCTTGGCGGAGCGGTGCCGGGCCGCCGCCGTAAAGGCCGTTCCCGGCCGGCGCGGGCGACGGGGGGCAGGCTACGGCGGGGTGGCCCCGGGGGGGGGGGCCGCCGGGGCGGGGCTTAGCCGGCTGCGGCCCTGGCTATACATGTGGCGGGCGGCGGGGTTGTGCCCGGCCGCCCGCGTTGCTGCACCTCGGGCGAGCTTTCCTGCCCGGCCGCAGCCGGTGAGCCGCCCTCCCGGCCCGGGCGGCTTTCGCCTTCAGGACGCCCGGGCCGCCAGTAGGGGGACCGCAGGGGCAGTCTCAGAGCCCCAGGTTCAGATCGCCGGGGTACTGGTCGTTCATGACCGGCCGCTGCGGGCTGTACTTCTTGATGTTGTTCTTGCAGTAGGTGAATGCCTCCTCCACCGTGACCACGCCGTCCCGATTGGAGTCGGCCTTGCCCTGGATCATGCCCTCCTCGACCAGGAGGTAGGTATAGAACCCGTTCTGAACGGACTCAGACTCGTAGGAGTAGCCGGTCTCGCTGCAGGCCATGGTGTCGACCTTGTTAGGGCCGGTGATGCCCGGGTCGTTCATCCCGCCGCCGAAGCAGGAGTCGAACGAGATCCACACGTGGGCAGACTCTAGCTGGGCGAACTTCTGGGCCAGGGTGCCGTCGTAGATGCGTGACAGCTCCCAGGGGACGATGCTCTCGTCCTTGGTCTCGCCGTCCCCGTCCGGGTCGCCGCTGGCGTTGGAGCCGTGCCCGCTGTAGAAGAACACCACCGTCGAGTTGGGGCCCTCCACGGAGATCAGCCAGTCGATGGCCGCCAGTATGTTGGCGTGGGTGGCCTGGCCGTCGATGAGGGTCTTGATGTTGGCCTGGGGGAACCCGTACTTGTTAATGAGCGCGTTCTTGCAGTCGTAGACGTCGTCGTCACAGAACTCCAGGTCGCTGCTGCTGCCGTAGTAGTCCGAGATGCCCACGAGAACCGCCCACTTGTCCTGCCCCACGGTGATGCTGGGGTCGCGGTTGGGGGTGAAGTCCATCGTGGGTATCAGGCTGGGGTTCTCATTCAGCGGGAGGTCCGGGGGCGTCACGCCGCCGCGGACCCGGGTGCCGGCCGTTCCGGAGGCACAGAGGAGCAGGACCAACGTTGCCGCCGCCACCAGGCAAAGGGTAATCCTTCTCACGCGCTATACCCCCTTCGAAGCAAACTCCTGAGCGTGTCCCCTCCCCAAACGCCACCCTCTACCCTCCGCCCGCCGCTGGACGGGCGGTCACGCCCACGGTTCGGGGCCGGCCGACTGCGCTGCCGCGGGCGGGGATGCTTTCTGTGCCGCCGGTCGAAGGGGCCTGCCCTGCGGCGTTAAGCAGGGGCATGCCTCCCATGTGCTCCCGGCCGGGGGACAGGAACGCCCCCCGGCCGGCCTCTCCCCAAGACCCGCTGTTCCTTGTGCCGGCGGTCTACGCCCCGGGCGCTGCACTGACCGGGTGCCCCGGGCCGGGGCGGCTCGCTCCCCGCCCGGCCCGGGCGCAGGACTGGAGCTAGTTCAGCGGCATGCTGCCCGGATACTGGTCGTTGATGACAGGGTGCTGGCTGGAGCTATAGTAGCCCATGTTGTTGGAGCAGTAGGTAAAGGCCTCCTCGACCGTCACCACGCCGTCGGAGTTGGAGTCGGCATAGCCCTGGCGCATGCCCCTGTCTACCATGAGGTAGGTGAAGAACCCGTTCTGTACGCTGCTGGACTCGCCGGCGAGCTCGCTCTCCCTGCAGGCCATGGTGTCGATCTTGTAAGGCCCGGTGATGCCGCTGTCGTTCATCCCGCCAGAGTAGCAGGAGTCGAACGCTATCCACACCTGCTGCGACTGGAACTGGGCGAACTTGGCGGCCAGCGCGCCGTCGTAGATGCGGGACAGCTCATAGGGGACGATACTCTCGTCGGTGTACTCGCCGTCACCGTCTGGGTCGCCGCTCTTCCGGGAGCCGTGGCCGCTGTAGTAGAAGACCACCACGGAACCGGAGTTCTCCGCCGCAATGAGCCAGTCGATGGCCGACATTATGTTGGCGTAGGTGGCCTGGCTGTTCAGCAGCATGTAGATGTTGCCAGACGGGAAGCCGTACTTCTGGGTCAGCGCGTAGTACACGTCCCAGGCGTCGTCGTCGCAGTAGCGCAGGTCGCTGCTGGTGCCGTAGTAGTCTGAGATGCCGATGATGACGGCGTACTTGGACGTCGCCTCAGGAGACACCTCGGGCAGCTTGAACTCCATGGTGGGCTTGAGTATGGGCTTGCGCTCGGGCAGGTCGGGCGGGGTGTAACCACCTTTGGTCGCCGTCCCGGCCGAGACAGGGAGGGCGGCCAACGCCGCCAGCATCAGGACTGCCAGCGCCAGAATGAGGGCCTTGCGCATGAGCGATAACCTCCTTTCCCGTTGGGATTAGAACCCCGGGGCGGGCCCGGCCAGCGGGATCCGGGCCTGCCGCCTTCTCCCGGCGCGCTTACGGGAGGCCGCGGGGGCGCTGATAGCCACGACACAGGCGTGGCCGGTGCCGGCCTCCGTCCAGGGCCAGGCGACGACACCCTTAGCGCCTTCCTGCCGCTTCCCGGTAAACTGCCGGTTTTTGGCACCGATGGCAGTATATTCTACAGCATGAGGCATTTTCCTGCCGAACAAGGTCGCCCGGTGGGATTTTTTTCTATACACCGTTATTAGTCTGGGTCCAACAGTCCTCTACAAGGCTGGACGGGGGCTGGAGGAAGAGGGGCCGGGGCTTCGCGGAGCCCCTGGGCGCATAGAGAGACCAGGCGGGGACGCTGGTCGCGGGCGCACGTAATGGTGGAGGGCCCTATCCCGGTGTGGGGATGGAAGCGGCCTCGCCCAGGGCGGGCGCGGACACCTCGATGCGGGTGCGTTCCCTCAGACTCAGAGCCAGCGCCTCCGCTGCCTGCGGCTCGGCGTGGACGAGGTAGGCCCGGCGGGGTCTTAGTGGCATGGCCTCCACCCACTCCACCAACTCGGAGGCGTCCGCGTGGGCGGAGAGGCCGGAGATGTGGGCGATGCGGGCCCGAACTGCTATCTCCTCACCTAGGATGGCGACGGTGCGGGCACCGTCGAGGATCCGCCGGCCCAGGGTGCCCTGGGCCTGGTAGCCCACGAACAGCACCGTGGATTCAGGGCGCCACAGGTTGTGCTTAAGGTGGTGGCGCACTCGCCCCCCTTCGGCCATGCCGCTGGAGGCGATAATGACTATACCCGAGGCGGAGTTGAGCGCCCGGGACTCCTCAACGGTGCGGACCAGGCGCAGGCCAGGGAAGTCGAAGGGATCGTCGTGCTGGCGCACCCGACGCAGCGCGTCGCGGTCGTAGCACTCGGGGTGCGCCTCAAAGACCTCGGTGATTCCGATGGCCAGCGGGCTGTCCAGGTACACGGGAAGGTCCGGCACGCGGCCCGTCTGTATCAAGCCGTTGAGGAGGTAGAGAAGCTCCTGGGTGCGGCCTACCGCGAAGCTGGGGATGACCAGGTTGCCGCCGGCGCTGTGGGTCTGGGCGATGATCCGGCGGAGCGCCTCCGAGGCCTCTTCGGAGGGTTCGTGGACCCGGTCCCCGTAGGTGCCCTCGAGCACCAGGCACTCGGCGCCGCGGGCCGGCTCCGGGTCGCGCACGATGGGCTTTCCCCGGTGGCCCAGGTCGCCGCTGAACAGAAGGTGGGCAGGCCCGGAGGCCCCGCCTTCCCAGAGCTCGACGAACGCCGACCCGAGGATGTGACCGGCATCCACCAGCCTCGCCTCGAGCCCCGGCGCGGGCGAAAAGCGCCTCCCGTAGCCCACTGGGCGCAAGAGCCTCAGGGCGGCCTCCACGTCGTCCACGGAGTAAAGGGGCCGGACCGGGTCGAGCCCGGAGCGCTGCCGGCGCCGGTTGAGCCAGGCGGAGTCTGCCTCCTGGATGTGGGCGGAGTCCAGGAGCAGCAGGCGGCAAAGGTCGCAGGTGGCGGGCGTGGCGAAGATCGGGCCGCAAAACCCGTGCCGCACCAGCAGAGGCAGCCGGCCGGAATGGTCGATGTGGGCGTGGGACAGGATGACGAAGTCGAGGCGGCGCGGGTCGAAGGGGAACGGCTCGCGGTTCTGCTCCTCGGCCTTTTGGCCCCCCTGGAACAGCCCGCAGTCGAGCAGCCCCTGAAAGCGGGGGCTGCCGGGGCCTGCGGTTCCACCGCCCTGCACCAGGTGGGCGGATCCCGTGACGCCGCGGCAGGCGCCCAGAAACGTGACCTGCACCCTCTCCCTTCTTTCTCCGCGGCTGGGCTCCCCCGGGGCACGGGCCAGCCGCCGGTTTCTGTTCGGCGCCGCTTGCGCGGGCGAGGCCGTGGATGACTTCACCGTCAGGGCGTGAAGGTCCTGCCAATTGCCGGCTGAGGGGTCGCAACCGGTGACCGGTTGGCCAACCCCGCGGGGCGCCCCTTGAGGGGCAGTAAAAAGATAGGAGGGCTTCCCCAGCCTGACGATCTGTGGGATAATGGGCTTGAGGGGGTGCGGAGGTGTGGGGGGCGGGGATCGGGCAGCCGCTTCACGAGGGCCGGCGGGGCGCGCTCCCCTGCCCTATCGTCGCGGTGAGACCACCAGCGGCCGGGCGTCGGAGGCGGCCTGGGCCCGCATTCTAGGCGCGGTAGAGGCGGAAGACCGCCCCGCGCTGGCCGGCGTACTGGTGCGCGACCACCGGATGGCTACGGTGGGGGCGGTCTCCGAGGCCCTGGCCAACGCCTACCTGGTCCACCCCGACTTCGTCTGGTCCACGCTGGAGTCGTTTTCCCGGGACCCGCGCCGCATCCTCCGCTGCTGTTACGGCTTCGGCCTTTTAGGGGAGCGGTTCGTGCCGTTTGAGCGGGTGTGGCCGCACCTGGAGAGGCTGCTCGACGAGGAGCTGGAGGCCGGGAGCTGGACGGTGCGGGAGTGCAACGCCCGGGGGCTGCTGTGGCTCATGTGGAACCGCTTCGGCCCGCGGGTGGCTGGCGGGGGCCGGGACGGGGAGCGCGGGGAAGGGAGGGCCGACGCCCCTGGGGAGGGGCTGGCCGGCGCTGCCCACGGCGACGGGGGGCCGGCTGCATCGGGGCGGGCGGGGGCGAGGGGGGCAGCGTGGGACGCCCGGCCGGGCCAGTCCCGTCCGCGCTTCGGACCCCACGACCCGCTGTACGCGGCTTTAGCCGCCTGGCGGGACGGGCCCTCGGTCAACCTGCGCCGCGCTGCGGTGATGGGCATGTTCTTCGCCCAGCGGCTGACGCAGTATGTCCCCGCCGCTCTGGACTTCGTAGAGCCGCTTCTGAACGACGGCAGCCAGTACGTGCGCCGCAACCTGGGGCCATTCCTGCTCAGCAGCCTGGGGTGCAAGCCGGGGGCAGCCGGCCAGGCGGTGGTCGACCGGCTCAGGGCGTGGGCCGAGAGCGGCGACCAGAACGCCCGCTGGAACGTGGCCTCGGCGTTCAGGGCCCAGTTGGGCATAAAGCGCCCCGCCGACGGCCTGGAAATCTTGGAGTCGCTGGCCGCAGACTCCCGCTTGGGGGTGAGGCGGGCCGTGACCTCGGCGCTGGTCCACATCGGGCGGCGTCACCCCTCCCTGGTGCTCAGGACGCTGTCCGGCTGGACCCGGGACCCGCTGAGGCGGGCAGTGGCCGAGGCGGCCCGGGCCAGGCTGGGGGCGGGGAGGGGGGCGCAGGACGAGGCTAGACGCGGGACGGGCGGGGGCGTGAGCGGGACTGCGGGCGGGGCGGCGGGACGCGGCCCGTGACCGCGGCGGAGCTCCAGGAACGGGTCTAAACAGTCGTTCGCCACGAACCTCTTGACTCACACCGCGGGGACGCCGGGTCTTGCCCGGAGCGTCGGGTTATGGTAGAATGTAAGTCGTTAGAGGCTCCGGCAGTTAAGGGGGCCCGGAGCCCGCCCACTGCCGCCGCTTGACCTTGCAGGTGTGCGCCCTAGTAGGGATACTCCAGGTTAGCTCAATGGTAGAGCGCCCGGCTGTTAACCGGGTGGTTGCAGGTTCGAGTCCTGCACCTGGAGCCAGAAATGAAGCCCCTTCCCGGGATCGGGGTGAGACCGGGGAGGGGCTTCTTGCGACGCGGCTGACACCTCACTTCCCCGGGGGGGTTGGCGCCGCGTCGCCCGCCGGACGGAACTTATAGCCGTACCTGATGACGCCGTCCTCCTCGTAGATGCGGCGCAGCACGGCCTCCACCCTCTGGCCGAGGCGGGGGGCACTCCGGCCTACCTCCACTATCTGCGCCACCACCCTTGGTCCCTCCTCGAGCTGAACCAGGCCCACTACGAAGGAGCCAAGCGCCTGGGCCTGCGCGGCGAACTCAGAGGGGGCGCCGGCCCCGGCGATGCGGGTCCAGGAGTAGAGGACCCCCCGCCCGGAGAGCTGGATGTCTTCGAACCGCGTCCCCTTGGAGCACTGGCTGCACACCGCCCGGGGCGGGAAGTTCACACCTCCGCAGGTCTGGCAGCGCTGACCCACCAGGCGGTACCGCAAAGGGATGTTTCGCTGATACATGGCGATCGATACGTGGGCTCCCATTTCGAGGCTCACCTCATCACAACATTCGCCTGAGCTTTAAGTACTCCAAGTAGTCCACCGGGACCCCCCCGTCAAGTGCAGGGCCCACCTGGGGTCTTCTGTGGGCCCCGGCCTCCGCCGTCACCTCCAGGTCCAGGGCGCTGGCCGCCGCCCCGCTGCCGTATGCTACGAGTATCACCCGCTCGCCGGGGGCGGCGACGTCCAGTACTGCTGCCAGACCCACCAGGCAAGAGCAAACTCCCACGTCCCCGGTGCGGTCGAACAGGAAGGCGGGGCGAACCTGTTCTTCCTTGAACCCCAGCCTCCGCGCGAGCTGCAGCCCAGCCCGTCCGTCGTGCTGGGGGACCACCAGGTAGCGGTAATCGGCCGGTTTGAGCCCCGATGCCTCCAGGAGCCCGCCCACGGCCGCGCCGGCCACTCGGTCGAAGACGCTCCCGGTGACCTCCCTCACCCCCATGTCGTTCAGCCTTTCCTGCCCTGCACGGCGGAACCGCTCCCCCAGCGACTCCTCCACCCAGGAGCACCGCCCCACCAGCCGGGCGAGCACGTCCTCCCAGCCCAGCACTATGGCCACCGCCCCGGCACCCAGGCCGTGCTCCAGGGGGTCGTGGGGCGCTGCCCGGGGGGCGTCTGCGGCCGCCACCAGCCCCCAGGCCCCCGGCTTCCTCTTCTCGGCCAGGACCATCGTGGCCAGCTCTAGGGCCTCGGCGCCGGCCCTGGAGGAGGTGGTACACTCCACCGTCACAATGTCGGGAGGTAGCCCCAGGCTGCTCACCACGGTGGAAGCCAGCGCCTTTTCGGCGTATGGGGCGGAGGTGGTGGCCAGGGCCAGCACTGCGGCCGTCCCGGGGTCCCGCCGGGGCCCGGAGAGGAGGGCGCGCCGCGATGCTTCCACGGCCATGGTGAGGGAGTCCTCGTCGAAGTCGGGCACGGCCTTCTCCTTGATCGCGGCCGCGCACGAGCCCCAGGCCCTGCGGTACTCGTCGCTGCTGATGCGCCGGGAGGGGAAGTATACCCCGTAGGCCACGATGCCCGGCCCGTCGTGCCTGCCCATGCCCGTCACCCCCCTCGATACACTACCACCACGGCGCTGCCCCCCGAGCCCCCCACGTTGTGGGACAGGGCTATCTGGGCGTCCTTCACCTGCCGGGACGGGAGCTCGGCCTGACCCCGCAGTTGCCAGAATATCTCACAGGCCATGCCGATCCCCGTGGCCCCCAGGGGGTGGCCCTTTGCCTTAAGCCCGCCGCTCACGTTGACCGGAATGCTCCCGCCCAGCCGCGTGGCGCCGCTCTCCAGCAGGGCGGCGTTCCGGCCCTCCTCACACAGGCCCAGGTCGGAGTAGGCCATGATCTCGGCGATGGTGAAGCAGTCGTGCACCTCAGCCAGGTCCAGGTCCTGGGGACCGACGCCCGCCTGCTGGTAGGCCTGGCGGCAGGCTGACACTGTGGCCCGCAGGCTGGTGATCCGGGCCCGATCGTGTATGGCGAGATGGTCGCTCGCCGCGCCCCAGCCCATGACGTACACCGGTCGGTCAGTGAAACTCCTGGCCACCCGCGCGCTGGCTACCAGTACGCAGGCGGCCCCGTCGGTGGTGGAGCAGCAGTCCCACACGCCCAGGGGGCTGGCCACCTCAGGCCCCCGGAGGACGGTGTCCACGTCCACCTGGCGCTGGAACTGCGCCTTGGGGTTCTGAGCGCCGTGGGCGTGGTTCTTCACCGCCACCAGGGCCAGGTGCTCCCGTTTTAGCGCATACTCTTCCATGTAGCGCCGGGCCATGGTGGCGTAGATGCCGGCGAAGGTCAGCCCCGCCAGCCGCTCGTACTCGGTGTCGCCTGAGACCCCCAGCCAGTATCGGGCCCTGTTTGCGGAGGCATCCCTCATCTTCTCCACCCCGGCGGCCAGAACCAGGTCGTACCTCCCTGAGGCCACGGCGCAGATGGCTGCCACCAGGGCGTACCCTCCAGAAGCGCAGGCGTTCTCCACCCGCAGCGAGGGTATGTCGGGAAGCCCCACATACGAGGTGAGCAACGGGGCCAGCTGGCCCAACTGGAATCCCCCGCCGGCGCTCAGGCAGCCGATGTAGGCCGCCTGGATGTCGGCCGGGTCCATGCCTCTGTCCACGCTGGCCAGTGTCTCCTGGTAGGCTTCGGCGAACAGCTCCTTTACGCCCCTGTCAGGAAAATCCCCGAACCTCGTCTGGCCCGCCCCGACTATGGCTACCTCCGGCACCGGTACACCCCCTCAGCGTCCCTCAAACCGCGGCGGTCGCTTCTCCAAGAAGGCGGCCGTCCCTTCCAGGCGGTCAGCGGTAGTGAACAGGACCGCCTGGGCCAGCCTCTCCAGCAGGAGGGCTGCCCCCGGCGCCAAACCTGCGCCGCCGTTGAGCACCGTCTTGGCCAGCGATACCGCCAGGGGGGCGCGGGACATTATCTTCCTGGCCAGCTCCAGACACGTGGGCAGAAGGTCAGGGCCGGGGACCACTCGGTTGACCAACCCGATGCGCTCGGCCTCCTGGGCGTCGATGCCGAGCAGGGCCGCCATGCCGCCGGGCCGGGCCTCGCCGGCGCGCTGCATCGCCTCCCCGCGCACGCGCACCACCTCGAGCGCATCCTCGAACGAGAGGACGTCCGCGGCCACGAGCGCCGCGAACTCGCCGAGGGAGTGGCCGGCCGCGCCCGCCCACTCGGTCGCGCCCTCGTCCTCGAGCACGCGGAAGGCCGCCACCCCGCAGGCGAGCAGCGCCGGCTGCACGAAGGCCGTGGTTGAAAGCGCCCCCTCGTCGCGGCACCCGGCGACGACGTCGCGCCCGAGCGCCTCGCTCGCCCGCTCGAGCACCGTCCTGCCGACGGGGTGCTCGAGCCAGGCATCGGCCATCCCGACGGCCTGCGACCCTTGCCCGGGAAAGACGACCACGCGATCCACCGACGATCCTCCCCGCGTCCGGACCCCCCCACGCTACCGCCGATGGCGGGCGCGGGTTGCCAGCGGCGGAGTCGCCTGGTTGGATGGCGCGGAGCCCATG
>JAIMBG010000061.1 GCA_023511555.1 Acetobacteraceae bacterium | reverse complement strand
GCTGAGAGAGATCTCCCGCATCAGGCCTATCGCTGAGCTCAAGTCGGGGATGGCCCCTACTGAATGTTGACACGCACCCAGGGCCACCGCGTCCTTGAACAAAGCCGGCACGGCGTGGTATGATATGAGGCAAAGGGAATAGTCTGGAGCGCAGGGGGCCCCGGCCGGGGCGACGGGGAATCAGGTGAAAGTCCTGAGCGGTCCCGCCACTGTATCCGGCGAGCCCCGCGGCGCAGCCCACTGTCCCCCGGAGTCCAAGGCCTAAAGGGGGATGGGAAGGGGCTGCGGGGCGGTGACCCGGGAGCCAGGATACCCGGCCCTGCGCGGTTCCGATCGGCCTCCGGGGGAGAGGGGGCGGAACTTGAGTCCAGCCGTGCCCGACCCCGGCCCAAAAGAGGCCGGGGTCGAGGTTGTTCGGGGGCCGGGCGGGGGCGTTGCGCCGCGTCCCTGCCACGCCATCAGGGGGGTACCGTGGGTCGCGACCTGACCGTGCCGCGAAGGCGATGCCCTGCGCCCCCGGTAACACGTGCGCCGCGGCCCGCGTCGGTCGGCGGGGGGAGGGAGGGCGATGGTGCCTGAAGCTTCACCGGGGCCGGCCCGGCGGGGCAGGCTGACCCTGGTGCTGGGCGGGGCCCGCAGCGGCAAGACGGCGTTCGCCGAGCGCTGCGCCTGCAGCGGCGGGGGGTGCGTCACCTACGTGGCGACGGGAGGCCCCGGCGACGCCGAGATGGCGGCCAGGATCGAAGAGCACAGGAGGCGCCGGCCCCGGGGCTGGGAGACGGTGGAGGAGGGGTTGAGGCCGGACGAGGCGGTGCGGCGTGGGGCCCGCGCCGGCTCAACGCTCCTGGTGGACTGCGTCGCCCTGCTGGTGTCCAACCTGCTCCTCAAGGAGCTGGGGCCGGACCCGCCCGGGGAGATCGACCCCCGGGCCGCCTCCCGGGCGCTCGTTGCCGCCCGGCGCGGGGTGGGGCGGCTCATTCGGGCGGTAGGGGCGGCGCTCAACGCGGGTAGCGACGTGGTGATGGTCTCCAACGAGGTGGGCCTGGGTCTGGTTCCGGCCAACCCCTTGGGGCGCCTGTTCCGCGATGCCCTGGGCTGGGCCAACCAGGCCCTGGCGTCCGAGGCCGACGAGGTTTACCTCATGGTGGCGGGCATCCCCCTCCCGTTACGCGGGGGCCGCGGGGGGGCCCCGCCTGCGGGGGTGATGCCGGGTGGCGGAGGAGGGATTCGGCAGGGAGGGGGCGGCCCGTGCGCCCGGAGGCCGCGGCGGCGAGGCGGGCCTGAGCGCGGGGCGCCCCGGTGACGGAGGGGCGGGCGCCGGCCCGGGGGGCGCTTATGGCCGGGCGGCGAGCCCCGGAGCGGGGCGTCCTGGCAGTGGGGGAGGGTCGGCGGTGAGGGCGAGCGGTGCCTGGGGAGCAAGGCGGGCAGCCAGGCTGGCCCTGCTGGTGGCGCTCTCGGCGGCGGGGTCGTACGTCAAGATCCCCAGCCTCACTGGGACCCCCGCCCTGGACTCGGCCCCGGGATACTTCGCGGCCCTGGGGTTCGGCGGCGCGGACGGCGGCCTGGTGGCGGGGATAGGGCACCTCCTTACCGCGCTCACGGCGGGCTTCCCCCTGGGGCTCCCCATCCACCTCTTCATCGCGCTGGGCATGGCGGGCTGCGCCGCGGCGGCGGCGGGACTGCTGCGCCTGGCCGGGGCCTGGGCGGCGTGCGCCGGCGCGGTGCTGCTGAACGGGTTTGCCTTTCCCGCCCTGTTCATCCTCATCCCCGGCTTCGGGCCGGCTTTCTTTGCCGCCATGGGGTCGCCGCTGTTCGTCGCCAGCGCGGTGAACGTGGGCCTGGCCGCGCTGGCGTGGCTCGGGGCCACCCGTGCCCGGCTGCTGCCGCGGCGGGGGCCGGCGCCGTTTCTAGAGCGGCGCGGGGGCCCGGCCGGGGCGGGCGGGGGCGAGGATTTATCGGCGGGTGGCGCCGGGCCGGACGGGCCCTCTGGGCCTGGAGGAACAGGTGCCGGGGGGACGGCCCCGTGAGGCTGGGGACCGGGGCCTTCTCCGGGGCCGCCGGCGATCCCCCTGCCCTCCGCCTGCGGGGCGCTTCGGTGAAGCGGTACGGCGATGTCGCGGCGATGAAGCTGCCAGGCGGGGCCCTTTTGGCCGTGGCCTGCGACTCTCTGGGCGCCATCGGCCCCAAGCCGCAGGACCGCGTGCCCGCGCCGGCCTACGTGGTGGGGAGGTTCACCTGCAGGGTGCCGCTCATGGAGCTTGTGGCGCTGGGGGCCGAGCCCTTCCTGGTGGTGTGCGCCCTTTGCGTGGAGCCGGAGCCGACGGGGGGCGGCATAATGGCCGGGGTGCGCGACGAGGTGGCCCAGGCCGGCCTCGATCCCGGGGCGGCTCTTCTGGGCAGCACGGAGAAGAACGTACCCACGTCGCAGACCGGCCTGGGGGTGTTCGCCCTGGGCACGCTGGCCCGGCCCCGCTGGGGCCGGGGCCGGCCCGGGGACCTGGTCTGTGCCGTGGGCCTTCCCCGGGTGGGAGCCGGGGTGGCCCTGGAGGACCCCGCGATCGCCGACATCCCCACCCTCAGGCTGGCCCTGGCCTGCCCCGGGGTGGGGGACGCGGTCCCCGTGGGCTCGCGGGGGATAGCCGCCGAGGCCGAGGGCCTGGCCCACCGCTCCGGCTGCGGTTTCGCCCCTGGGGCCGCCGGCGCCCTCGACCTCTGCGCCTCCGCCGGCCCGGCCACCTGCTTCCTGGTCACGGCGGCCCCGGCGGCGCTCTCCTTGCTGCAGCGGGCGCTTGCCCCCTGGGGCCGGCCGGTCACGCCGGTGGGGCTCCTTGTTGAGGCCCTCGGCCGCGGCGGCCCAGGGCCGAAGGGCCGGTCTCAGGCGGGTGTGGAGGGGGGCGGGGGGCGGTGAGCCCGCGGGGTCTGGGCCGCTGCGCCGGAGGGGCCCAGCCTCCAGCGGCCCGCCCCTGGCGCGACCTGGCCGGGGCGTTTGCCCTGCTCACCACCCTTCCCGTGTCTCCGCGGGCTGGCGGCCGTGAGGAGGAGCTGCCGCGGTGCGCCCCGTACTTCCCCCTGGCCGGCGCCGCCCTGGGCGCGGCGCTCTGGGGCCTGGATTGGGCTTCGGCCCCCCTCCTCGGGCCCCTCTTGCGCGCAGCCCTGCTGATGCTGGCGCTGTTTGCGCTTACCGGCGGTCTCCACCTCGACGGGCTGGCCGACACCTGCGACGGCTTGTTCAGCCGGGAGCGGGGCGGGCGGGCGCTTGAGATCATGCGCCAGGGGGCGGTGGGCGCGCTGGGGGCTGCGGCGCTGGTCCTGGCCCTGCTCCTTAGGTTTGCTGTCTACGCCTCGCTGGAGGGGGGGCTGCGGGGGCCGTCCCTGGTGGTGGCGGCAGTGGCGGGTCGCCAGGCGATGGTGCTCGCCATGGCCGCCTTCCCCGCCGCCGGCTCAGGGCCGGGCCTGGGTCAAGCCTTTGCCCGGAAGGTGGGCCTCAGGGGGGTGTCGGCGTCGCTGGGGCTGTCTTTGGGGCTGGGAGCGGCGCTCTGGGCTTGGGGCTGGGGCCCCGGCGTCCCTGGGGCCTGGGCGGCCGCGGTGGCGCTGGGGGCGGGCCTGGTCGTGGCGCTGCTTTGCGGGCACGCCGTGGCGAGAGCGGTGGCGCGCCGGCTCGGGGGCTTGAGCGGCGACGTGTACGGGGCGGTGGGCGAGGCGGCGGAGCTGGCCTTCCTGCTGGTCTCGGCCCTGGCGGCGGGGTGGGCGCTCCCCGCCGGGTGACGCGGCGCGGGGCGCCGTCAACTGCGCCGCCCGGGGCGTGGCGGGCGGAGGGGGGCGCCCGCCCCGGCTGGGTGATGGGTGGCTTCGGCCGCCAGCCGCCCCGGGGCGCCAGCCGGGGTGCGGACCGGGGAGGGCTGAGCGCCCGGCCCAGGTTGACGCCGCGCCGGAGGTCTGGTAGGATGAAATCGGCACCGGATGGGGCCCCAGGCCGATCTGAGGTCGGGAGAGCCGGGGCGGGGGAGGGGTGCCCCGCCCGGGCAAGCGCGGCCTGGTGCGGGAACGGGGGTGCGGGGGTTGCTCACGGCGGAGCAGGCGGAGAGGTATGCCCGGCAGGTGGCCCTGAGGGAGGTGGGGGCTGCCGGGCAGGAGAGGTTGCTCCGCAGCCGGGTGCTGGTGGTGGGGGCGGGCGGCCTGGGCTCGGCCGTGCTCAGCTACCTGGCCGCGGCCGGCGTGGGCACGCTGGGCATCGTTGACCGTGACCGGGTGGAGCCCTCCAACCTTCACCGGCAGATACTCTATGGCCCGGCTGACGTCGGCCTGCCCAAGGCGGAGGTGGCCCGGCGCCGGGTGCTCTCGCAGAACCCGGGTGTGAGCGTTGCGGCCTACCCCGAGGCGCTCGGCGCCTCGGCCGCGCGCCGCATCGTAGCCGGCTACGACCTGGTGGTGGACGCCACCGACAACTTCCCTACCCGCTACCTGCTCAACGAGGTGTGTGTGCGGCTGGGCCGGCCGCTGGTGCACGGGGCTGTCCTCCGGTACTCGGGGCAGGTGTCGGTGCTGTGCCAGGGGCAGGGGCCCTGCTACTGCTGCCTTTTCCCCGCCCCCCCGCCGGAGGGGGCGGCACCCGATCCCGGTGTGGAGGGGATCCTAGGGGCGACGCCGGGCGTGGTGGGGACGATCCAGGCCGTGGAGTGCCTCAAGGTGCTGCTGGGCTTGGGTACGCCGCTGGTGGGGCGGCTGCTGCTCTACGACGGGCTTTCGGGCGACTTCCAGGTGGTGCCGGTGCGGCGCGATCCCCGCTGCCCGGTGTGCAGCGGGGAGTGACGGGATTGCTGGGCATCGGGGTGGATAAGCTGCGGCAGATCTTAAACCACGGGCGCCGGGGGGCGCCCCGGGAGGTGTGCGGCCTGCTCTCGGGCCGGGACGGCTGGGTGACCCGGGTCTACCCCCTGCGCAACCTGGAGAAGGACCCCAACCGCTTCTTCGCCTCCCCCACCGGCCAGTACCGGGCGTTTCAGGACATAGAGCAGCGGGGCGAGACGCTCGTGGGCATCTATCACTCCCACCCCGGCGGCGAGGCGGTGCCCTCGCCCCGCGACGTAGAGATGGCCTACTACCCTGACATCGCCTACCTGATCCTGGCCCTGGGGCGGGAGCCGACGGTGAGGGCGTTTCGCATCAGGGAGGGGAAGGTGTGGCCCGGCCGGCTGGTGGTGGCCATGCCCGGGGGCGAGGTCAGGGAGTGCATGGAGTTCGTGTTCGGACCGGAGGGGGGGCCCAGGTGAGGGCTGGGCGCCCGCGCAGGTGAGCTGCCGCTCGGGGGCCTGCGGTCGCGGCGCTGCGGCAAAAGGGCTGCAGTCGGCAGGCGGGGACGCCTGCGGTGGGAGAATGGACGGGCAGGCGGGAAAAGAGAGGTATCAGCTTAATCAGCACAAGCGCAAGCCTCCCCCCGGCGCGGTCCCCTGGGGCCGGTACGGCAAAGGGCCGGGCTGGTTTTCTTAGGGCGCGCCGCGGCCGGGCGATGACCGGGGCGGCCGGCGGCGCGGCGGCTGCAAGGAGGGGGAAGCGCCATGTCCGGTCACTCCAAGTGGGCCAACATCAAGCACCGCAAGGCCCAGGTGGACGCGAAGAAGGGCCGGCTTTACTCCAAGCTGGGGCGGGAGATCATGATGGCCGCCCGGCGGGGCGGAGGCAACCCCGAGACCAACTTCCGCCTCAAGGTGGCGATCCAGAAGGCCCGGGACGCCAGCCTGCCGTCGGAGAACATCATGCGGGCCATCCGGCGCGGCACCGGGGAGCTTGAGGGGGAACAGTTGGAGGAGTTCACCTACGAGGGCTATGGGCCCGGCGGCGCGGCGATCTACCTGGAGCTCCTGTCCAGCAACCGCAACCGAACGGCCGCCGACATCCGGCACCTCTTCGCCCACCACGGCGGGAACCTGGGCGAGTCGGGCTGCGTGGCCTGGATGTTTGAGAAGCGCGGCTACCTGGCGGTGGAGCCGGGCCCCGGCGGCATGGGTGAGGAAGACCTCATGATGGTCGCGCTCGAGGCCGGGGCCGACGATCTTAAGCCGGAAGGCTCGGGGTTCGCAGTCATCACCGCCCCCGAGGCGCTGGAGCGGGTGCGGCAGGCGTTTGAGGCCCGGGGGGTGAAGGTGGCCCGGGCCGAGATCACCATGCTTCCCAAGTCCACGGTGCTGGTCGAGGGCCGGGACGCTGAGCGGCTCCTGGAGCTCATGGACGCCCTGGAGGAGCACGAGGACGTGCAGAACGTCTACGCCAATTTCGACATCCCCGACGAGGTGTGGGAGAGGTACGCGGGGTAGGAGCGGTGGCGCCGGTCGGAGGAGGCACGCCGGCCAGGCGGGGCGCCGCGGACGTCTATTTCCAGTCCCAGCCGTTCAGTGCCCAGCCGCTTCCCTCTGCGGCCAGGGCGGCCACCCACCCGGGCGCGGGGGAGAACGCCTCCAGGCACCAGCGCAGCACTTCCGCGGGGGCGTCCCCGACCCGCAGCAGCCGGGCCGGCTCGCCCGGGGCCAGGGAGACGTCGAACCGGTGGAGTGGCCGGGAAAGGCCCTCACCGGTTCCTTTCACATAGGCCTCCTTGCGGGTCCAGCAGTTGAAGAAGCCCTCGGCTCTGGAGGCCTCGGGGAGGCTGGAGAGCGCCGCCCTCTCCCCGTCGGAAAAGAACTGGCCGGCGATCTGCCCCGCGTCGGGGAAGGGCCGGATGCGCGGCCGCGGGAGGCCATCGCCGGGATGGCTCCCCCTCAGGGTGGGCAGGCTAGGTCAGGGAGGTGTCGGGGATGGGACCGCGCGGCTGGCACCGCGGCCGCCTGGCCGCCCTGGGGGCGGCCGGGCTCTGCGTCTTGGCCCTCTCTGGCTGGCTGTGCCTGGGTGGATCGTTGGGGCAGTATCTGCAGGGGCAGCAACCCCCGCCCGGCGTGCCGGGGCGCGGCGCGGGGCTGCCCCCTCCCGAGGGCGCGCCGCCACCCGGCCCCCGTGTGGAACCCGGCGGCCGCGTAGTCCTTTCCACGCTCTACCGGAGCTGCGGACACCGAGAGGAGGTGTCCGGAATGGCGCCGCCGGGCCTGGTGGGCCGTGGGGTCGAGGCCCTGACCCAGGCCTTTCCCGGCTGGAGCGTCGAGATGAGGCCGGGGGTGGTGGTTCTCTCCCGGGTGGCCGACGGCTTCTGCGGCGAAGACCTGCGGTTCCGCCACCTGGGGGTGGCGGGGGGGAAGGTGGCGGTGTTCTATGGCCTGCCCCGGCCCGACCCGGTGCTGAAGGAGCTCACCGGCGTAGAGGTGTCGCGGCTCACCGTACAGGACCGACGCCGGCTGGAGGAGGGGGGGGTGGTGGCGGCGGGGGACGAGGCCATAGAGGCGTGGCTTGAAGGGCTGGGCGAGTGAGCCTGTCCGCTCAGGCCCGGCCGGCCGCCTGCCAGGCGCCCAGGCCCCTGGCGCTGCCCCACCGCACTGCCCGCCGAGATGCTCGGGGCGGGGGCCGCACCTTGCGGGGGCGTCCTACTCCTCCCCCAGCCTGCCCGCTCGGTACGCCTTAAGGTACCTGGCACAGTGCCTGTCCAAGCCCAGCACGGCCTCCGCCGCCCTCATCAGCGCCATGAGGCGGGCGTCAAGGGGGTCCAGGATGGCGGCGTCCAGGCCCGCGGCCATGGCCGCCACCAGGAAGGCCCGGTTGAGCAGGCGGCGGAGGGGGAGGCCGAAGGAGACGTTGGTGAGGCCGCAGATGGTGCGGACGCCGGGGAACCTCTGCTTGAGGGCCCGAATCGCCTCGAGCACCGACGGGCCGGCGACGGGGTCGACACTTATCGGCCTCACCAGGGGGTCCACGTAGATGTCGCTTGGCGGGACGCCCTCGGACAGCAGGCGCTCCACCAGCCGGCTGCCCTTGGCCACCGCGTCCTGGGCCGAGGCGGGGAGGCCGGCCTCGTCCATGCAGAGCGCGACCACGCCGCAGCCGTGCTCCTTGACCAGCGGCAGCAGCCCCTCGAACCGGGCCCTCTCGCCAGTTATCGAGTTTATCAGCGCCTTGCCGCGGTGGGCCGACAGGGCCTCCCGTATGGCCGCGGGGTTGGCGCTGTCGAGACAGAGCGGCGCCTCCACCGCCCCCTGAACCACGGTCACGAGCCAGCGCAGCGCCTCGGGCTCCTGGCCCAGGGCCGTCCCGGCATTCACGTCGATGCAGTCGGCGCCGGCCTCGACCTGACGCCGGGCCTCGGCCGAGACGGCGGCGGCGTCGCGGCTGGTCACCCAGGCCGCCACCGCCTTCCTGCTGGTGTTGAGCCTCTCACCCACGATGAGCATGCAGGCTGCCTCCCTTCAGGTTCAGGCCGGCGACCCCGGGGCGGCACCGGGGCTGCCCCGGGGCGACTGCGGGAAAGGGCCGGCCCCGGGCCGTCCCGGGCGGACCCGGTGAGGCGCGGGTGCGCCGGCCCTCCCCCTTAGTAGCAGAACCTGATCCCCATCTCCCCCAGCTCCCGCTTGACGCGCCGGTACTGGTCGAGGTACTCCGGCCGAGGCCTGGCCTTCGCCACGTCGTAGCACTCGGCGAACTCCCTGCCCGGGGGGGCGTCGGGGATGCCGGCCTCGTACCTCTGCAGCAACTTCAGCACGATCTCGTTGGCCTGCCTCCGGGTGAGCCTCATCCTGGCAGCGGCGTGGCCCACCTCGGCGGCCAGCCTGGCCTCCAGCGGCGTGGCCCGGTTGTGGCACTTGTTCCGGGCGGTGGCGATTTCCCACAGGTTGGCGCCGCACACGGTGCTGGCCAGGGCGTGGGCCGCCGCCTCATACAGCAGCATGTCCGTTCCGGGGCCGGCGTTGGCGAAGCCGTTGGAGGTCTGCACCAGCCGGGTGTTGCGGGCTATGGCCTGCGAGTACACGCTGGTCACCCACAAAAGCTCCCGGGTGGTGTTGGAGCCGTACTTGAGGTGGAAGGGGAAGTTCTGCTGGTAGCTGCAGAAGTGGACCAGGAGTCCCTTTAGGTGGTACGCCGTCTCCAGCACCGCCGTCCCCTCCGCGCCCCCGGCGTAGCCGCCGTAGATCGCCCCCGTGAGGCTTCCGCTGAAGCACCCGTACTGCCGGTAGTGGACCGCCTTGTTGAGGAGCTGGTTGTTGGTCATGAACTCAGTGATGGACCCCACCAGGCGGCTGTCGGTGGGCCGCACCCCCCACCCCTCCTGGCTCACCGAGATCTGGGCGGAGTCGGACTCGGCCGTGCCTACGGCCACCAGGAACACCCCCGGACGCCCTATGAGCCGCGCCGCCTCCCTCAGGCTCATGGCGTGCTCCAGGGAGCCGCCGAGCTCCAGGGGGGTGTAGGCCTTTATCTTCTCGCCCAGGAAACTCTCCAGGACGGGGGCGCAGAACCCGTCGAGCAGGGGCTCCCGGAGATAGGCCAGGCAGACGGGCAAGAACAGCGGCTCGTCGTAGGTGATGTCCGGGCTCAGGATGCAGAACGGCGGCCGGGCGTCCTCCACCTCGCGGCGGCCGAACGTCCTGGCGTCCCTGCCCGAGCCGACCGTGTAGGACTCGGGCGCGGCATACAGCGCCTCCCTGACCTCCTCCTCGGAGAAGAGGATGATGCGGTGGGTGTCCTGGTGGTAGACCCCCGCCTCCAGGAAGAGCTCCACCGCCGCCTGCCAGACGGCGTCGGCCAGGGCGTCGTCCCAGGGGACGGGCGTGGCCGGGTCGTACTTTATGCGGTGCCTCTTCACCGCCGCCTGAAGCGCCGGTATCAGCCGCCGGCTGAGGTAGTCCTGCTCCTCGCAAAACGGTCCGGTGAACGCCCGCTCCACCACGTCCCACATCGGGGCCATCAGCGGCCACCCCCCACAAGCTCCATCGCCAGGGCGGCAGCCCCGGCCGCGTCCTCTGCCCAGCCGTCGGCGCCGATCTCCTTCGCCCAGGCGGCGCTGGTGGGTGCGCCGCCCACCATCACCTTGTAGCGGTCCCTCACGCCGTACTCCTTCATCAACTCGATGACCTCCCTGGCGGCGGGCATGGTGGTGGTCATGAGCGTGGAGATGCCCACCACCGCCGCGCCGGCTTCGGCGGCCCTCTTGATGAACACCAGGGGGTCCACGTTGGGCCCGAGGTCGACTACCTGAAAGCCATTGGCCTTAAGCATCACGCCTACGATGTTCTTGCCTATCTCGTGCATGTCGCCGCGGGTGGTGCCCATAACCACCGTCGCCCTTGCGGCGTCGCCAGCGCCCCCCTCCAGGGCCGGCCTCAGCACCTCCATCGCCGCCATCATGGCCTCGGCGGAGGCCATCATCTCCGGCAGGAAGATCTCCAGCCGCTCGAAGCGGGCGCCCACCTCCCGCATGGCCGCCGTCAGCTCCTGGACCAGGGCGTGGACATCCAGCCCCTCGGAGAGCGCCTGCCGGGCTCCCGCCTCGGCGTCCTCCGTCCGGCCCTCGGCGACGGCTGAAATGAGGTTTTCCTTTGCTGTCATGGGATCAACCCTCCTGCTCTGAAAACTACACTTTGCCTGATGTATCCGGGGCCAGCCGGGGCACGTGTTTTCGCCTGCGTCCTGCGTGGGGGAGGGGGATTGCGGCTGGCGCAGGCGCCGTAGGGCGGGGGGCGGTCAACCCCGAAGGGCCCGGTACCCCGGTTCCACGGCTCGGCGGATTTCCCTGCCTGCGCTCGCCGGCCCCAACACCTCGGCGCGGTTGGAGTGGCACGGGGGCGGGGCAGCGCAGCCTTGGGGCACCGTGTTCTGCGGCGCCCAACCTGTGGGTCCCCTGCGGTCGCCCTCGTCGGGGCCGATGAAGCCCCAGCGCAGGAGCGCGTCGGCCTGGGTGAAGGCGACGATGCCTTGGTACGGCGTCCTCCCGAGCCCCCGGCCGCCTCCAGGTACGCCGCACCTGCCTTCAGTCCCAGGCCCTCCCTCCAGACTCAGGTGCCACCGTTCCCTTTCGCCTCCCCCCGGCAGGCGCCCCTCCCCTGCTCGGCGCCCTCAGGACCACCTGCAACCCCAGCGCCGCCAGGGCGGCCGTGGCCGAGCCCAGGTAGAACGGAGCCGCCGGGCCGAAGGCGTTCCACAGCACGCCGGCCAGAAGCGAGGCAGGGAAGAGGGCCACCCCCACCAGGGTGGAGTGGAGCCCCACCAGCGTGGCCCTGAGTTCCGCAGGGGCCAGGTCCACCACTAGAGCCTTCTCCACTCCATCGGTGAGGCCGGAGTAGACGCCGTAGGCCAGAAACAGCGCCCAGAACCAGGCCACCCCCGGGGGATGGGCGAAGCCCAGGTAGACCAGCGCGTAGGCCGCGAACCCCGCGGTGATCACCGCCTTGCGCCCGACCCTGTCGGAGAGCCGGCCCGCAGGGTAGGAGGTCAGCGAGTAGACTAGGTTGTAGAGCAGGTAGAGGAGGACCACCGTGGCGGGGGAGTAGCCGGAGGACTGGGCGCGGAGCAGCAGGAACTGGTTGGAGGAGTTGCCCAGGGAGAACAGGAAGCAGAGCAGGAGGAAGCCCTTAAGCCGCCGGTCCAGGCGGGGCCAGGCGGAGAGCAGCCCTGGCGCCCGGGGCCGGGCGGCGCCGGCCCCGCCCGGTGTGGCGCTGCAGACGGGCGCGGCCTCCCTCCAGGGCCTCGCCCGGGGCGTCTCGCGGACGAGGGCGAGCACCAGAACGGCGCAGACCCCCGGGATCAGCGACGCCAGGAAGACGCTGCGGTAAGCGTCGGCCCAGCGGAGCAGGGCGAAGAAGGCCACGCCGGCCCCGGCCGCGGCCCCCGCCGAGTCCAGCAGCCGATGGAGGCCGAACCCCCGCCCGCGCACGGCCTGGGGCACGCCGTCGGCGATCAGCGCGTCCCGGGGGGCGCTGCGCACCCCCTTGCCGAAGCGGTCGAGCCCCCGGGCCAGGTACACCAGCCCCCAGGACCCCGCCAGGTACATCACCACCCGGCTCAGCGCGGACGCCGAGTAGCCCAGAATCACCAGGGGCTTGCGCCGCCGGGCCCTGTCCGCCACCTGCCCGAACACCACCCTGAGCAGGCTGGCCAGGCTCTCCACCGTCCCTTCGATCAGCCCCACCAGTGCGGGCGTGGCCCCCAGCCGGCTCACCAGGTAGAGCGGCACCAGGGGGTAGATCATCTCGGCGCTGAGGTCGGTGAGGAGGCTCACCAGCCCGAGGATCACGACGTTGAGCATGTGCTTTCCTCCCTGCGCGGCGTCTGATGGGAGGTTCTCCGGTCCCGGCCGCCATTCCTGCCCTGGCATGTGAGTACAATTCATCGGGGGGGATAGGACAGGGCCCTCTGAAAGAGAGGGAAGAGAGGGCTCGCCCTAGAAGGCAGTAGTGCCCCAAACCCTGTCAAGGACAGAAGCCGTCTTCCCATGCGTAATCGGATCAAGGAACTGCTAGTTGAGGGCAAGCTGAGTCTCAGGGTCTCCAGAGGGTGGGCGACGGGCTGGCGGAGCTGGCCGTGGTGGAGGCGGCGAGGGGGCCGTCCTACCGCGAGGCGAAGCGGAGGCTGGAGGAGATAGGGGGTGGGGCTTTAAGCCACGAGGGGATAAGGCAGCTGGTGAT
>JAIMBG010000060.1 GCA_023511555.1 Acetobacteraceae bacterium | reverse complement strand
GTCATCACCGGCGACATCCACGCGAGCGGGGTGGCCGACGTGAAGGCGGACTTCGAGGACCCCGCCTCGAAGGTCGTGGGCACCGAGTTCGTCGGCAACTCGATCTCCTCGGGCGCCAACAGCACGCTCGGCGCCGTGCTCCCGCTCGCGCTCGCGAACAATCCGCACGTGCGGTGGGCCGACCTCTCCAGGCGGGGTTGGGTGCGCTGCGAGGTCACGCCGAGCGCCTGGCGGGCCGACTTCCGCTACGTCGACGACGTGCGCGTGCCGGGATCGCCGGTGACGACCGCGACGAGCTGGGTCATCGAGGACCGCCGACCGGTCGTGCGGGTCTGAGAGCCGTCACTCGACGAGCCGGACGGGATTGCCACCCAGGCGCGCCTGCCAGGTCGTCGTGTCCTGGACGCCGGCCGGGTAGGCGAACCGGATGCGCAGCCAGCACCCCTGCGGGTCGAGGTAGTCGCAGTCGTACCCGTCGGGGATCGGCACCTCCCACTCGATGATCTGGCCGTTCCAGCCGCTCGAGATGACACCCGACACGCTGCAGCCCGCGCCCGTGGAGACCTTCGGCGGGTACGGCGGGCCCGCGGGCGGGGGCGGGGAGAGCCGACGGTTTTCGGCGTGGAGTTCCTCACCATGACCCGGCTCAAGTATGAGCACCACCTGGTGGAACGGCCGCTGTTCCACGTGCTGCTGCGCAACATTCTGCGCCGGGTCTCGGCCCTGCTCTACTTCCACCACGGCCAGAGGCTGGACCTGGACTTCAGAGGGCTGCTGGAGCGGGCGCAGGCGGTTGAACTGGCCGAGGACCATACCCGGTGGGAGGACTGGGAGCGGTATTCCACGCGGCAGGGCTCACGCATGAAGCTCGGCGGCATCGTGGGGTCGGCGACCTACCGGGGGGAACTGGAAGAGTTTGTGCCCTACCTTGTAGCCGGAAGCTATCTGCACGTGGGCAAGGGGGCCACCTTCGGACTGGGAAGGTACCGCCTGGTGGGGTGAGGGGGAGGGGCGGTGCCTGGTGAGGTGGGGGACAGGGGCCTCGGGGTGCAGGGAGCGCCTGTGCCGCCCCGCCGGAGGGCGCGATCGATGCTCAAAGGGAGAGGTGACTGTGGGGTCAGCCGTGGCCGGTGGCGGCTGGGGCGGTCTGCCTGGCGCGGGAGGGGCTCTGCGGGAGGCGGCAGTGGGGCGGCGGCCGGGCGGGCTCCGTTCCTGGGCGGAGCTGGTCAAGCCCAGGATGGTGTTCCTCCTCAGCTACGTAGCCCTTGCCTCGGGGGCGATGCACCGTCCTGCGGGCGCCGGGGACTGGCTGCGGGTGTCCTTGGCGACGCTGGCGGTGGCCCTGGGGTCCATGGGCTGCAATGCCATTACCGCCTGCCTCGACCGCGACATCGATGCCGTCATGGAGCGCACGCGGTCGAGGCCGGTCCCCCAAGGCAGGATCCCCGCCCGGGACGCCCTGGTTGCGGGGGCCTGGCTCCTGGGGCTGGCCGCTGCCGCGGCCGCTACGGTTTCCTGTTTCGCGGGGTCGGCGTGGGCCCTGTTCTGGCTGCTGTTCGGCGCGGCGGACAACGTGCTGGTTTACAGTGCGTGGCTTAAGCGCCGCACCCCCCTCAACATCGTGGCCGGGGCCCCTGCCGGAGGCGCGCCGGCGGCAGTCGCGGCCTCGGCGCTGAGCGGCAGCTTCCTGGACCTTCCGGCCCTCCTCCTGGCCGCCCTGGTGGTGCTCTGGACGCCGGTCCACATCTGGAGCCTTGCCCTGCTTCACCGCGGCGACTATCGGCGGGCCAAAGTCCCCATGTTGCCGGCGGTCGTGAGCGTCAAGGGGAGCACCCGGTGCATCGCAAGCGCCAGCGTGCTGCTCGTCCTGTTCTCCGTGGCTCTCGGCCGCGCGGCCTCGGCCGCCGCGGCGGTGGGCTGGTTGCTGGCCCCCTTTCACCTGGCCATCATGGGCCTCAGCCTTTACGTGCTGTTTAGACCCACGGAGGCCAGCGCGCGGTGGCTGTTCAAGTACACCAGCCCCTACCTGGCGGCGGTCTGCACCGCCCTGGCCCTGGGGGCCCTCCTGACCCCCTGAGTGTCCCATCTCCCTCGCCACCAGGCGGTGTGCGTCCATCCGTCCCCGAGGGCTTGCACCTATCATTGAAATTTCATGGATATTCAGGAAGGAATCCCCCTGAAACTGTCTAATATACCTCCTCCGGAAGGCGGGCGCCGTGCGCGCCGGCGGGTCGCGCGGCTTAGAGGAACAGGAGGCGGACGGGGTTGAAGGGGGAAGTGCTGAGGTTGCTGGAGGAGGCGGACCGGGAGTCGGTGCGGGCGATCATCGGGTTGAGAAGCTCGGGGGCCTCACCGGAACGGGCGGTGGACGGGAGGGTGAGGGCCTTTCAGCGGCTCGCCGGCCGGTATGTGGCGGTGCCCATTGCGGCGCTGTCGCGGGAACTGTGGGCGGGCTGCTGGTGGCACGACCGGCTGGTCAGGCAGGGCTACCGGTTCTTTCTGGTAGAGGGGCCGCGCGGCGGTATGTTCGGGTCGCTCCGGGAGCTGTCAGCCCTGGGGAAGTTCCGTCCTCTGGCGGCCCGTTGCGCGGTCCAGTGGCCACCCCCTTCGGATAAGGTCCGCCGCAACCTGGCGGTGACCGTCGCCGATACCTGGGAGAGGGTGCGCACCGCCCAAGGGCGCGTCCTGCTGGAAACCCTGGTCTACGTCTCCAATCGAGGCGAGACCGCCCAGGAGGCAACAGTGTCGTTCACGGCGGTCTGGGACCCGGTCAAGGTGGTTCCCCTCCCGGCAGGGTCGTCCATAGAGCTTCGCTTCGAGTGGGAGGGCGAACCCCGCCACAGCTACCTTTTGAGCGCCGCCGTCTACCCCGTTGAGGGGGACAGCGACCCCGAAAACAATTTCAGCGCGGCCCCTTACACCGTAGCCTAGGAGGTGCCGAGGCCGCCCGCAACCGGCTCCGCCGGGCCGGGCTGAACGACGGCCGGGGCTTAACAAGTACTGCTGGGCTGTGGTGCTGGAGACGACCTGTAGCGACGGGTCGTCCTCCAGGGGGGCTGTGATGCCAGGTGGGACGGAACCGTCGGTCGATGAACGTCTTGAGCTGGGCCGGCGGGCCGTACCAGTAGAGCGGCGTGGCGAACACCACCACGTCCGATTCCATCACCAGTTCCACCAGCCTGCCGGCGCTGTCGGGCGCGGAACAGGGGGCGCCCTCGTCTGAGCAGGCGGTGGGGTCGCACACGGGGTGGATGTCCCAGTCCACCACGTACTCCTTGCGGACCTGGGCCCCCCGGGCCCTGGCTGCCTCCAGCAGCCGGTCGGCCAGTAGGTCGCTGTTGCCCTGCTTGCGGGGGCTGCCCGCGATGGCCAGGAGCCTCACCGCAGTGCCCACCTGCCCTCTGCCTCCTCCGAACGGCCGCCTCAGTGCAGCAGGCCCTCCACCGCGTCCAGGAGGTACAGGCACCTCAGGGACCGGCCCAGCGAGTCGGCGTAGCTGAGAGCCAGCGTCTCTTCCAGGGTGGGGAGGTCCGCCCCGGGGCCGGCGCCGAGCGCGGCTCTAAGCTGCGCGTCGGACCGGGCCATGGCGGCGCTCACCGAGGCCAGGGAGGTCCAGATCCAGGGCAGCGACACCCCGCGGGCCTCCAGGCGAAGGGTGCGGTCCCGCGCCTCGGCCAGGGACCGGGCCACAAGCCGCCTGATCGCGGCCAGGTCGCACTCTGAGCCGGCGGGGGGCGGCGGGCCGACCCGGACCTTCTCCAGCCACGGGGCGACTTTCTCCGCGGCGCGTGCGTTGGCCGCCTCCCCCAGCGCCATGGCGGACAGCCCGCGTCGGGCAAGGTCTTCGGCCGCGGCGTGGTAGCCCTGGCCATCGACCCAGCGGCGGTGGGCCTGAGTGTCGGGGGGGAAGGGGGAGGGGCCCCTGCACCCCCCCGCCTGCTCGGGTGCGGGCAGGACCGCCGAGACCGGCCGGTCCAGAGCCGGGGCCTCCGGAGCTCCCAGCCTGCGCTCCCACAGGTAGTCGAAAAGCTGAAGCTTGTGCCGGATCATGGCCAGGTTGCTCCCCGCCAGGAACAGGCGGTCCTCAAGCTCCCCGGCGCCGGTCAGGAGTTCCTGGGCCTGGGTGGCCTGCTCCTGGGCCCCCTCCAGGGCCAGCTCCGCGAGGGGCAGGTGGAAGTAGCGGGTGAGCGAAGTCTCGGCCCTCTCGGCTTCAAGGACCAGCGACCGGCGGCTCTCGATCTGGGTCAGCGCCTCGGCCAGGCTGGCCTCCGCCTCCTGCCTGAAAGCCTCGGCCCCCAGCTCTCTCATGTGGAAGTAGGCCCTTATAGCTTCCGCGTTAGCCAGGGCGGTGTTAGCCTCCTCCAGGGCCAGGGCGCTGGACGCAGGAACGACGGCCTGCGGGGTCCGGCCGGGTGCGGGAGTGGCCGGCCCCGTCCCGCCGCCCCCGGTCCGGCCCTCCCCGTCTTCCCCGGCCTCCAGGGCCTCTAGTACTTCGCCGGCGGCCGTCGAGTGCATCTCGAGCTGCCGGAAGAACATGACGAGGGGCGGGGGGCGTTCCCCGGCGAGCAACTCCCTGGCCTGGGCCTGGGCCTCCAGTACGACGGAGCGGACGAAGGGGGCGCCGTACGCCCCCTCCGCCCGCATCGCCGGTATCTCTATGCAGGGCAGAGCGCTCAGCGTCTGGCGCAGCCTGGCGTCGGCCGGGGCAGGGCCTCTTGGGCCGCAGCCGCTGGCCGCGCCGCCCAGGGCCAGGGCTAGGCCAAGGGTGGGGCCGAGGACGAGGGCGAGGCCCAGGGCGAGCGCGGCTCGAAGGGCCGGGGGCCAGCCCCCCAGCCCGGCCCAGGGAGTCGCCCGGGCCGGCCTCGCCCCTGCGGAACCGCGTCCCATGCCGGAAGGGAGCCGGTGCCCTGCAGTGGGCCTCCTCGCCATGCTGGTCGTCACCCGCTTCCCCTGCCCGCACCGGACCTGGCACGGCGCCCCCGGGTCGCGGCCCGCGCGCCGCATGCCTGAAACCTCACCCGCCGCCCCGCCAGCCGGTCGCTGCCGGCGGCTAAATGTCGGTGCGGTCAACGTAGAAGTCGGCAAACAGCACAATGTAGATGTTGTCCTCGGGGATGAAGATCAAGGACTCCGTCCCCGCGTCGGGCCTCTCGGTAGTGATCGGACGGCTGGAGTAGGTGGTCTTCTCCACGGGAGCCGTGCCGGGCCGCCCCTCGCGGACCATCTGCCTTTCCTCCCGGGCGCCGGGGGCCGCCGCCACGGCGTAGGGCCGGCCCAGGGCGGCCGGGGTGTGCTTGAGGGCGGGGGCACGCCGATGCCGCTGGCCGGGCGGGGTACGCCTGCCGGGTCCCGTCGTCGGGCTAGAAGTCGGGGACCGCCGGAGGACGCCGCTTGTGCTCGCTGGCCCGCCGCAGTGACTCGATCCGTGCGGCCACCTCGGGCCTGACCACCTCGCCGCGGAGGTAGGCGTCGAGCTCGGCGTAGGTGAGGCCCAGCTCGCCCTCGTCCGTCTGGCCCGGCCAGAGCCCGGCTGAGGGGACGCGCTCGACGACCCTCTCCGGTACGCCCAGCTCCCGCGCCAGCTCCCTCACCTCGCGCTTCACCAGGCGGCCCAGGGGGGCGATGTCGCAGGCGCCGTCCCCGTACTTGGTGAAGTATCCCACGGTGATCTCGCTCCGGTTGGAGGTGCCGACGACCAGCCGGTTCATCTGGTTGGCGTGGGCGTAGGCCACAATCGTCCGAAGCCGGACCTTGAGATTGCCCAGGGCCAGGCGGCTCCAGGCGGACGCCCCCAGGGCGGACACCAGGGCGTCGTAGGCCCCGTCCAGGACGATGGTCTTCTGCTCCAGGCCCAGGGCCTCGGCCACTATGCGGGCACACTCGCCGTCCTGGGGGTCGCTGTGGCAGGGAAGGAAGAGAGCCAGCGCAGCCCCGGGGAAGGCCCGCTGGCAGAGGCCGGCGGTCACGGCGGAGTCCACGCCGCCGCTTGAGGCCACCACCGTCCCCGCCGCCCCGGCGCGGGCCACCTGCTCCCTGATCCACTCCACCAGCCGCTCGGCGTAGCCGGCGGCCCAGCCGGGAGTACGCCCCGCCTCCATGACCATCGCCTCCTTCCCGCCGGGGGCGGCGGGCTGCGCGCCCCCCGCCCCCGGGCAGCCGCTCAAAAGGTCAAGGAGGGATTCGAGTCGCATCCAGGGGATACCTGCTGGCCCCTGCGCTGTCGGCTGTCTTGCCGGGCCGGCCGGTCCCCGGGGAGCGCCGCCTTCGCGACCCAGGGGCCGCCGTTCCCCGGTGTCGTTGAGAGTCCTGGCCGGGCGAAGTGCGGCTCATGGACGGGGTCACGGGGTGGTGGGAAGGTGGGGGGGCCGGCGCGAGCCCGGCACAGGGCCGGGGGGATCGCAGTGGGCCCGCTAAGAAAGCACCCCCGCCCAGGGGCCGGGGGTTCAGCAGTTTCAGGGGATCCGGGGGCATCATCGCCGCCCCTGGGGCGCGGGTCGGCCCGCCCCCTCTCTGTGCTGCCAGGGCATCTTTCCCGGCTAGCAGGACTTAATGAGCCTCAGCGCGTTGCCACCCGACACCGCCGCAAGCTGCTCCGGCGAGGCCCGGAGCCGCGACACCGTGCCCACCGGGTCGGGGTCGGCCATGTCGAAGGGGTAGTCGGAGCCTAAGAGCACCCTGTCGCTGCCAAAGGTGTCGACCAGGTACTGGAGCGCGGGCCCAAAGTGGGTTATGGTGTCAAAGTAGACCTGGCGCACGTAGCGGGAGGGGGGGTGGACGATGGCGGCCCGGGTCTCCGGCCTCACCCGGTGGCCGTGGTCCAGCCGCCCCAGGATGTAGGGCACGGCTCCGCCGGCGTGGACGAATATCAGCTTGAGGCCGGGGAACCTCTCCAGCAGCCCCCCGCAGGCCGCGTCCGCCAGCGACAGCGTGGTCTCGAAGGGGTTGCCCACCAGGTTGGTGAGGTAGAACCGCTCCATGCCCCGCCGCGTGCCCACGTAGTAGGGGTGCACCAGCACCGGGAGGTCCAGCTCCGAGACCAGCCGCCAAAACGGGTCGAGGCGGGGGTCGGACAGGCTGGCCTGGGGCAGTATGGACCCGATCTCCACCCCGTGAAGCCCCAGCCGCCCGACCGCCCTCTCCAGCTCCCGCACCGCCAGGGAGACGTCCTGCAGCGGCACCGTGGCCAGGGCCCAGAAGTGCTCCGGGTCCTGGCGCACGAGCGCCGCGGCGGCGTCGTTGCACAGGCGGGCCACCTCCGCCGCCAGCTCCGCCTCGGCCCAGTAGTAGAACAGGGTGGGGGAGACGGAGAGCACGGCCGAGTCCAGGCCCGCCACCCTCATGTCCGCCCGGCGCGCCTCCAGGTCGTAGAACCGGGGCGGGACCGGGTAGCTGTACCCCTGGTCGTGGACCAGGGCGTCCGAGCCCGAGGCGTCCTGCACCACGCGGACCCCCAGCCGGCTGGGGTCGCGGCGGGCCGCCTCTATGAACTCCAGGGGTATGAAGTGGCTGTGGACGTCGATGCACCTCAAGGCTCACGCCTCCCCTCAGTAAGGCATGGGGGACCGGCCGCTGGCCGGGGCGCCGCCCGTAGGGCGGGCGGCCCCCGGCCTTCCCTGCCGCCCCGGTCCCCTAGATGGCGGTCCAGCCCCCGTCCACCATGAGTACGTGACCGGTCACGAAGTCGGCGGCCGGGCTGGCGAGATACAGAGCCGCGTTCACCACGTCCTCCACCTGGGCGAGCCGGCCCAGGGGCAGCCTGCGCAGCAGGTTCTCCATGAAGGCGGGGTCGGAGAAGAGCTGGGCCCGGGCGGGGGTGAACACCGCGGCGGGGGCGATGGCGTTCACGGTGATCCCGTGGGGCGCCCACTCCACGGCCAGGGCCTTGGTCAGCAGCGATACCGCCCCCTTGCTGGCGCAGTACGCCGCCCGCTGGGGGAAGCCCACGACCCCGAAGGTGGAGCTCATGTTTATGATCTTGCCCCTCTTCTGGGGTATCATGGCCCTGGCCGCCGCCTGGCAGCAGAAGAACAGGGCCTTGAGGTTCACGTCCAGGACGAAGTCCCACTCCTCCTCGGTAACATCCACCGAGTCCTTGTGGAGATTGACCCCGGCTATGTTGCACAGCAGGTCCACGTGCCCCCAGCGTTCCTTGACGCTGTCCACCGCTGCAGCGAACGCCTTGACGTCACGGAGGTCGAGGGCGAAGGTGGCGCAGGGGGACCCTGTGGAGCAAAGCTCCGCCTCCAGTTCCTTGAGCTTGTCCTGCTGCAGGTCAACGCCAGCGACGCTGGCTCCGGCGCGAGCCAGCCCCGTGGCCAGCGCCCGGCCAATGCCCTGGCCGGCTCCAGTAACGATGGCGACCTGACCGCTTATGTCGAAAGCGCCCATGGAGCACCTCCTGGCTTCAAATGTCGCTGTCGCTCGCTAAACCCGTTCCTGCCCCTGGAACTTTCGGCCCGAACCACCGTCCGCCTCAGGACGGCCTGGCTCCGGAGGCCCCTGATGTCACGGCACCGCCCTGTGGTGCAGAGGTGCCACCCTGATTTACGGGGGCGCCTCGGCGCCAGGGCGCCGGTTCGGCCTCAGGGCACCACCACGGCGCGGCCCAGGATCTTGTTCTGGCGGAGCTCCTCGAAGGCGCGGTTGACCTCCGGGAGCTCGAAGCGCTGGGTGATGACAGGGCGGACCAGCCCCCTGGCCACCAGCTTCACCACCGCCTGCAGCTCCGTCTTGGTGCAGGCCCGTGAGCCCAGGATCTCTACCTCCTCCAGGAGCTGCCACAGAGGATCGACGCGGAAGGTGGTGCCGGGGAGGTAGCCCACTATGACCATGCGCCCGCCGGGCCGCAGCAGCTTGAGGTTGGCCTCCATGGATGCGGGGGTGCCCACCGTCTCCACCACGATGTGGACCCCGTGGTCGCCCTCCTCCAGCAGGCCCTTCACCCTGCGCACGTAGTCGTCCGTGGGCTCGGTGTACTGGACCACTTCGTCGGCCCCGTACTGCTTGGCCAGCTCCAGCTTCTGCGGGTCGCGGCCCACGCCTATGACCCGGGCGTTGAACGCCTTGGCCACCTGGACCACGTGCAACCCCACGCCACCCACGCCCATGACCAGAACGGTCTGGGACGGCATCAGCCTGCCGCGGTTGTAGAGCGCGTGGAACGCCGTTCCCACCGCGTCTCCCAGGACGGCCGCCTCCTCGTAGCTTATGTTGTCGGGGAACTTCACGAAGCTGGTCTCCGGCAGCTTGAGGTAATCGGCGTAGCCGCCGTCGACCTCGAAGCCCACCCGGCCGATCAGGTTGCGGCAGATGCTCTCGCGGTTAGTGCGGCAGAACTCGCAGCGGCCGCACGTCACGTAGAAGTGGGCGAAGACCCGGTCTCCGGGCTTGAGGCTCGTGACCTCGCTGCCTACGTCGACGACCTCGCCCGCGGGCTCATGCCCCATGGTCACGGGGATGCGGGTGTCGGGGATCTTTCCGGCCGCGATCTTGAGGTCGGTCCCGCACATGCCGCAGGCCTTCACCCGGATGACGACCTCGTGGGCCTTGGGCTTGGGCACATCCAACTGCTTGAGCACCAGGGGCTTCCCGTACTCCTCCAGCACCATGGCCCTCATCTGTGGTCCTCCTTCCGTGGGCCTCAGCTTTAAAGGTCCACCCACGCCCTCTTCCTGGCGGCGGCGACCGCCTGCTCCACGATGCGGTCAGCCTGCCAGCCGTCGTAATACGAAGGGCGGGGGCGGGTGCCCTCGACCACTGCCTTGAGGAACTCGCAGGCCTGGAGGACGAAGCTGTCCCTCCAGCCCAGGTTCATACCGGTCTTGAGCCCGAACACCTGCCCATAGGGGTGGTGCTGGCCGATGTAGAGCGTCTTGAACCCCCGCTTCTCTATGGGCCCCTCCTCGCAGAGCTGCAGCTCGTTCATGCGCTGGACGTCGAAGATCAGGGAGCCGCGGCTGCCGTGGATCTCCAACTCTAGCTGGCACCTGCGGCCCCGCGCCACCCAGGTGGTCTGGGCGGTGCCCACGGCGCCGTTCTTAAAGCGCATGACCAGGCAGGTGGTGTCGTCCACGCTGACGGGCTGCCGCGAAGCGGAGCCGGCCTCTACGGGGCGGTCCTCCACGAAGGTCTCGGTGAGCGAGGCCAGGGAGGCCACGTCCCCCACCAGCCAGCGGGCCAGGTCCAGCAGGTGCGACCCCAGAGTGGCTATGCTGCCGGCCCCGGCGCTGTCCGCGCCAAAGCGCCAGGTAAAGGGCACGTCGGGGTCGGCGGCAAAGTCCTGGCAGAACACGCCCTTGAAGTGGTAGAGGCGGCCAAGCTCGCCCGACTCGATGAGCGAGCGGGCGAAGATCAGGGCCGGCACCCAGCGGTAGTTGAAGGCGGTCATGTGGAGGACCTTGCACTCCTCCGCCACCCGGTACATCTCCTCCGACTCGCTCGCGTTCAGCCCCAGCGGCTTCTCGCACAGCGCGGCCTTGCCCGCCCGGGCGCAGGCGATGGCGATGTCGTGGTGGAGTGCGTTGGGGAAGGAGATGTCGACGGCGTCTATGGAGGGGTCCTCCACGGCCTCCCGCCAGTCAGTTGACCACCTGGTGTAGCCGTAGCGGCTCTGGAGCTCCCGGGCGGTGCTTTCCCGGCGGCCCACCACCAGCGCCAGCTCCACCTCGGCCTGGGGGAGCAGCCCCAGGGGGCCGAGCCTGCGGTACGCCTCGCTGTGCACGTGGCCCATCCAGCCGGTCCCGATCATGGCCAGGCGAATCTTCCGGCTCACAGGCTCAATCCTCCTCTCCAGCGTTGAGACAGACCGTTGAACCCCGCCGGATGAGCGGCGCCCTCCGGGGGCGCTTGAGGCCCCGGCCCAATGAATCAGCGCCGCCCGGCGCTTCCCGCCTCAGTCCCCCGTCTCCCCGTCGACAGCCAGAACCACGCGCCCCGGGACGGCGCCCTGGCGGAGGAGGGACAGGGCCTGGTTGGCCTGCTCCAGGGGGAGGGTCCTGCCCACCACCGGCCGCACCAGGCCAGCCCTCACCAGGGCCACCGCCTGCATCAGGTCGGCCCGGGAGGCGGCCCTCACGCCCACGATCTCCAGCTCCCGCATCGCCACCTCGTAGGAGGAGAGGGCCACGGACTGGCCTATGGAGTAGCCGACCTGGAGCAGCCGCCCGCCCATCCTCAGGCACCTGAGCCCAAGTTCGGCGGTCTCGGCCAGGCCCACGGCGTCCATGGCGGCGTGCACCCCGAGGCCGCCGGTGAAGTCCCGGCAGGCCTGGAGCACGTCGTCGTCCGCCGGGTCCAGGGCCGCGTCGGCCCCCAGGCCCTGGGCCAGCTCCAGGCGCCGGCGGTCGACGTCGCAGGCCAGCACGGAGAGGCCCTGGGCCCGGGCCACCTGCAGGGCGTGGATCCCCAGGCCGCCCATCCCTATTATCAGGACCGTCTGGCCCGGGGAGAGCCTCACCCGTTGAAAGGCGTGAACCGGCGTGGCGACCGCGTCGGGCAGGATGGCGGCGTGGGTGAACGGCATGCCCTGGGGAAGCTTCACCAGGGTGCTGGCCGGCGCGCGCACCACCTCGGCGAACCCGCCGTCCACCTCGAACCCCAGCCGACGGATGCTGGAAAGGCAGATGGTCGTCCGCCCGGCCAGGCAGTTCTCGCACTGGCCGCAGGTTATATACAGGGAGGCCACCACCCGGTCGCCGGGCTTGAGATCGCCCGTGCCCGGCCCCACCTCGGCGACCACGCCTGCGGGTTCGTGGCCCATTATAACCGGCGGGCGCACCGTGGGCCACTGGCCCGCCCAGATCTTAAGATCGGTCCCGCAGACCCCGCAGGCCCTCACCCGGACCAGGACCTCGCCGTGGCCCAGCGGCGGGGTTTCTTTGTCTCTCATGACCAGCGGCTCCCCGAACCGCTCCAGCACCATGGCCTTCATGGCCCGGTCTCCCTTCCGGCTTCCCTCACCCTCCGTGGTGCCCGCCGCGCGCCGCCGCTACCGCCGAAAGGCCGCCTCTGGCCTGCTGGGGTGGGGGCTACGGCACTGCGACCGGCCTCATTTAGGGGCTTCAGCCGGTCGCAGCGGAGGCTGCGCCCCGCCCAGGGGAGGGGGCAAGGCACCCCTCCCACGCTGCGACGGTACTGAGGCGGGGGCCGCCGGTGTCGCCCTCTGGCTTATGAGGCCGGCCGCTGGCTAATGGGGTGGGGGGGTCGGCCCGCCTCTGGCAGTGTGTGACTGTCATGTTGTCAGACCACATGGGGGTGATTCGACGGCCAGGGGTTAAGTTCCTGCCGGGGGGTGAGGGCAGGGCGTACGCACCTGCCGCAGCCTCCCCCCGCTGATACGCGGGCCGCTGTGTCCCCCGCGCAGGTCCAGCTCCGCACAGGCGTCGCGCCCGCGCCGCGGGGCCCTGACCCCGCAGCGGGAGCCCCCAGCCCCCGGCCGAGAGGCAGAGGGGCCGCGGGCCCCGGATCTATGGTAGTGTCACCGCCGGGTGTAAAATGACCCTGTAGCGTCGGAATGAATTGACCCACCCCCCAGAGAACTGACACTCCGATTCCCACAAAGAGTCGGAGGTGTCAAGCATTCATGC
>JAIMBG010000059.1 GCA_023511555.1 Acetobacteraceae bacterium | reverse complement strand
GGGGGCCCCCCCCGGCCGGTGCGCCTCGCACGCCTACTTCGAGTACACGCACATGCAAGACGCTGCTCCGGTGATCTTGTGGTAGGCCGCCTTGGTGTACATTGGCTCACCCCCTTTGTAGGTGATGTGGAGCGGTCGGACTGTCACGGGCAAAGCCCTCCCACCTCCCCCTCCGGCCGGTACCAGCAGTGGGGGTCGGGCAGGTCGAAGTCCCCCAGGCAGGCGTGCGACATACAGGCGGCCCCGCCGCGGCACAGGGCGGAAAGGGGTTCCCGGTTGAACCGGCACGTGGCGCACTTGCCCTTGAGCCGTGCCCCCCTGGCCCGGAACTTCCACAGCAGATCGCTGCGCCCCCAAATCTCCAGGAAGCGCTCCTGGGCCAGGTTGCCCAGCGGCAGGGGCATACGGCGGCAGGCGAGGAGGGTGGCGTCCGCCAGGATGGTGGCCGTGGTGAACCCCACGGCGCAGGCGTTGCCCAGCCGGGGAGGGCCAGCCCCGTCCCCGTCGGCCGCCTCCCGCTGCGCCTTCAGGCGGCGGATGGCCTCTTCAGGGTCGACCAGGTGAAACAGCGTGCGGGCCATGGCGATGTGGGGCCGCCGCTCTCCCCGGGCGCGGGCGCTTGCGAACCCCTGCTCCCGCCGGTAGAGGTGCTCCAGCGCCTGCCTCACATCCTCGGAGCTGAGGCTGGCTGCGGCTTCGGGCTCCGGCCCGCGCCCCGGCAGATCCGCTGCGGGCGTCGTTCCCCTCGCTAACCCCTTGGGGGCTCCGGCCCCGCCCGGTTCCACTGGCGCCGAAGGCTCTCCCGCCGCCGCGCCGACCGCCAGCTCCCGTCCCCGACCGATGGGCACCAGCCGGGTAGCGTAGAGCACATGGGCGCCCGTCTCTTCTGTCAGCCGCACCATTTCCTCCAGGTCGCCCAGGTTCCCCCGGTGGAAGGTGTAGCTTATCACCACCCTGAGCGGGGTCTTTCCTACCAGGTGCGCGATGCCCTCCAGGGCGCGGGCGAACGACCCCCGTCCCCGGATGGCGTCGTTGGTCGCGGGGGAGGCTCCGTCGAGGCTCACCTGGGCGCCGGAAAGCAGAGGATGGTACGCGGCGAGCCGCCTCGCCACCTCCGGCGTAATCAGCGTGCCGTTGGTCATCAGCGTGGCGGACAGCGGGGCCCTGCCCCAGTAACGCTCCTTTAGGTGGTCCATGAGCCCGAAGAGAAGCTGCGGGACGGCCAGCGGCTCCCCGCCGGTCAGTCCCAGGTCCGGCCGCACCCTGAGCCGGGAGGCCGACTCCAGCACGTCGGCGGCGATGGCCTCGAGCTGCTGCTGAGGCAGCCCCGCCACCTCGCCGTCGCCCCGGTAGCAGTGGCGGCAGCGCAGGTTGCAGATGTCGGTGAAATGCCACTGGAAGGTGAATACCGGCAGCCTCACGCCCCCTCCCCCCTGGGGCGGGGCTTTTCGGCGATCAGAGCCCAGGCCAGGCACCAGCCCACCACCAGGGCCGCGGCCGACGCGAGGAACGCCGAGGGGATGCCGCAGCGGTCGGCCAGGAACCCATAGAGCAGAGGGGCCAGAACCCCCGCCAGCGTCATGGCCGCCCCCACCGCTCCGAAGTAGCGGCCCCGCGCCTGGGCCGGGACCAGGTCTACGATGAGCGCCGAGTATCCCGGCCGGTAGAGCCCGTCGCCGATGCCAGTAGCGGCCCAGAACACGATCATCGGCCACAGCGACCGCGCCAGCCCCAGAAGTAGCACGGACAGGAAGATCAGCCCCAGGCCCAGCAGCAGAAGCCCCTTGCGCCGCCTGAGCCGGTCGGAGGTGCGGCCCCCCAGCGGCTGCATAAGGGCGTAGGTCAGCCAGGCTGTGGCCACAATGCCCCCGATCCACTCCCTTTCCGCCCCCAGTCTCTCGGCGTGGAGCGGGATGTAGGCCGGAAACGCGGCCAGGCTGAACCCGAAGCAGAACTGGAGCAGCATCAGCCCGGTGAGCGAGCGGCTCCCCAGCACCAGGCGCAGGCTCTCTACCAGCGGCAGCCGTGGGCGCGGGCGCGCTGCCTCGACCCGGAGGCCGGCGCCCCCGTCGGCGGCCCCGGCGGGGGCGGAGAGCCCCACCGTCTCCCTGAGCCACACCAGCAACACGAGGGAGGACACCAGGAACAGCCCGCTGGAGACATAGAACGCTACGGAGTAGCCCAAGCCCGCCTTGAGCAGTAAGCCGGAGCCGAACAGCGCCACCACGTAGGCCAGGGTCTGGAAGGAGCCGTAGACCCCGAATACCGTAGCGCGGCTGGCGGCGGGGGTGACGTCCCCCATCATGGCGTTGATTGCCGGCATGGAACTGGTGGCCACTGCTACGCGCGCAGCGTGCACCACGGCGAATCCTTTGACGCTGCTCAAAAAGGCGTAAACGGGCAGCACCAGCGAGATGAAGAATGATGTGGAGACGATCATGATCCGGCGCCCCACCCTGTCGGCCAACCAGCCCATGAGCGGCTGGAGCAGGACGGGCATGACCGCCGCCGCGGAGAATATGTATCCCAGCCCCTGGAACGATATGCCCTTGCTGCGCAGGAAGAGCGGGAGCACCGGGCTCAGAATGCCTGCGGCCAGCCAGGACACGATGCCCGCCGAGAGCAGCACCCCAAGGTTGGGCGAGATGCGCACGGCATGGTACATCAGCTTGAGCTCAGCTACCAGCCTGGCCGGGCCCCGGGTCCGCGACTCTTTCAACCCCTCTCCCCCCTGCGACGGCCGCCTGTCTGCGGGCCATGAGTATTCGGGCCGTGAAGTAGGCCTGATTGAGAAAGTCCGGGTCCAGGTGGCGGGTGCGGATGCGCGCCCGCATCAGGTTTAGGTGGAACTGATCATCGTCGAGGATGTCTATGCCGAACCGCTCCCTCTCCTCGTAGAGGCGGGTCCCGACTACCGGCGTGACGTGCCGCAGGTTCATCTCACACCGGGGCAGCTCGACGGCGATCCGCTCCATCAGCCGCAACGTGGCTGCGACGTCCTCTTCGGCCTCAAAAGGCAGCCCGAGCATGAACGACACGTTGGGCCTTATCCCGTTGTCCAGGCAGGCGCGAAGGACCTCCATCACCCCGTCGGGGGTGATGCGCTTGCCCAGGGCCTCCAGCACCCGCAGGCTCCCCGACTCTACCCCCAGGAAGACCCCCCGGCAGCCGCTCCTCCCCATGACCTGGATGAGATCGGGGTCCAGGAAGTCGGGCCGCGTGTTGCACAGCCATCTGAGCCGCCCGCCCCCCAGCTCCTCCAGGCTGCGGCTCAGCTCCACCACCCACCCCCGCTGGGCGGTGAAGAAGTCGTCCACGAAGTTGAGCACCCACCCCGGGTAGCGGCTGGAAAGCTCCGCCACCTCAGCCAGGACGTTCTCCGGGCTGCGGGAGAAGCGCTGGTGCATCCACATCTCGGAGGTGGAGCAGTTCGGGCAGGCAAAGGGGCACCCCCGGCTGGCCACAAGACACAACTCCGCGTAGGGGCTGGGGTAGCAGGGCCAAAGGTGCCTGGCGGGAAACGGCAGCGCGTCGAGGTCCCGGTTCCGCCGGGGCGGGGGGCCAAACCGCACCGCCCCTGACTCTGCGCCCTCGACCCATGCCAGCCCCGGGACCTGCTCCAGGTCGCCCCGGCGGCCCCGTTCCAGCGCCTCCACCAGGAGCCGAAGCGGCCCCTCGCCCTCGTGACGGACTACAAAGTCGGCGCCTCCTGGTCCCAGAAACTCTTGGGGCCTGAAGGTGGGCAGGTTCCCGCCCGCGACGATCCTCAGCCCCGGCGCCTTCTCCCGCAGCAGGCGGATGAGCTCTCGGCCGGCCGGCACCTGCGGGTTGTGGGGCATCGACACCGCCACAAGATCCGGCTCAAAACCGATGACGTTGTCTGCAATGGCCGCAGGTGGCAGGTTGTGCCCGTGGCCGTCCACCAGCAGGAGGTCGTGATGGGGGGCCAGCACGGCGGCGAGGTAGCCCGCCCCCAGCGGCTCGGACCGGCTGGAGAACGGCACGGGGTGGGGCGGATAGGCGATGGCTACCTTCATTCCTCCACGAACCCCATTTCCCTAAGCCGCCCCACGGACTCGCGGACGTCCTCGAGGATAGCCTCTTCCTGGCCCGGCTCGTATTGGCTGGCGATCTCGGCCACGGCCTGCTCCACCGTGAGCCCCCGCTGGCAGCAGCGCAGGATGTCCCACCCTGACCTGTTCATGCGGTAAAGCTCGCCCGTGTCCAGGTTGAGTGCGTAGTACTCTTCGCCCTCCTGGCGCGTCATAACGCTCCCCTTAATGCGGGGCAGCGGGGTTCCGCTCAACGCGGCTCACCTCCTCTGCGTCAGTGTCGCACCGGCCTGTCGCTTACCGCAGGGGCGGTCGCGCGCCGCGCGACCCCATGCCCCGCGGAGCCCAGGCACCACCCTGCCGCCGCGGCGAGGTCCTCGACCTCCACCACCTCGCCGCGCAGCCCCCGGGGGGGCACGAACGTCGACGGGGCGCAGAGCAGCCGGAAGGTGAAGCCGCTTGCGGCCGCGAGGTGGTCCAGCGCGGCGGCCTTCGCCAGCAGTGCCTCCGGGTTTCCCGGCAGGAGACGGCCGCCGGGACCCTCTAGCACTCCCGTGGCATAGAAGTGGGCCGGCCACAGGGCTCCCTGGAGGAGGCACAGCACCCCCAGGGCCAGGGGCAGGGAGGCACTCCTTCCCGTCAGCTTGGCCCCGGGGGCGCTCCCTCCGCCTTTCGGGCGGGCGAGCCGCACCCTCAGACCGGGCAGCTCTGCGGCTGTCTTAGCCGGCACTTGCCGGGGCGCTCTGAGGCGGGGGGCTCCGGCCGCCTCGGCCAGCCGGGCTGCGGCCTCAATGGCGATGCCCGCATACTCCAGCCATTCCGGCGAAAACCGGGCCGGGTCCGCGCTCACGCCCGTCCCCGGCGGCCCCAGCTCGAGCCTCAGGCGGACGGGGTAGGCCATCAGCCCCCTCCCCGCCCTGACGGCAGCCAGGACCTCCAATTCCAGCGCCCCAGCCCCGGTCACGCCGGGCCCCTCTTTCTGGCCACGGCGTGGAGGTGGCCGCCCAACCCCCGGTAGCCCTCGGAGAGCAGAGCCTGCTCCGCCGCTATCAGCCGGGCGCGGAGCCCTTCGTCGCCGCTCGCCCTCTCTGCCTGGGCCCGGTCCACCCACAGCAGGAGCGAGGTCAGGAGCGGCTTGCCCTGCACCTCCAGGAGGTCGGCGCCGGCTGAGTCGAGCTCCCTATCCAGCATCCGCGGCGTAAACGTCATGACCTCCATACCATAGGGGCAAAGGCCGATCCCCCGCTCCAGATGGTCGAGCGCCTCCGCCAGGCCGCGGGAGCGCAGTAGATCGACGAAGTAGGCCACCCGATTGTCCAGCCCCAGGACCAGGTGGGCGCCGGGACGGGCCACCCGCACCAGCTCAGAGATTGCCTGGGAATACTGGGGCCCGCAGTAGGACACCGGGTCCCCCTCGCAGAGTACGAAGTCGAAGGCGCCGTCAGGGAAGGGCAGGCTGGTTATGCTGCCCTCGACCAGCTCTGGGGGCGCCAGGCCCAGGTCGGCGAACCGCGCCCGGGCCTGTTCCAGCATGCCGGGGGAAAGGTCAAGAATGGTCAGTCGGAGCCCCTCCCTCGCCAGAAGCGCCGCCCAGCGGCCGGTGCCTCCTCCGGCGTCCAGGGCTCGGGCACCGGCGGTCGGCGAGGGGAGGCGGTCGCGGATAAGCTTCCAGGTGACGGTTTGGTAGGCCTCCCACATCAGGCCCTTGAGGCCGGCGCCGGGCCGGTAGGACTGATCATAGGTGGGGGCGGCGCCGTCGTAGGTGAGGCGGACCCTTTCCAGTTGGGGGTCGAGCTTCATGCGGCACCTCCACGGCCTGGCGGGGTGGGGAGGCAGCGCCCCCGGCGCCTGGCCCGGCACCTGCACCCCTCCCGTGCCGGCCGGGCTGCTGCCCCTGGCGACGCAGCAGTAGGGCCGGGCCATCCCAGGGCAGACCCTGCCCTCCAGGCCGGTTACCAGGACCATCCTTAATACCCTTATATTCTCTCCGATGGGCTCGATTTCCTGCTCGCGCCGCCGTTCCTTGGATGCCGGTTTCAGCCTCCCCCTCGGGCGATCGCGTCGCAGCCAACGCTGGCCCCTCAGGTATCGAGGAGGACCTGTCGAAAGGGGTCGAGCCTGGGCCCTTCGTCGGGGACGGGGTGCGCCCCCTGGAATCAGTAGCAGGGCCTGCTGCCGCGGCCCCCGCCTGACAAGATCTGCGCCCCTTGTCAAGACAGTGCGAGATATGCTATACTATGTATAAGACGTCCTAATCCTGTCATACGGAGTAGTCAAGTGCAATCCGGAGGGGGCCGTCCGATTGCACTTTGGAGGGTCAAGGCGTGGTCGTTGTCTCGGACATTACTAAGGTATATGGACAGGATGCAGTGTCGCGGCTCATCAGGCGGCGCCTGGTGAAGGCCCTGGATAGGGTCAGCCTGGAGATACGCGGCGGTGAGGTGTTCGGCCTGCTGGGGCCCAACGGGGCCGGCAAGACCACACTCATCAAGATACTGTGCGGTCTCGTGCTTCCCGACGGCGGGACCGCCACCATCTGCGGCTTCGACATTCTTCGCCAGCGGACGCGGGCCCTCGCCTGCCTGGGGGCGGTGCTGGAGGGAAACCGCAACGTATACTGGCGGCTGACGGTCAAGGAGAACCTCACCTACTTCGGCCACCTGAAGGGGTGGATCGGCAGGCGGCTTAAGCGGCGCATCGCGTGGCTGCTGGACTACTTCGGCTTCAAGGACCTGGCCCGCGAGCCGGCGGCCAACCTGTCCCGGGGCTGGCAGCAGCGGCTGGCCATCTGCGTTGCCCTGGTCAATGACCCGCCGATCCTGCTGCTCGACGAGCCGACGCTGGGCCTGGACGTAGAAAGCGCCCGCAGCGTCCGCGACCTTGTCCAGCGGGTGGCTGCCGACCAGGGCAAGACGGTGATCCTCTCCACCCACCACATGGAGCTGGCCCGGCACCTGTGCCGGCGCGTCGCGGTCATCGACCGGGGCCGCGTCCTCACGTGCAGTGACGCCCATGCCCTGTTCCAGGGGGCCAGCACCCAGTCCTACCGGGCCCGCGTGGCCGAGCTGCCCCCCGAGGCTCTGGAGCGGCTCAGGGTGCGCCTGGGGAGCGTTGCACCCAAAGCTGTCATCGGCACCGACGACCACGAAGTGGTGATCACCCTGCCCGACGTACGGTGGGAGTCGTTGTTCGACATGCTGTCGCTTCTCCGAGACGAAGGCTGCAACTTCCTCAGTCTGTCCCGGGGAGAGAGCGACCTGGACGAGGTGTTCCTCGATGTAGTTCGGGCCGGCCGGGAGGCCGACGGTCCGGGGGGGTCGGGGGCGTGAACGTATTGACGGTGCTATGGGCTGAAACATACAAGGAGCTCATAGAAAGCCGACGCTACACCCTCAACCTGGCCTTGAGCATCATCGTGCAGACCATCATCTTCATGGGCATCCTTTTTCTGGCGGTCAGCTTCTCGCCGATCCGCACCCCTGAGGCTGTGGCCCGGACCGCTGAGGTGAAGTCCTTCCTCCTCATCGGCTATATCGTCTGGACCTTCGCCATGTTCGCCGTCAACAACATGGGCCAGGACGTCACCACCGAGATGGTGCTAGGGACGTTCGAGCAAAAGTACATGGCCAGCGTATCACCGGTCGTCGTCCTGGCCGGTCGGGCCCTGGGGAACGTGGTGGTCAGCGTCATCTACACCGGTGTGCTCCTGCCCGTCCTCATACTGATAAGCGGGGTGCGCCTCAGCATACCCTGGACGGTGTTCCCGGTACTGGGCGTTACCCTGGTGGGGCTTTACGGGCTGGGATACATCCTCGCCGGTATGGCGCTCCTTTTCAAGCGGGTAGGGCAGGCATCCTACGCTGTTCAACTGGTGCTGTTGTTTTTCGGCGGATTCACCAACCCCGGCGAGGCCGGAGGCGTGGTGGGGGGCTTTAGCCGCGCGTTGCCCCTGACGCCGGGGGTGGAGGTCATCCGCAGCCTGGTCTTGGACGGCGCCAGGCTGGGGTCGCTGGTGTCCACGGGAGCAGTGACCCGGCTCCTGGTCAACGCGGCGGCTTATCTGGCTGTGGGGCTCGCGGTTTTCTGCCTGTGCGACCGCGTCGCCAGGCGCCGGGGCTGCATCGGCAAGTACTGAGCAGTGCGTCCTACCACTCAGGGGGAGGTGTTCCCTCGTGGACGGCGTGAGGGAGAGACTGCAGCAGATCATGGGCCGCATTCTGGAGGTGGAGCCGTCGTCGCTCACCCCGGAGACGGACTTTTTCGAGGATCACGGCGCCGACTCCATGATGGCCCTGGAGGCTGTGGTCCTGATCGAGCAGGAGTTCAACATCGAGGTCCCGGAGGACCGCATCAGTCAGATGCGGACCTTCGCGGGGCTCGAGAAGGTCGTCACTGAACTCTTGGGCGGTAGCGCGGTGGCCGCCTCATAGGGGCCTGTGGGCGACACGGGGCCGCCGGCAGCGGAGCATCTGGCCCTGCCGGGGCATGCGGCGCATCACGCCGCGGGGGGATAGACATGCCGGATCTGCTGGATGTGCGCTTCTCGGTCAATTCGAGGGAGAACGCCTACCGCCGCATCCAGGACGAGATGTTCATTCGCGGCCTCAACCCCCGGGCCCCGTCGCGCTACCACGTGCTCGACGGGTTTGGCGCCGCCGTCTTCGAGTTTGTGGAGGAGAAGCCCCGCGCCGCTGGAGAGGTTGTGGCCCACGCGCGGAAGCTGAAGGGGGACGGAGGGGCTGAACTCGAGGCCGACGTGCTCGACTTCCTGTATCACATGGTCCGGCTGGGACTGTTCAACAGCCCGGACCGCGACCTCATCTTGGACAAGCTGTCCCCCCGGCCCGCCCCCGGCGGGGAGCCGCCAGCGGCCGATGGGGAAGCCGAAGCGTTTGACGCCTGCAACTACATGTACGGGCGGGCCTACGAGCTCATGCTGCCCTTTAAGGTGGATATCGAGGTGACCTATGCCTGCAACCTTCGCTGCCGCCACTGTTACGCTGCCCACGAGCCGCCTAAGCACCTCGCCACCTCAGAGGTGGTCTCGCTTCTGGACCAGCTCGCCGAGCTGGGCTGCCTGGAGCTGGTGTTCACCGGCGGTGAGATGTTCCTGCGGCCGGACATGCTGGACCTCATCGCCCACGCCCGCAGGCTGAACTTTGCGGTCACGCTCTTGACCAACGCCACCCTCATCACCCCCGACATCGCCAGCGGGCTGGCCGAGCTTATGCCGGAGCACGTGTCCGCCAGCATCTACGGCGGCCGGCCGGAGACCCACGATGCCTTCACGGGGGTCGAGGGTTCCCTGGAGCGCACCGTGACCGGGGCGCGGCTTTGCGCCGAGCGCGGGCTTCGCGTCCTGAACACCTACGTGCTCACCAACGAGAACTGTCATGAGCGCCACCTCGTCCGGCGTCTGATGGCTGACAACGGCCTGGACTACAAGTCTACCGTGCTGCTCTTTCCCCGTACCGACATGGACCCCTCCCCCATGGACTACCGCCTTACTGACGAGCAGCTCCGCGAGGTCATGCTCGACGGTTCCTTCACCCCCATCCGCACCCGGTGCAACTCGGGCCGAAGCCGCTTCCGGGTAGCGCCGGACGGCACGGTCCACCCCTGCGAGCTCATGCGCCTTACCCTGGGGAGCCTCCGCCGCCTCGACTTCCGGACCATATTGGAGACCTCGACGCTCCTTAAGGACCTGCGCCAGAAGGACTTCAACAACCCGCCGGAGTGCGCGGAGTGTGAGAAATGGCGGAACTGCCCGCGGTGCTCGGGAGTCGCCTTCCTGGAGACCGGTGACCCGATGCGCCGTTGGCCTGAAGGATGTCGGATCGCCACCATCTATGCCTCCATCCCCGAGCCGCAACGACCGCGTAGGAGGTGACACCATGCGCCACATTCGGACCAGCCTCCGTCCGGTTGAGTCCAACCTCGGCTACTGCTGCTGCGCCTGCTAAGGGCAGGCGTCCTCAGCCCGTAGTCACGTAGCGGGTACGGCAGAGATGGTGGCGATCCGCTACTATTTGGAAGCAGCGGGGGGGTGTCAGGGTGAGCCTCTTGCCGGCGGACTGGGCGTACCATCGGGTGCGCAAGCTCGGTGTGCCGATGGTCCTGGACATACACAGCTCCCAGGTGAAGCCTCTCAGCGACGCCGCCTACGAGCTGCTGCCCTACGCCACCGGCGAGGAAGACGGCGACCTGCGGGAGCGCGTTGTGACCCGCTATGGGCCGCACGCAGTCGAGGCCGCGCTCAAAGAGCTTGGTGCTCTGGCCACTTCCGGGTTCATTACCCGGCCTGACCTCAAGCTGGGGCGCAGGATCGCCGCGGCTCCGACCCCGCTGAAGGTCATGTTCCTCCACGTCGCCCACGACTGCAACCTGGCCTGCCGCTACTGTTTTGCCGGCCAGGGGAGCTACAGGGCCAGGGTGGAGTACATGACCCCCGGCGTTGCCCAGGCGGCCGTGGACTTGCTGATGAGGGAGTCGGACGAGGAGGGGGCCCTGATCCGCTTCTTCGGCGGCGAGCCTCTGCTCAACTTCGACCTCATGCGGACGGTGGTGGCCTACGCCAAGGAGCGGGCACGGGCCCTGGGCAAGAAGCTGAATTTCAGCATCTTCACCAATGCCACGGTTATCACCGATGAGATCGCTCGCTTCCTGGCCGAAAACAACTTCGAGATCCTCATCAGCCTCGACGGCCCACCGCGGACGAACGACCGTATGAGGGTCCAGCGCAACGGCGAGCCTTCCTATCACCTGGTGATCGAAGGGGTGAAGACCCTGCGGCGCTACATTGCCGGCCGCCACATCGGCTGCCGCGTGGTGCTCACGCCGCAGGATCTCGACCTGGTGGAGATCGTGGGCCACATCCTGGGCCTGGGCATCTGGAAGGTGATGTTCGGCAAGGTCTGGGAGACGGGCTCCGAGCCGTACGCGTTTAAGCCGGTGGACGTGGAGAGGCTGAAGGCGGGGTTCACCGAGATCGCGGCCACCTATACCGACTCCGTGCTGCGCGGCAAGTTCCACTGGCTGGGCATAAACCCCCTCGGCGGCTTCATTTTCCGCCAGTTGGAGGGGGGCAACAAGGATGTGTACCACTGCTTGGCGGGGAGGAAGTCCGCGGCGGTCACACCCTCGGGCGACATCTGGCCGTGCTTCCACTTCGTGGGCCGGGAGCGCTTTCACCTGGGTCACGTGACCACCGGCATCAATGAGTCCGTCCGCCAGAGGTTTGTCCAAAACTACAGCGAGAATCGGAAGTCGTGCCGCAGTTGCTGGGCTCGCTATCTGTGCGGAGGGGGCTGCCCGGCCAATCATCTGGCGCGGTACGGCGACATCACGAAGGCCAACCCGGTGCAGTGCGACATCGACCGCCACGTGCTGGAACTGTCGATGTACGCCTATGCCCGGGTGGTGCGGGAGGCGCCGCATCTTCTGGAGCGCCTGAAGGTCATCGGCCACATCAAGGAGGGCTATTACTCCGACAAGGGCTTCGTGGAGCACCTGGAGACCGCCTTCCGCCTCCCCGAGGAGGCGGAGCAGTGACCGTTGAGGCGGCGGGACGGGAAGGTGATGCGGATGGCGAGGCGCCGTATCGTCGTTACAGGCTCGGGTGTGGTCTCGTCCATCGGCGCGGGCGTGGCTGAGTTCTGGCCGCGGCTGGTGTCGGGGACCCTGGGCATAAAGCGCATCGAAGGCATCGATCAGGTCTACCGCAGCCAGCTTGCGTGCCTCCTGGGGCCGCTGGCCCCGGAGTTCAGCACCGCCCCTGGCACCCTGGACCCTGCCGCCGCCCTGGTACTCCAGGGGTGCGCCGAGGCCCTGGAGGCGAGCCGTGTGGATCTGGCCCGCGAGTACAACCCCAGAAGGGTCGGGGTGTCCATCGGGACATCCCTGGGGGCCATCCAAACCTACGAGTACCTCGATGCCCTGTGGCTGAAGGAGGGGCTGGACGCGATACCGCCCCACCTTTTCTACCGGTTCCCCGCCCCGCAGATCGCGACCAATGTGTGCCGAAAGTACGGGCTGAACGGCCCTTCCTCCGTCGTCATGACGGCCTGCGCCGCCGGGGCCATGGCCATCGGCCAGGCCGTCGACTGGATCCGCTGGGGCCGCTGCGACGCCGCCCTGACCGGCGGGGTCGACCTGTTCAGCATGATGAGCCTGAGCGGCTTCAACTCCCTGCATTCGCTGGCGCCGCAGCGCTGCCAGCCCTTCGACAAGAACCGTGACGGCCTCATGCTGGGCGAGGCCATGGCCATGATGGTCCTGGAGGAGGCGGAGGCCGCCGAGCGGCGCGGCGCCCCCATCCTGGCAGAGATCAGCGGCTTCGGCCTGAGCTGCGACGCCGAGCACATGACCATCCCCGCCGCCGACGGGCGGGGCGCCGCGCAGGCCATGCAGCGGGCGCTTGACGACGCCGGGCTCAAGCCCCAGGACATCGACTACATCAACGCCCACGGGACGGGCACCGGGCCCAACGACCGCATGGAGACGCTGGCGATAAAGGCGGTGTTCGGGGACTGGGCCAAGAGCCTCTACGTGAGCTCCTCCAAGTCGATGCTGGGCCACACCCTGGGCGCGGCGGGCGCGGTGGAGGCGCTGGCAACGCTCCTGGCGGTGGTGACCGACACCATACCTCCCACGGCCAATCTCGAGGAGCCGGACCCGGAATGTGACCTCAACTATGTGCCGAACGTGGGCATACAGCATCGGGTGCGCCACGCCCTCACCAACTCCTTCGCCTTCGGCGGCAACAACGCGGCGCTGGTGTTCAGCAAGTGGCGGGACGGGAAGGCGGGGGGTGAGCAGGTTGCGTAGGGTGGTCATCACCGGGCTGGGGCTGGTGACCTCGGCGGGGCTGGGCCATGAG
>JAIMBG010000058.1 GCA_023511555.1 Acetobacteraceae bacterium | reverse complement strand
CTCCTGGACCGGGTAATAGTGGTTAGCGACGGCTCCACCGACGCCACCGCCGAGATAGCCAGGCGGTGTGGCGCCACGGTGATCGAGCTGCCGCAAAACTGCGGCAAGGGCGCGGCGATCAAGGCGGGGCTGGAGCACGCTGCCTCGGCCGACGTGGCGTTGCTCATCGACGCCGACCTGGTGGGGCTCTCCTGCCACCACATCCGGGCTCTGCTCCAGCCGGTGCTGGATGGGTCGGCGGACATGACCATGGGAGTGTTCGGGAAGGGGCGCCTGGCCACCGACCTGGCGCTCAAGCTGGCCCCGTACCTTTCCGGCCAGCGGGCGCTGTCCCGGCAGGCCCTGGAGAAGTTGGGGGCCCTCCAGGAGACGGGGTACGGGGTGGAGCTGGCGCTCACCCGCCGGGTGAAGCTGGCAGGGCTCAGGATTGAGGAGGTCGTCCTCCGCAACCTCACTCATCGGATGAAAGAGGAGAAGCTGGGTTTGTGGCGCGGGCTCAGGGCCCGGATGAGAATGTACTGGGAGATCGCGCTCTCTCTGGGCAGGCCGGGGAGGGGATGAGTTGGGAGCGCTGGAGGTCGTAGGGAGGCTGGCCCTGGCTGCGGTGCTGGGCGGCATGGTCGGCCTGGAGAGGGAAAGCGTTCGCCGGCCCGCCGGTCTTCGTACCCACATCCTGGTTTGCGTGGGGTCGGCGCTGATCATGCTGGTCTCGCTCGACGTTTACCGCCTCTACCGGGGGGTGGCCGGCGTGGACCCGGGGCGCATCGCCGCCCAGGTGGTGAGCGGCATCGGTTTTCTGGGGGCGGGTACCATCATGAGGGAAGGGGCCAGCATCCGCGGGCTGACCACTGCCGCCACGCTGTGGGTGGTGGCTGGGGTGGGCCTGGCCGCGGGCGCCGGCCTGCTCTGGCCGGCGGCCGCGAGTACCGTCCTGGTGATGGCGGTGCTGGTGCTGGTGCCCCGGCTGGAGCGGGCGGTTTTCCGCCCCAGGCTGCACCACCTTACCCTGTGGGTCGCCGACCGGCCGGGGCAGCTGGGCCAGATCGGAACGGTGCTGGGAAGCCGGGGGGTAGACATAAAGGGCGTGACCATGCGACCCGCGGATGACCCTGAGACGGTGGAGCTGGAGCTGGATCTCAGGCTTCCCAACGGGTACGAAGCCGCGCATCTGGCGCGGGACCTTTTGGGCCAGGATGGGGTCTACCGCCTGCAGCAGTGAGCGCTTCCGGCGGCTGCCCGCCGGCAGCCCTTGATTTACCGGGGTGCGTGTGGTATACTGACAGGGGGAAGGAGAAGTCTCGGCTGGGATCGGCCCGACGGGAGTGGGTGTTTCGGCCCACTCTTTTCATCGTCCGGGCCGCGGTTCGGGGTCGGGGAGGTGGGTGCGTGGCGCGGGGCCGGGTGGTGGGCCTCATAGAGGAGCTGGTAGGGCCGCTGCTGAAGGAGCGGGGGCTGGAGCTGGTGGGCGTAGAGGTGGGCTCCCAGCCTCGGGGCCCTCTGCTGCGGGTCTACATCGACCGTGAGGGCGGGGTGACCACGGCCGACTGCGAGTGGGTGAGCGAGCGCCTGGGGCTTCTGCTCGACGCTCATGACCCCATCCCCGAACGGTACTACCTGGAGGTCTCCTCGCCCGGCCTGGAGCGGCCGCTCATGGGGGAGCGCGACTTTCTGAGGTTCAAGGGCAGGAGGGCGCAGGTGACCACGTCCGTCCCCATCGAGGGGCAGCGGAGGTTCACCGGGGTGCTGGCCGGGGTGGAGGGCAAGAGCCTCTTGCTGGACGTGGGGCAGGGCGCCCGGAAGGCCATTCCCCTTGACTGGGTGGCGTCCGCCCGGCTGAGGGTGGACGAGGCCGAGTTGTTCAGGGGCCTGGACCGCGGAGGCGGCGGAGAGGGGGGCGGAAGGTGAACACGGAGTTCATGGCGGCTCTAAGCCAGTTGGAGAGGGAGAAGGGCATATCCCTCGACGTGCTTTTGGAGGCCATAGAGGCCGCCCTCATCTCCGCGTACCGGCGCAACTTCGGCTCGGCCCAGAACGTGCGGGTGGAGATCGACCGGGCCACGGGCAACATCCGGGTGCTGGCGGACCGGGTGGTGGTCGAGGCGGTGGAGGACCCCAAGGCCCAGGTGTCGCTGGAGGAGGCGCGGCGGGTGGAGCCCAACATAGCCGTGGGCGACCTGCTGACCAGTGAGATAACCCCGGCCGAGTTCGGGCGCATCGCCGCCCAGACGGCCAAGCAGGTGGTGGTCCAGCGCATCCGGGAGGCGGAGAGGGGGATAATCTTCGAGGAGTTCTCCAGCCGGGAGGGCGACATCGTCACCGGCATAGTCCACCGGGTGGAGCACCGCACCGTACTCATAGACCTGGGGAAGGCCGAGGCCTTTCTGCCCCCCCCGGAGCAGATCCCTGGGGAGGAGTATCGGCAGGGTGAGAGGATAAAGACTCACATCGTCGAGGTCAAGAAGACCACGAGGGGGCCGCAGATCCTGGTCTCGCGCACCCACCCCGGCCTGCTCAAGCGCCTGTTCGAACTGGAGGTGCCGGAGATCCACGACGGGGTGGTGGAGATCCGCGCCGTGGCCCGGGAGGCGGGGTCCCGCTCCAAGGTAGCGGTGTGGTCGCGGGATCCCAACGTCGACCCGGTGGGGGCCTGCGTGGGGCCCAAAGGTACGCGGGTCCAGACGGTGGTGAGCGAGCTTAAGGGGGAGAAGGTCGATGTCGTCCGCTGGGACCCCGACCCGGCGCAGTTCGTAGCCAACTCCCTGAGCCCGGCGCGGGTGGTGAGGGTGGAGACCTCCGAGGAGGGCAAGGTCGCCCGGGTTATCGTGCCCGACTACCAGCTCTCCCTGGCCATAGGCAAGGAGGGCCAGAATGCCCGGCTGGCGGCCAAGCTGACCGGCTGGAAGATAGACATAAAGAGTGAGACCCAGGCCAGGCTCGCTGCGGAGGCGGCGCAGGCCCAGGCGCAGGCGGCCGAGGCTGCAGCGCAGGGACAGGCGGCGGAAGCCGCGGGCCACGACCGGCCGGCTGAGGCAGAGTCGCACACCCCGGCGGCCGCGGACCAGGCTGAGACTCCTCAAGCCGGCGGGGCTGCGGCCCAGCCGGTGCCCTCTGCCGCGGTCGAGGGGGAGGCCCGAGTCGCCCCTGCAGCGCCGGCCGGAGACGCCGGGGGAGGGCCCGCCAGCGCCGGGCCCTCCGAGGGTGCTCCTACCGGGGCTGAGTCCCCGGAGGCCGGCCCGGCCGAGCGGCCGTCCCCAGCGGCGAAGCCGGGCAGGGTGCGCCGCCCCCGGGCGAGGAAGGCGAGCGAGGGTGAAGAAGAAGCGAATCCCGATGCGGATGTGCGTGGGGTGCAGGCAGCCCCGGCCGAAGCGGGAGATGCTGCGGATCGTGAGGACGCCTGACGGCGCGGTGGAGGTCGACCGGACCGGCAAGCGGCCGGGCCGGGGAGCCTATGTCTGCCCCCAGCAGGCGTGTCTCGAGGCTGCTGCCCGGGGCTCCGGGCTGAGCCGGGCCCTGGACCATCCGGTGTCCGCGGAGGTGGTGGAGCGCCTCGGGCAGGAGGTCGCCCGGCGGGCGGAGGCCGGGTCGGAGAGGCGGCCTTGACCCGCCAGGGCCTGGAGCTGCTGGGGCTGGCCCGCCGCGCCGGGCGCTTGGCGCCGGGGGAGGGGGCGGTCCGCGAGGCCCTCCGGCTGAGGCGGGCCCGTCTGGTGGTTTTGGCCCGGGATGCCGGTCCGGTGGTGTCAAGGAGGGTGGTGCGCCGCTGCCGGCTGGCCAGGTGCCCCCTCCTGAGACAGGGGTCGCGGGAGGAGCTGGGCCGGGCCCTGGGGCTGCCCCCGGTGGCGGTGGCGGCGGTGATGGACCCGGGGTTGGCCCGGGCGATCCTGGGGTTGTGGCCGAGCGAGCGGGGAGGCGGAGGCCCAAGGGGGGATGGCCTAAGTGAGCGAGAAGCTGAGGGTTTACCAGCTGGCCAAGAAGTTGGGGGTCACCAGCCGCGAGATTATATGGGCCATGGGCCAGCTGGGGGCAGAAGTAAGAAACCACATGAGCACGGTGGAGCCGGGGCTCATAAACGGCATAAAGGCCCAGCTCCGCATCCCCGTGGAGAAGCCGGCCGCCGAGGAGGCCCCGGCCGCGCCGGCCAAAAGGGTGCAGGCGGCGCCATCGGCGCCGGTAGAGCACCCTGCCGAGGCGGCCGAGCAGCCGCCGCCCCCGGTAGAGCCGGAGGAAGGCGAGGTAGTCGCCGCTCCCGAGGTGGCGCCGCTCGCGGAGAAGGTGAGGCGGCGGCCCGGAGCCCGCAGGCCGCCCGCCGAGGCCTGGGCGGAGCGCCCGCGGCGGGTCCGGCCTGGGCGCACCCGGCTGGCAGACCTCAGGCTGGAGAGGGAGAAGCCGCGCGAACTGGTCATCGAGGGGCCCATCACCGTCGGCAATCTGGCCCAGCGCTTGGGCATACGGCCGAGCGAAGCCATAAAGCGCCTTATCGGGCTGGGCATCATGGCCGGAATCAACCAGGAGATCGATCCCCACACCGCGTCGGTGCTGGCCGCGGAGTTCGGGGTCAAGGCGGAAGGGAGGGGCGAGCGCCCCGCCGAGGAGGGCCTGCTTCCCACCGAGGACGAGGGGCCCCGGCGCCTGGAGCCCCGCCCGCCGGTGGTCACGGTCATGGGCCACGTGGATCACGGCAAGACCTCGCTGCTCGACGCCATCCGCCAGACCAACGTCACCGCCCGTGAGGCTGGCGGGATCACCCAGCACATCGGGGCCTCCACCGTCGAGGCCAAGGGCAGGCGGATAGTGTTCCTGGACACCCCCGGCCACGAGGCGTTTACCGCCATGCGGGCCCGGGGCGCTCAGGTGACGGACATCGCCGTCCTGGTGGTGGCGGCCGACGACGGTGTCATGCCCCAGACCATCGAGGCCGTGAACCACGCCAGGGCGGCAAAGGTGCCCATCCTGGTGGCCATAAACAAGATCGACAAGCCCGGCGCCAGCCCGGACCGGGTCCGGCAGCAACTGGCCGACATCGGCCTTATGCCGGAGGAGTGGGGCGGCCAGACGGTCTGTGTGCCGGTGTCGGCCCGGGAGAAGAAGGGCATCGACGATCTTCTGGAGATGCTGGTGCTGATGGCGGAGATGCTGGAGCTCAAGGCCGATCCTTACCGCCGGGCCCGGGGCACCATCATTGAGGCGCGGCTTGACCGGGAGCGGGGCCCCGCCGCCACGGTGATAGTCCAGGAAGGCACGCTCAAGGTGGGCGACGTGTTCGTGGCCGGCTTCTCCCACGGCCGGGTGAGGGCTATGCTGGATGACCGGGGCCGCCGGCTCTCCCGGGCCGGTCCCTCCACGGCGGTGGAGGTGCTGGGGTTCTCGGAGGTCCCCGCGGCGGGCGACGGCCTGGTGGTGGTGGACGACGAGCGAACCGCGCGGGAGGTCGCCACAAGGAGGCAGGAGCGGCGCAAGCACCAGGAGCTCGAGCTGGCGGGCAGGGTGAGGCTCGACCGGCTGTTCCAGCAGTTCGAGGAAGGGCGGCTCCGCGAGCTCAACCTCATCCTCAAGGCCGACGTGCAGGGGTCGCTGGAGGCCCTGTCCCAGGCCCTGGAGAAGGTGGAGAAGCAGGAGGTCAAGATCAAGGTCATCCACGGCGGCGTAGGCGCGATCACCGAGTCGGACATTATGCTGGCTGCAGCCTCGGGCGCAATCGTGATCGGCTTCAACTCCCGCCCCGAGCCGGGGGCCCGAAGGGCCGCGGAGCAGGAGCACGTGGATGTGCGCACCTACCAGGTCATCTACGACGTGGTGGACGACATCCGCAAGGCCCTGGAGGGGATGCTCAAGCCCAGGCTGGAGGAGGTCGTGCTGGGCCGGGCCGAGGTGCGGGCCCTGTTCAGGATCCCGCGCGTGGGCACGGTGGCGGGCTGCTACGTCACCGAGGGCAGGATCGTGAGGACGGCCCAGGTGCGTGTGGTCCGGGACGGGAGCGTGGTCCACACCGGGCCGCTGGAGTCGCTCAAGCGGTTCAAGGACGACGTCAGGGAGGTGGCTGCTGGGTACGAGTGCGGCGTGGGCATTCGCGGCTTCTCGGACATCCGGGAGGGGGACGTGCTGGAGGTCTTCACCCAGGCCGAGGTGAAGCCGTAAGCCGCCCGGCGTGACCTGCCAGCGATCCGGAGGAGGGGCGGGCGGATGGTTGTCGGTGTCTTGAAGATAGAGCTTGCCCTGCCCGAGAACGGTTCGCTCAAGGACAAAAGGCGCGTGCTCGACGGGCTTATGGAGAGGCTGAGGCGCCGGTTCAACGTGGCCGTGGCCGAGGTGGGCGGGCAGGATTGCTGGCAGCGCGCGGTGTTAGGCGTGGCCTGCGTCTCCAGCGAGGGCCGGCATGCCAACCAGGTTCTCTCCCGGGTGGTGGAGTGGATGGACCGCACGGGCAGGGGCTGGGTGTGCGGTTACGATCTGGAGATCCTCTAGGCCGGGTGGGCCCCTGCGGCGCGGCTGCCTCAACCTTGCAGGCGGGGTGAGGGACGTGGCGCTCAAGCGCGTGAATAGAGTGGGGGAGGCTATCAAGGAGGAGGTCAGCCGGATACTGCAGCGGGAGCTTAAGGACCCCCGCATCGGGTTCTGCAGCGTGGTGGACGTGGAGGTGTCCAGCGACCTGCGCCACGCCAAGGTGTTCGTCAGCGTCCTGGGGGATGAGGCGGCGAAGCAGGCCACTCTGGCGGGCCTCGAGAGCGCCAGAGGCTTCATCCGTACCGAGATCGGTCGGCGAATCCGGCTGAGGCACACGCCAGAGGTGGTGTTCCGGCTGGACAGCTCCATCGAGCGGGGCGCGCGGGTGAGCCAGCTCTTGAACGAGATACGGCGTGAAGGGACAGAAGGAGGGGCGTAGAGGGACGATGGGGGAGGGGGCCAGGCGAACCCCTGGGCCCCGGGCGGGCTTGGCCTCTGCCCGGCGGCGGGCCCTGGGCGTGCTCCGGCGCGCCGAGAGTTTCCTTCTGCTTCTGCACGAGTCGCCGGACGGCGACAGCGTGGGTTCCACGCTCGGGCTGGCGCTGGGCCTCGGCCGGCTGAAAAAGCGGGTGGTCACGGCCGGGGTGGACCCCCTACCCGAGCAGTACCGGTTTCTGCCCGGTGCCGATCTGGTTCAGCCCTGGCCTCAGGTAGGCGGGAGCTACGACGCCGCCGTGCTGATCGACTGTGGCGACCTGGCGCGGGTGGGTCCGCCCCAGCGGGTGCGGGAGGCGGCGCGGCTGGTGCTGAACATTGACCACCACCCCACCAACACGGGCTTCGGCGACATCAACCTCGTGGACCCCGCGGCCCCTGCCGCCGGCGGCATCGTGTACGACCTGCTTCGAGGCCTCCGGGTGGACCCCACCGCCGAGATGGCTACCTGTCTTTATGCCGCCCTCCTCACCGACACCGGCTCCTTCCGGTACGAGAACACCTCGGCCCCCGCGCTGGCCCTGGGGGCAGAGCTGGTCAGGCTGGGGGCCGACCCCGGTCTGGTGGCCATGGAAGTATACGAAACCAAGCCGCTGAGCCACCTGCGGCTGCTGCAGGGGGCGCTCAAGACCCTGCGCACCAGCCCGGACGGCAGGGTGGCCTGGATGCGCGTCACCCCGGGCATGATGGCCGAGGCGGGGGCCACCGACGGGGAGACGGAGGGCCTGGTGAACTACGCCCGCATGGTGGAGGGGGCAGAGGTCGGCATCCTCTTCCGCGAGGTGGGCGGGGGCCGGGTCAAGATCAGCCTGAGGTCGCGACGGCACGTGGATGTGGGAAGGCTCGCCGCCGAGTTCGGCGGGGGCGGCCACGCTAGGGCGGCGGGGTTCTGGCTGGCCGGCGACCTGGCCCAGGTGGAGGGGCTGGTGCTGGGCCGGGTGGGCCAGGAGCTGGCCGGGCGGGGTGGCGGGGCTTGAACGGGGTATTGAACTTGCTCAAGCCCCCGGGCTGCACGGCGCACTCGGCGGTGCTGGAGGTGCGGCGGCTGCTGGGGGTGCGGGCGGGCCACGCCGGAACCCTGGATCCCGATGTGGCTGGGGTCCTCCCCGTGCTGCTGGGGTCCGCGACCAGGCTGGCGGAGTTCCTCCTGGCCTGGGACAAGGGCTACCGGGCGGAGGTGACCTTCGGAGCGGTCAGCGACACCGGGGACTGGACGGGCAGCCTCCGGCCCCGGTGTCCTGATTCCCCTGTGGCGGAGGCCGACCTCGTCGAGGCTCTTCCCGCCTTCTTGGGCGAGGTGGAGCAGGTCCCGCCGATGGTCTCGGCGGTGAAGGTGGGCGGGGTGCCGCTCTACCGGCTGGCACGGCAGGGCCGGGTCGTGGAGCGGCCGGCGCGGCGGGTGCGGGTGTTTCGGCTGGACCTGGTGCGCTTTTGGCCGGGGCCCCCGCCGCGGGCGCTGCTGGACATCGTTTGCTCCAAGGGCACCTATGTCCGGGCACTGTGCCAGGACCTGGGGCTGAGGTTGGGCTGCGGGGCGTACATGAGCTACCTTGTCCGGACGCGGGCGGGGCCGCTGGCCCTGGAGGAGGCGCTCACCCTCGCGGAGGCCGCGGATCTTAAGGCCCGGGGCCTCCTGGAGCCGCGGCTGCTGGACCCCGCCCGGGCGCTGGAACACCTGCCTCCGATCCGGTTGGATCAGGATGGGGCGAGACGGGTCAGCGCCGGAGGACAACCGGTCCTGGACCGCGGAACGGAGGTCGCCGGCGGACTTGAGCCGGGGGGGCTGGTAAGGCTGCTGGACCCGGCCGGCCGCCTGGTGGCGGTGGCCGAGGGGCGGGAGCGCCCGGGGCGCCCCGGCGCCGTGGAGCTCAGGCTGCGGAAGGTGCTGGCCCAGGGGCCGCGGTGAGGGGGGCTGGACAGGCAGGATGCGGATAGTGCGTGACGTGGCGGAGCTCCGCCGGGACGATCGCCCGCGGCTGGTGGCGGTGGGCGTGTTCGACGGGGTCCATCGGGGCCACCAGCGCATCTTAAGGGAGCTGGTGTCCAGGGCGGCGGCCTGCGGCGGACGGTCGGTGGCGCTGACGTTTGAGCCCCACCCCCTGGAGGTGGTGGGGCCCAACGGCGCCCCGCCGTTGCTTACCCCGCCCCAGGCCAAGCTGGACCTTATGGCCGAGCTGGGCGTGGACACGGCCCTGGTGATGGATTTCAGCCCCGACCTGGCCCGCATGAGCCCGCGGGAGTTCGCTGTCGAGGTGCTGGGCCGGGCGCTGGGCTCCAGCCAGGTGCTGGTCGGATTCAACTTCACCTTCGGCCACCGCGGCCAGGGGAGGGCCGGGACCCTGGTCCGCCTGGGCAGGGAGGCGGGGTTCAAGGTTACCGTGTTCCCCCCCATCCGCGTCGGGGGGCGGTGCGTGAGCTCCAGCGCCGTGCGCGAGCTGGTACAGGGCGGCGAGGTGGACCAGGCGGCGCTGCTGCTCGGCCGCCCTCACCGCGTGGGAGGGGTGGTGGAGGCCGGGGAGAGGCGGGGGCGCGCCCTGGGCTTCCCCACCGCCAACCTCCGGCCCGACCCTGCCCTGGCCTACCCCGCCCCGGGGGTGTACGCCGTGACGGTGCTTTGGGGGGGACGGTCGTGGGGGGGCGTGGCGAACCTGGGGCAGCGCCCCACGTTCGGCGGCGGCCGGAACTGGCTGGAGGTGCACCTCCTGGGCTTCGACGGCGACCTCTACGGGCAGTGGCTGGAGGTTGACTTCGAGCGGCGGCTGCGCGACGAACGCCGCTTTGGGTCGGTGGAGGAGCTCAGAGCCCAGATAGCGCGGGACGTGTCCTGTGCCCAGGCGGTGCTCCGCGACCTTGCGGGGGCCGACGGCGGCCCGGCGCATTTACAAAGGCCGGAATCTGTGCTAAAATAGTAGCGGCCTGGGGTCCGGCGGGGTATTGCGGCGGGCCTTGCGGCGAGAGGCCGGGGAGGGACCTTAGGGATGTCGCTGGAACCGGAGAGGAAGCGGGCCATCATCGAAAAGTTCAAGCTCCATGAGAACGACACCGGCTCGCCCGAGGTTCAGATAGCTATCTTGACCGAGCGGATAAACGAGCTGACGGAGCATCTCAAGGAGCACAAGAAGGACCACCACTCGCGGCGGGGCCTCCTGAAGATGGTGGGGCAGCGCAGGGGGTTGCTGAACTACCTCAGGGGCACGGACGTGGAGCGGTACCGCCGGGTCGTCGACGAGCTCGGCCTCAGGCACTAGACCTTTGGCTCAAGGAGCGCTTGATCGGCCAAGGGCGGGATCCCCCGCTCTTGTTGTTGTGCGCCCGGACTGGCCGTGCCGGTAAGCCGGGGCCGGCGGGGCTTCGTTCCGGGGGCTTATGAAAGGAGGCAAGGGCTTGGAGACTAGTCAATCGGGAGTGGGCGGCGCTGCCCACCCGGCTCCGGTCCAGGGAGCGGCTATCGGAGGCTTCGACCCCACGCTGGACCGGGAGGAAATGCTGCGGCTGCCCGCCGCCGACGGAGTGGGGAATCAGGCTGCGGCCGAGGCCCTTCTCTTCCCGGGGCAAAAGACCTACACCCTGGAGCTGGCCGGAAGATCGGTGGTTGTGGAGATAGGGAAGCTTGCCAAGCAGGCCAACGGTTCGGCCCGGGTGAGGTACGGCGACACCGTGGTGCTGGTGACGGCCACGCTCTCCGCCCAGCCCCGGGAGGGGGTTGACTTCTTCCCCCTAACCGTGGACTACGAGGAGAGACAGTACGCCGCGGGCCGCATCCCGGGCAACTTCTTCCGCCGCGAGGGCCGTCCGACGGAGCGGGCCACGCTGGCCTCACGGCTGACCGACCGCCAGCTTCGCCCTCTGTTCCCTGAGGGGCTGCGAAACGACGTCCAGATAATCACCATCGTCATGTCCGTTGACCGGGACAATCCCCCGGAGTTCTGCGGCGCGCTGGGGGCCTCGCTGGCCCTCACCGTGTCCGACATCCCCTTCGCCGGCCCGGTGGGGATGGTGCTGGTGGGGCGCGTGGACGGTCGGCTCGTGGTCAACCCCACGGCCGAGCAGCAGGAAAAGAGCGACCTGCACCTCTGGGTAGCCGGGACCCGCGATGCAGTGCTCATGGTGGAGGCCGGGGCGCGGGAGGTCCCGGAGGAGGTAGTGCTCCAGGCGATCGCTGTGGGGCACGAGGAGATAAAGCGGCTGGTGGAGTGGCAACTGTCGATCGCCGCCGAGGTCGGCCGCCCCAAGCTGGAGGTGCCCGTGTTCCAGGTCGCGCCCGAGGTGGAGGCGGCGGTGGAAGAGGGAGCCAGGGAGGCGCTGAGGGCCGCGGTCAGGAACCCCGACAAGCTCCGCCGCGAGGCCGACACCGACCGGGTGCAGCGGGAGTGTCTGGAGTCGCTGAGCCGGCGCTGGGCCGACCAGCCCGACCTGCAGGAGCGGCTGAAGCAGGCGGACTTCGCCCTTAAGAAGCTGCTGCGCGACGAGGTAAGGCGCATGATCCTGGACGAGGGGTCGCGGCCCGACGGCCGCCGCCCGGACAGCATCCGGCCGGTGAGCTGTGAGGTCGGGGTGCTCCCCCGCGTCCACGGCTCGGGGCTCTTCACCCGCGGCCAGACCCAGGTGCTCACCGTGGCCACCCTGGGCTCGGTGGGCGATGTTCAGATGCTGGACACCCTGGAGGACGAGGAGTTCAAGCGGTTCATGCACCACTACAACTTCCCGCCCTTCAGCGTGGGTGAGACCCGGCCGCTGCGCGGCCCCAGCCGCCGCGACGTGGGGCACGGAGCCCTGGTGGAGCGGGCGATCGAGGCTGTGCTCCCCGACGAGAACGCCTTCCCCTACACCATCCGGCTGGTGTCCGAGGTGCTGGAGTCGAACGGCTCCACCTCCATGGCCAGCGTGTGCGGCAGCACCCTGGCCCTCATGGACGCCGGGGTCCCCATCCGTGCCCCCGTGGCCGGCGTCGCCATGGGCCTGGTCCGCGAGGGCGACCGGGTGGCGGTGCTTTCGGACATCCAGGGCGTGGAGGATGCCCTGGGAGACATGGACTTCAAGGTGGCCGGCACGGGCCGGGGCATCACCGCGCTGCAGATGGACATAAAGACCCACGGCATCGACGCCTCCACGCTGGCCCGGGCGCTGGAGCAGGCCAGAGAGGGGCGGCTGTTCATACTAAGCCGCCTGCTCCAGGCCCTGCCCGAGCCGCGTCCGGAACTGTCGCCCCATGCGCCGCGGATAATAATCGTGGAGATCGACCCCGACAAGATCCGCGACGTCATCGGTCCGGGGGGCAAGACGGTCAATCGGATCATCCTGGAGACCGGGGTCAAGATCGACATCGAGGACGACGGCCGCATCTACATCGCCAGCGCCGACATGGAGGCGGCGCAGAAGGCGCTGAAGATGATAGAGGACCTCACCCGCGACGTGGTGGTGGGCGGGGTGTACCTGGGCAAGGTCACGCGCATCACCAACTTCGGGGCCTTCGTGGAGATCCTGCCCGGCAAGGAGGGGCTGGTCCACATCTCCCAGCTAGCCGAGGGCCGGGTGGGCAAGGTCGAGGACGTGGTCAAGGTCGGCGACGAGGTCATGGTCAAGGTCACGGAGATCGACAGCCTCGGCCGGGTCAACCTGTCCCGCCGGGAGGTGCTGAGGAGCGGCCGCAGCCTGGTGGAGGAGAAGCGCGGCGAAGACAAGAGGCCCACGGTGGAGGAGAAGAAGACCCTCGACCTCCACCACCGGCCTGCCCTGAGGAACCGCCGGCGGAGGGGAAGAAGGTGAGGCTGGGCGCCCACCTCTTCACCCGCGGGGGGCTGGAGGTCCTGGCCCGCTTCAACCAGCTTTTTTTCCCTGCGGCGGGCTTGCTGGCCGTCGTCTTTCTCCTCTCCGCCAAAGACATGCGCCTGGAAAGAGTTCTCCCCCTTTTCGACGCCGGCCTGGTCCCCGTGCTCAAGGGAGCCGCCGCGCCGGCCAGCTGGCTGGGGGAGATCGCCGTCTTCGCCAGTGTGACGCTCCCACTGGCGTGGCGGGGGATCCTGGCGGGGACCGTGCTCGCCTACGCGCGGGCGATGGGCGAGTTCGGCGCGACGCTGATGGTTGCGGGCAATATTCCGAACCGCACGCAGACCCTCTCCATCGCCATCTACGACGCGGTGCAGGCGGGCAACCTGGATCTGGCCAACCTCCTGGTGCTGGCCATGACTGCAGCAACGGTCCTGGCACTGCTCGCGCTCGGGAAGGTGGCGGGAGCCGTGCGATGGTAGGAGCGGGAGGGGCGTAGGATGCTGGAAGTCAAGATGCGGAAGAAGCTGAAGGC